>NZ_CP035417.1:3306422-3619635 GCF_004123675.1 Leisingera sp. NJS204 | reverse complement strand
GCATTGCCCTGAATGAGGTGCTGAAATGAGCTGCCCGATCTGCGGCGGGGAAATGCAGAAGACACACCGGCCTTTCTGTTCCAAGCGCTGTGCTGATATCGACCTCGGGAAATGGCTGACCGGTGCCTATTCAGTGCCCAGCCAGGACCTGGAAGACATTGAAAACGCTCTGGAAGAAGCTGGCCGCGCGCAGGCGCCGAAAGAAAATCCGCAGCAAACCCGCCATTAGCGCTTTTCTTTGAAAAACCCTCTGGACACCGCCGCGCGCTCGTCATAGAAGGCCCTCACCCAAGGCGAACAGCCTTCCCGTGCCCGGGTAGCTCAGGGGTAGAGCAGTGGATTGAAAATCCTCGTGTCGGTGGTTCGATTCCGCCCCCGGGCACCATTTAATTCAGCAGAAACAATGCTTTGATGAATGTGAAAATCTGGCTCGCAGCTACATCAGCGCGCTGGGTGTCGCATGGGTGCCAACGTAGATTTACGGTTCGCTTTCTTGAGAATTGCCTTCAACCAACGGGATGCGATGCGACGAGTGGGAGGTTTCTTCTCGTTGGAAGCCAAGCTTTGATAATTTTCGTGTCGAGTACTCGAGTGTTAACTCGCTCATCCCGGTCGAATTCATGAAATAGATGAAGTCGATCGAGTTCCTATTGATGTCCTGCTCACTAAAAGCCCTAAACTCTGTCAAAAACAGATCTTCGAATTCGTCGCCTTCAAACTCGTACCATTCTCCTGTGACCCAAAATCGATCCATTCCAAGCTGCAAGTACTTTTCAACATTTTTGTGGTTCCAGAATGGTTTAACGCCGATCACCTCACATTCGGGCAGCCAAGTTTTAGCTTGCTTAATCCGAGTCACTCTGTTGACAGAGCGCCCAATTTTTAACCGGGAACCTGCGCCAAGAAGATAAATGTAGCCGGGATCTCTCGGCTGGACCCCAAAGTTCGCAAGACCCGGACTCGGCGAAAATTGATCTGGCACTCGGCGATCCTCCTTTTGTCGAGTGATTGTCATCTATCACAAGCACGTTGCTTACTCGACTGTCTCATACTAGCTTCCACAACCATAACGTTAATGAGGTTTTGATTTGACAACGCTTTCCCCAAATATTGAAAACCGCGTTCGCAAGCTCCCGAAGCCTTCGTCTCCGGCACAGGGGCTGATCCCCCTCCTTAGGCAGTGAGTAATGCGTTCTTTGCAATAGATGACAGGGCCGAAACGGAAGCCGGACATCGCGGCCAAGTTCGAGTGACAGATCGCGATCTCTCAAGCATGGACAAAATCCAGATTGTTGTAAGTGACGATGGAATAGGCCTCGACGATGTGCGTTTTAGGGCATTTTGCGAAGTTGATACAGATTTCAAAAGCGAGAAAGGTGGAAAGGGAGTTGGACGACTCTACTGGCTAGATGCCTTTTCGAACGCGGAGGTGTCGAGCCGTTTCTTGTCAGAATCGGGTCCACAGACACGGTCCTTTCGGTTTAAGCTTTCCAACGAAGAGCAAATTCAAGATGCTTCGCCAGATGACCTTCCCGAAGCTCCAAGTGGCCTTGGTACTGTCGTCATTTTCTCTGGCTTGCGTGCCGAGAGTTATAGGAAGCAGTTCCCCAAAAGAAAGGACACTTTCCTACGCTATTTCAGTGCCCATTTCATTTCCGATTTTTTGGTCGGGAACGGTGCCGAGGTCATTGTCGATCTTGATGGAGAGTTAACGAAATATCCAGAAGCTGTGTCTGATCTGGTTGTGGGCAAGGCATACCAGGGAGATACTGTGGAGCACGACGAGTTCGGTACTCTGAGTGTTACTGGCTACACTTGCAGGGCTGAAGCGAGCACAGGTCTGGATGGAACCCATCAGCTTCACCTTCTAGCGCATGGACGAACTGTAGAGCCGAGGAAAATCGACAAGCTTCTCGGCGTGCTTAGAGTCAGCCGTGAAGATGATGAAGATCTCGTTTTCCATGGCTGTGTTTCCGGTCCCTACCTCGATCGGCACGTCAATGAAGGGCGCACAGCTTTCAACTTGAAAGAATCCAAACTTCAAGAACTTTGCCGTTTTTGCGCAGACTTTGTGAAAGAAAATTTTATTTCAGAGCAGATAAAGGAGTTCGAAAAGGCTCGGAAGAAAGACTATCAAAACTTTGTTCAACGCTACCCCATTTATGGCTTTGCCGACGACGACACGCAGCTAGGGCGAGTTCCGTTCGCAGCCCGGTCCCCTGAAGAGTTCGCGACAGGCCTCGTGAAGTATCAAATTAGGCGCGATGAAAAAAGGCAAAACGATTTAGAGAGGGTAATTGGCCTGCTAGAGCAAGAGGATGAGATCTCTGAGAGCTTTGCAGATACGCTTGCTACGGCGACACGAGAACTACAAGATTCAGAACGACTGGCTCTTGCGCAGCATGTGGTGCGGCGAAAATTGGTTTTAGAGCTGCTTGAGAAGCTTATCACACGCATTCGGGCACGAGGGGACAAACAAGAGGATTATCACCTCGAAAGTACATTGCATTCATTCATAGTACCGATGCGAGTCAATGGAGAGGATCCCTCACAGGTCGAGTCCACGGCACATGATCTTTGGATTGTTGACGAAAGGTTGGCTTTCACGCGCTCGTTTTCATCAGATCAAAGGCTTGCTCAAACGTTGGCGAATTCCGAAAGCGATGCGCGCCCAGACTTGTTCGTTTGGAACCTTGCACATGGGTTAGGTGTCGTCGATCCCAATGATGAAGACGCCGAAGTCGATGTGTCTGAACCGCTTAGGAAAGTGATGATTGTAGAGTTCAAGCGGCCAGGTCGGCGTCAATACGGAAAAGTCGAGGACCAAATCGAGCAACAGATTACCAAGTACCTCCGGCAATTGAAGGGTGGCCAGATTGAAGCTTTCAACCGTCAGAAGGTCCGAATTGCAAGCGACTGTCTATTCTATGTTTACGTCGTCGCCGACATTGTTGGCGACCTTGAGGATCAACTTGGTGGTTGGACGACTACGGCAAACGGTGAGGGCCGGATTCGAAGCCTAGATAACGATTTCAAGGGTTCAACAATTGAAGTCATCCAGTGGCAAGATTTGGTCAATGATGCGTGGATGCGTAATGAAGCAACGATCCGAGCTGCGGGTCTGTCACGAACTAAACCACTGCGAAGCGGAAGAAATTGACAAAGTCCGAGTCTTCCGAGTTGGGAAAGTGCATTTTTTGCAAGAAAACTGTTGGTCCGTTTCGCAGTGTCGAGCACATTGTTCCTGAGTCCATGGGCAATATTTCTGGTCGGCGCGTCCTCCCTAAGGGCGCTGTTTGCGATCCCTGCAATAACTATTTCGCCACCAAAGTCGAAGGACCTGTATTAAGTCACATTTCCTTCCAAAACTTGCGTGCGAAGTACATGGTGCCGACTAAGCGAGGGAAAACGCCTTTTGTGAGGGGTTTCGCGCACAATACTGACATCGAAGTCGGAATGCGCCTTAACAAGAAGACCGAACGGCTTGAATTCTTTGCTGTCAAAGAGAGCCAAACCGCTGAATACGAGCGTCTCAAAAGATTGGATGCTATGTTCGTTCGTCAGAACCTTCTGGTGTTTCCGATGGATGTCGACCCTCCCCAGAAAGAGATGTCTAGGTTTTTGGCGAAAATGGCATTCGAGGCCTTGTTTGAGCGCTTTTGCTGCACCGTCGGCGAGCAAGAAGCGTATGACATCATTTCTGGCGAACACTATGACCGGGTCCGTGAATGGGCTCGATATGGTCATAATTTTGATGAATGGCCCTTCCACTATCGAGCTTACTTCCCCGAAGAGACGTTGATGGAGCATCCTGATACCAGAGAATGGGTCCGGTTTGGGTTTGGCTACGATTTACTCCTGACCGGAACACCTGAAACTTATTTTGTATTTTCGTATTATGGTCATGAGTTTGCGATCAACTTGGGCGGTCCAGCAATCAAGGGCTATGAAGAGTGGTTGGGTGAGAACAATCACGTGAGTTTCCTTGTGGAAAAGAAAGGCAGCTTCGTCCAGACCGTGACTGAGAACGGAGAGGAGCGGCACTTTCTAGTACCGCTCATCGTTTTTCCTAAAACGTAACCGTGTCTAACTAGGCGGTGTTGACAAAAGGGATTCACAACGCACCGCAGGCGTGATTCAAGCTGGTATCTTCGATGGAGACCAGCTTGGCACGAGATCTGATGACGGATGAGGAATGGGCGTTTTTTGAACACTTCATCCTCGCTATCCGCGCTGCAAACGGGCGCAAACCGGCCAACCACCGCCTTGTTCTGGATGGGATTTTCTGGATATCCAGAACCGGGTCCCCGTGGCGGGACCTACCTGAGGAGTTCGGCAAATGGTCCAGCGTTTACCGCCAGTTCAGGCGCTGGACCCTGGCAGGGCTTTGGGAGGATATCCTGGATGCCCTGAACCAGAGCAGAGCCGTCCCCGACGCCCTGCAAATGGTTGATAGCACCGTGATCCGCGCGCACCACCAAGCCGCTGGCGCAAAAGGGGGACTCCGGAACAGGGTTTTGGCCGCTCAAGAGGTGGGTTTTCGACCAAGATCCACCTCTGCGTCAACGCGCACGGGTTGCCAATGAGAACCGAGATCACGCCGGGGCAAACGTCAGATTACCTTGGCTTTGATCTTGTCATGGCTGACAACCTGCCCGAGCCGAAAGTGCTGCTGGCAGATCGTGGATATGACGCTGATCGCATTCGGGAAAACATGAACGAGCGCATTATCCAGCCGCAAATCCCGATGCGAAAGACCCGCAAGATGCGTGTTGGAGTGGATCATATGAATTAGTCTCGATGTGATCTGACACCGCCCCCATTTTTTCAAATTGGATTGGGGGCGGTGGTTCCCTTGAAGGGAGATGGTTGTCCGTTTTGATGGTGGTGCCAACCAAACCATCGAAACGAGGAAACCACGATGTTGAATACTACCGACAAGATCATCAAACACAAAACCGGCCTGCTGAATCTGGCCGAGGAACTGGGGAATGTCTCGAAAGCCTGTCAGGTGATGGGCTATAGCCGGGATACTTTCTATCGCTACAAGTCAGCCGTTGAAGAAGGCGGCGTGGAAGCGCTGTTTGAGCGCACCCGGCGCAAGCCCAATCTGGCAAACCGGGTGGACGACGCGACCGAGCAGGCCGTCATCAAATCCGCCACTGATTTCCCGGCCTACGGTCAGGCCCGCACTTCGAACGAGTTGCGTAAGCTGGGTGTCTTCGTCTCACCCTCGGGTGTCCGGTCGATCTGGCTGCGGCACGATCTGGCGAACTTCAAGGCCCGGCTGAGGGCGTTGGAAGCCAAGGTGGCCGAGGACGGCATGATCCTGACCGAGGCCCAGGTGCAGGCGCTGGAGAAGAAGAAGCTCGACGATGAAGCCTGCGGCGAGGTGGAAACAGCCCATCCCGGCTATCTGGGATCACAGGACACGTTTTATGTCGGCACCCTCAAGGGCGTCGGGCGGGTCTATCAGCAGACTTACGTGGACACCTATTGCAAGGTGGCGCATGCCAAGCTCTACACCACCAAAACACCGATCACCGCAGCCGACCTGCTCAATGACCGAGTGCTGCCATTCCATGACGAGCACGACCTGCCGGTGCTGCGGATCATGACAGTCGCGGGACGGAATACTGCGGGCGCGTCGACAAACACGATTTCCAGCTCTTCCTGGCGATCAACGATATCGACCACACCAAAACCAAGGTGAAATCACCGCAGACCAATGGCATCTGCGAACGGTTTCACAAGACGGTGTTGCAGGAGTTTTATCAGGTCGCGTTCCGCAAGAAGCTCTACGACAGCATCGAAGCCTTGCAGGCCGATCTGGACGAATGGCTGCACCACTACAACCACGAGCGCACTCATCAGGGCAAAATGTGTTGCGGCAGAACGCCGTTTCAGACCATGATCGAGGGCAAAGAAATCTGGAAGGAAAAGTTCCTGAACCAAACTTGACCTGACAGACGCCGCCGGAAAAACGGCCAACTGTCAGATCACATCGGAACCACTACAGATCATACGCTTTACCGGCTGCGCAATATGGTCGAACGGTGCTTCAACAAGCTCAAGAACGCGCGCCGTGTCGCAACCCGTTATGACAAAACTGCTGAGAGTTTTCTGGGTTTCATCGACATCACGTCAATCCGCCTATGGTTCCGCCTTTTGTCAACATGACCTAACACACTATTGAGTTGCTCTCCTCCTCCCCCCCCCTTGAGGTGTATTCATTAACAATTCTTGGATATGTTGCTGGAACTGAAATTGCGGTCACACATTGATTTCTTTGGACTGCTGCAATCCCAAGGGAACCCCATTGCATGGCCGCCTGAACCGGGCCTAACGCCTAATTCGCATGCGTTGGCCCGGCCACTATTCATGTCAGCACTTATAGAATGCTGATATTGCCGTTCAGGTCCTGCAACTGCAAGTCCAGCAGTGTGAGGTTGTCGCCATTGCCGAAATCAAACAACACATCTCCCGACACCTCGCGGGCATGGCTCAGCGCATCCTGCTCGGACGAGAACCCGAAGCTGCTCAGGACCAGCGTGTCATTACCGTTGCCAAAGTCAGTAACCTGCACGCTATCGTTGCCCTTCTTGAATTCGAAGGTGTCACTGCCGCCGCCACCGGTCAGAATGTCGCTGCCGTCACCGCCCCGGAGATAATCGTTGTTGCCGCCGCCGGACAGGGTGTCCGCACCGCCGCCGCCAAGCAGGCTGTCATTGCCGACACTGCCAATGAGCTCGTCGTTGCTGCTTCCGCCCGACAGTGTGTCGTTACCATATCCGCCTATCAGAATGTCGTTGCCGCCGTCCCCGTCAAGAATGTCGTTCCCTTCATTCCCTTTGATGTAGTCCCCCTGATTGCCACCGGACACCGTATCATCACCATCTCCGGCAAAGATGCTGTCATTGCCCGATCCCCCGTTCAGATCATTGTTGCCGTCATTTCCGGTCAATTCGTTGTTCTTGCCGTTGCCCCGGCCATCAACATTGCCCGTACCCGTCAAAACCAGGTCCTCGATATGCTGACTGTGGTCCCGCATATCAAAGCTGACGGAACTATTGACAAGATCCTGCCCCTCGCCGCTGGTTTCTCTCACGGTGTCAGCGCCTGAGTTCACCCAATACACATCGTTGCCCTCGCCGCCGATCAGCAAGTCCCCGCCATTGCCGCCGTCCAGCGTATCGCCATTGGCGCCGCCATAAAGCGTGTCCGTGCCGCTGCCGCCCGTCAGGCTGTCGTTCCCTTCCTCGCCAAAGAGCTTGTCATCGCCAAGGCCCCCCAGCAATTCATCGCCGCCGTCCCCGCCCTTCAACGTATCGTTATCCCAGCCGCCGTTCAAAGTGTCATTGCCGTTGCCGCCGCGCAGGCTGTCCTCGCCCTGGTTTCCCAAAAGGAGATCATCGCCGCCAGCTCCTTTCAGCGTGTCATTGCCGTTGCCGCCGCGCAGCTCGTTACCGGCGTCATTGCCGGTGATCAAATCGTTGCCGGAGCCGCCAATGGCGTTTTCGATCAGCGAGCGTTCATCACCTTCATGGAGCAATGCGTTGTAGATATTGCCGCTGGCTAAATTTCCATTCCCCAGGCTGGCGGTTTGCGACGAGCTGAAGCTGGAGGATTCACCCGGGTTCAGATCAATGCTCAGGTTGCTGGAGTAAGCCGAGAGATCATAGGTATCGACGCCGCCGCCGTCCCAGATCGTGGCAAAGATCTTATTGCCGCCTGCGTCAATCGCGACACTGCCATTGACCAGCGTATCGCCGGAGTTGGGGTTCCACTTGTAGACCGTGTTGCCGCTGTTGGTGGTGTAATCTGCGCCATACATATGCTGCAGCGCGGCGATATCCAGCATCATGTAGGTCTGCGGAAAATTCCAGCCGCTCACGCTGCCGAAGCCTGACGATCCTTCATAGCTATTGTAGCTCATGACCGTATATTCAAAATGGTCATACTGAGCAGACAATTCCCCAAAATCATTCGAATTGTGATGCGGATGCGACAAACCTAATGTGTGGCCAATTTCATGCAAGATAACCCAGCGGCCAAGACTGCCTGCCCCCGTTTGTGGTAACTGCTGGTGCATAATACCAGCTATCTCCCTCCATTTCCAATCCCGACCGGGATCCAGGCGCGAATCCCAGTCCAAGAATAGTCCCCCCACCAGGCTGGACAAAATCCTGGGAGGAACTGCTAGCAAACCGAAGGTCGCCATTGCCTGAGGTGTTCTCGGAAAAACTCAGATTGGTAAACCCTTCCACCGAAAAGCCGTTGTTCGCCGAGTTGCCATCCTGCTGTTCCAGCGCAAATTTGACTGCAGCGCGCTGAGCGGAATTAAATTCCGAAAAACCATCGAAAAGGTCCAGATCAGGAAATGCGTAACCGTAGTCGCCTTCGGTTACTTGCAGCGAATAGGTAAGAGACCCCGCATCCCATTCGGTCCCCCACAAAATACCTGAGAAAATTTCGCCATTGGCAGGGGTTGTATTTTTGTAACCAGGCATAGGTCTTAATCCTTTGTTAAATAGAAGTTAAAATTCCGCTGCGCTTGTGAAATCCAGATAAATGCCTTTGCAAAAGGATTCAAGCCAACCAGCCTGCGCAAAAAAACACGCGCAGCCAAGACACACGGGCGCAACCTTGAGTCAATACATCCCAAGTAGCGTTACTTTGAGGCGAGGTCGATCGATTATGTGTCCGCTTTCAAGCTTTCAGACGTCGACAGGCGTCGTAACGGGCACATCGCCGCCTCCGCAGCGAACGACAGCCTGACCGTCTGCTGTCTCTTCGCGGCCTTGTCCTGTACGACCGCTAAACGCCATTCGCGGCTTGCTGCAGCCGCGAGGGCCCGCATGGTGGTCAGTGTCCGCAAAGGGCTCGTTCTGGCCGTCTGCTGCGGAGGGCACAAACTTGCGCTTCGAGCCAATTATCACCTTTCCACGGGAGGTGCCTCTGGCCTTCAGTTGCATTCAATTTCGATCCGGTGGCTTATCGAAAAAGTTCGTTTTTCACCAATACTTTGAAGCTGAACCGTGGCTCCACCATTATCTGTGTCGAAACGGGCATCTATCGTTGATACGGTTCCTATGCCGGAAGGTAAGCTTAGGATCTGAATGTCGGGTTTGCCAAATTCAAGCTGCATCGAAAAAACGAGTGCCGCAAACTCCTCTAGGTAGCCTTCCAATTGTTCTGAGACTGAAGCGACTATTCCGTTGCAAACAAACAGGGATAGGTTCGCCTCCTCAACAACCCACTGCCCCGGCAAGTTGTCCGAAAGAGGCACGAGCTTCCATTCTTGTTCGAGCGCGTGCTGTTGTGCCGCTTCAAACGAACCTCCCAGCATGAAGCCGCCGAGGTCCTGTTGGTCGGCGGCATTGGCGACCGAAGCTGCAAACAGGCTGGATGTAGCCAATAAGTAGAACTTTCCGGGAAGGAACATTTAGGCTTACCTTGGTTAATTGCTTGACCGTCGCAGAAATCAGCATGAATTCAATGGCAGCTTTGTCTGCACTTCGATTTTTCATGAGCTAGACCGTGAAGGGCCGCTTAGCGCTGTTAATAACCTGCTGCGCATGCGAGAGGCAATCAAGTGGCCGATGGCAGCAGTGGGCTCGAACCTGCCGTCCACTGCATGAAGCAGCAACGTCAGCTGCCTGCGCAAAGAGGACACAGGATGGCGCCTTGGCTGCGTTTGCAGCGAAAAACGGCTTGGCTTGGGTCAGAAATGCTTGACAATTGGGGTGGAAATGCTTGGCAGGTGCAGGCAATTTGTCCTTAAAAACAGTCATCATCGGGTCAGTTTTGCCTGACGTTTGACAGGATTTTGTCGAATGCCAAGCAAAGCTGACCTTCTTGTCAGATTTCTGACCCAAACCCAGAAAACGAACGTTCATGCGGTAGGCAGCGAAGATGCCAAAAGAGCCCAAAGTCAAAAATGCTGCGCCAGCAATGAACGTCAGCTTATCAAAATAGAATTAGCCTTGCGCGGGGATGTAGGCGTTCAATTTGTTTCCGTCCAAGTCGCGAAAGTAACTGGCGTAAACTCCGTGCTCGCCGCGTGGTCCCGGGCTGCCTTCGTTCCTGCCGCCAAGCTCGATGGCCTTGGAATGGAGGGCACCGACTTGCTGTTCGTTTTCGACCTTGAGTGCGACCATGACACCATTGCCGGTGCCCGCTTTCAGCCCGTCAAAAGGGCGCGCCAAACATAGCGCTGTCTCGCTCCGCGAGGGCCCCCACGCCGCCATATCCCCATGCCGCCAGAGTCTCTGAATTCTGATGGTCGCCAGCAATGCGTCGTAGAATTCGATCGCTCTGTCCAGGTTATTGGTTCCAATTGTCACATAGCCGATCATCTTAGTGCCCTACTCTGAGTGGCTTCTCTTGCAAGTTACGTGCCGCGGCCGGCTGCTTTGGTGCCAATGTCGCCCAAATCAAGGCCTCGGCGATCAGTAGGTTAATTGCCCAGGCAGATCCCAATTGGGCATCCCGTAGCGGCCCTGTCGCTTCTGTCCCATATAGGATCATCCACCCAATGCCGATGAACGCCTGTGTCGATGCACCTTGGCCGATCGCATAGGCGCGCAACATAAGAGCGCTATGCTGAAAGATATTGCACGATCGGATTGAAAGAACAGCCCAGAGGATGAATGCGATCACCAGCAGGCCGAGAGTGATCCGCACCCAATAGAGCAAGCTTCCCTGAAGGCTAGCCGGAAAGTCATAGAAGTGCGTCATCCACATCCCACTTCCTGCCGAAAGACACCCTGCCACTGCAACAATTCGACCGAAAACTCGGTGGGCTGTCGGATGCGTCTGCCTGATGCTTGGCAGGAACTGGGTTGCGCCAAGTAAAAGGAACAGAAAGCTGCTAAGAATGTGCAGGATGATTGGGAAGGGCATTGCCGACGCCCGCTGATTTGCGGGAATGATGGCGGGGCCACCCGCCAATTCGAGCACGCGGAACAAGCCACCAAATGCTGGTAAGAACGAATAGGCAACGATGAAGAGTAGGATCGCCCACTCAGACTTTCGCAGAACTTTCAAGAAACCAACTCCCGATTTGTGATTGCGGGATCGATTTCAGTAGCCTGCTCCGGTTCGCCAGCGCGGCGCGCCCAGAATGCGGTGCTGGCTTGGCCGGCGAAGTAGCCCAGATGAACAGGCTGGGACCCGATGTTTTCCAGATGGCATGCCTGCAGCCAAGCGATGCCCTGCGGTTCCGATATCGCCCAGGTCCGCCACCGCATCTGGACGAGTGCGCCAAAGCCGGATCGCCGCACCATGCAAACAAAGAGCATGCCGCCTGGCTTGAGAACACGAACCATTTCTCTCAGCGCATGTTGAGGTTCCGGTAAATGCTCGATCACATGCGCGGCCATCACGAGGTCAAAGGACGCATCGGCAAACGGTATCGAAAGAACATCTGCCCGGCGCAGATCCGGCGTCAAACCTGCCCGTCGCATCTCAACGGCACACAAGGCCAGCATCTCAGGCGACACATCAATGCCGTGCACTCTGGGAGGATCAGTGAGAATGCTGCTCAGTGCAATCGCAAGAGCGCCGGTTCCGATTCCGCAATCCAACACCTCTGCCCGCGAACCGATCTGTCCAAGCGCTGTCCCCACGCCGGATGCGACCAGCGATTTTCGGTATGCCGCTGCAAGCCCGTACCGTCGTGTTATGTGTTGCCAGTTGCGTGACGCAGCATCGTAGTGTCTGGCCAGGTCGTCCTTGGCCCTTGGCTTCCGACTGATCGCAATCTGCCACGACCCGAACCGGTGCGCGATCATGGGGATTGTGTATTGGTCTTTTGGATCAATCGATGCATCAACGGGCTGCGTGCGGATGTGCATTGGGACAAAGTTCCTCGCGTGATTTGCTCACAGCCTTCTAGCGACCACTGCGGGGCAACAAAATTGCATATATCCGTAGTTCTGGTATACGCAAATCATGGAGTGGCAAAGATCAGCTTTTGACTGGAACCAGGCGCGGGCATTTCTTGCCACCGCTGAGGAGGGATCGCTGTCTGCTGCCGCGCGGGCGCTTGGGCTGACGCAACCCACGCTCAGCCGACAGGTCGCCGCGCTCGAAGACTCGTTGGGCGTGACACTGTTTGAGAGGACATCACGCGCGCTGCTGTTGACCCAGGCAGGGACGCAATTGCTTGAGCATTTCCGGAGCATGGGCGAGGCTGCGAACCGTATCGCAATAGCGGCGACCGGCCAGTCCGAGGCAGTGACGGGGCATGTGGCCATCGCCTGCACCAATGGAATGGCGACTTTCTATCTTCCGGAGATACTCAAGAAGCTTCAGGCCCAGGCACCAGACCTTCAAATCGAGATTATCGCGTCCAATGAGATAAGCGACCTGCGACGACGAGAGGCGGACATTGCGATCCGGCACTCCCGCCCGCAGGATGAAAACCTTTTTGCCAAACGTCTGAAGGACACGACCGCACATCTATTTGCGTCGTCAGACTACCTGGAGGCGGTTGGCCGCCCTTCCAATCCGGCTGATATTGCAAAGCTGCAATTCGTGGGGGCTGAGTACCCCGAGCACATGCTGGGAATGATGGCCTCGCGCGGTCTCAATCTGACTGTAGCCAATTTCAACTACTCCACCGCAAGTGTGACCATGGCTCTGGAATTGATGCGCGCAGGGCTGGGAATCGGGGTGCTGCCGATAGATGTGGGTGCGGCACATCCGGAACTGGAGGACGCTTACCCTGACTTTGAACCAATAGAGATAGAAACCTGGCTCGTCGCGCACCGCGAACTAAGGACCAATCTCAGAATACGACTGGTGTTCGATCTGTTGGCGGATTGTCTGGCTAGAAAGTAGGGAACAGTGGTCGCACAGAACCATCCCTGTTTGTCGGGGCCCAATGCAGATTTTCGTCTCTTGAAGCAGAGCGAGTTGCGCTTTCTCAATCAAAAGCGGCCATTCAAAACGCGAAGATTAGCGACAGCTCTGTCTAAGGTTTGTGGCTGCTGTTCAGCGTGAGCTGCAGCGGCGACAAATCTGACAAGGAGGAAAGTGGACGTGTCCCGTTTTCGTGCCGCTCCAAGTGCTCGTTTAGGCCACTTTCCGTTCGAATGCGACGGGGCTTTTCCAGCCCAATGCTGAGTGCCGCCGTCGCGGATTGTAGAAGCCATTGATGTAGTTGAAGATGGCCAGTTCAACGGCCCTACGCGTTGGCCACGACCTTCGCCAGATCAGCTCTGCCTTGATCGTTTTGAAGAACGTTTCGACCGCCGAGTTGTCGTAGCAATTTCCCTTGCCGCTCATCCACTGCCCCGGCAGTGCATGTTTACATGCATGAGAGGGGGACACGCTGAACCCGTGTTGTCGCAGGATTATCTGATAGTCATGAGAACAGTATTGCGATCCACGATCCGTATGATGAATGCAGCCCATAGGCGGTGATCTGAAGGCTATAGCCATGTTCAGCGCCCGGATCGCCAAGTCCCGCTTCATCCGATTGCTGATGGCCCAACCGATCACCCGCCGGGAATGCAGATCAAGGATCACCGCCAGGTAGAGCCAGCCCTCGCGCGTCCACACGTAACTTATGTCACCTGCCCATTTCTGATTGGGCGCATCTGCGCAGAAATCCCGGTTCAGCAGATTGGGTGCGATGTTGAAGGCGTGGTTGCTGTCCCCCTCTCGGCTGATTGCTTCGCAATCGTCTGCCGGGCAATGGTCGTCACCTTGTATTTCTTAGATCGTTCGACACGGATGCCATTCTCACGCATCAAACGCCCGACGCGACGATGGCCAATGTTCAGGCCCAACTCCTTCAGTTCCTCGGTCATCCGTGGGCGGCCATAACTGCCCAGGCTGAGGCGAGATTGTTCCTTGATATGCGCCAGAACGACCATGTCAGTGCGCTGCCTTTGACTGGCCGGGCGGCTGCGATAGGCCCGTAGACCGCGCTCACTGACATCCAGCACATTGCACATCCGCTTGGCGCTGAAGGTATCAGTGTGTTCTTCGATGAACCTGAACCTCATGGCTTTTGGCCCGCGAAGAACTGCGTTGCCTTTTTTAAGATCTCCCTCTCCTCCTTGAGAATGCGGTTCTCCCGTCGAAGCCGTTCATTCTCTCGGGCAAGGTCGAGGTCTTTGTCGGATACCACCTCGGTGTCGCGATGCGCTGTGATCCACTTGTTCAGGGTCGAAAGGCCAACACCCAAATCAGAGGCCACTTGCTTCCTGCTCAGCCCGCTCGTCAGCGCAATCCGCACCGCATCGGCCCGGAATTCTTCTGTCCGTTTCAGTCCCATAGTTCGTCTCCTTTGCTGCAATAAATGCTATCAAAGGAGCGGCATCAAACCGCGACACGTCCAACGACCTTTTCTCCATCTTACGGCAGAGCTCGCCAATCGTTGTGCTTGCTTCCGCCTGCCTCAGCGCAAAGGCAATCTGTTCATCGCTGAATCGTTTCTTCGGCATCGGTACACTCCTCTCGTGCCAGGAATGCACCCAAAATTCCGCATTCAAACCGGACCAGTTTCTCGGGTCAGGACCAGGTTGAAAATCTGGCGAATTCGGACGACGGCCCCAGGCCGCCGCCCGCACTGGCCGTCAGCGGGAGGCGCCGCGAATTACGCGCAGGATCAGCGCTAGTGCAAACAGCACGAGAAAAATAAAGAACAGGATCTGTGCGATCCCAGCGGAGGCCGAAGCGATGCCGCCAAATCCGAAGATGCCGGCAATGATGGCAACGGCTAGGAAAATGAGAGCCCAATTGAGCATACCTTGTCCTTTCGGTTGCGAGTTGTTGTTAGTAAAACCCTTCAGGCAGCCAAAAGTTCCGCATTGCGGTCGGCGTTGTTGCAGAACTCTGACTTCTGAGGTTTCACATCAGGAAACCATGCGCTTACACGGTCCGCATGAGCAAACCATCCCCCTCCCGCTATCGCACGACGAACTGGTCCAGCTGCAACGCCGCGTTGTGCAAGCGGGGCTCGCTGCTGATCTGGGTGAACAAGGACATGACCTGGCGCGCGCCGCAGGCAGGCCGCCCGGGCCGCCCAGCGGTCTTTTCCGTCGCGGCGATCCAGTTCTGTCTGTCGATCAAAGTGCTGTTCAAGTTGCCCTTTGCAGGGCGTCTGGCACGGCCCCGCTTTCGTTCAGAGCCTCCAGTATCTCCTCCCAAAGCCCCGCCAGCGTCCAGCGCCGGAACTGGCGGTAGACGCTCGACCACTTGCCAAACCCTTCCGGCAGGTCACGCCATGGAGCACCCGTCCGGGCGATCCAGAAAATCCCGTCAAGAACAAGGCGGTGGTTGGTGGGTTTGCGCCCGTTCGGGGCACGGGCCGAAAGGATGAAGTGTTCAAAGAACGCCCAATCCTCGTCCGGCATCAGGTCTCGTGCCAAGCTGGTCTCCATCCCAGACCCCGGCTTGATGATGTGGACGCCCCTGCCACAGAGACTTGAGACAGATACGCTCAGGTCGACAATTCGCGGCAGAAAAGGAGCGGCCATTGTGAAGATCACAACGAGAGGGCTTGACCTGGCCAAGAGCGTTTTCCAGGCGCATGGCATAGATGAGAACAGCAAGACGGTTTTGGTGAAGCGTCTGCATCGAAAGCGGATGATCCCATTCTTCTCGAAACCACCGCCCTGCCTGATCCGTGCGGAGGCCTGCGCCACAGCGCATCACTGCGCGCGCACGCTGATCGCCATGGGGCACGAAGCCCGACTGATGCCGCCTTCGTTTGTGAAAGGGTACGTCAAGCGCGGTAAGGGTGACGCACTGGATGCGGAAGCGATCTGCGAAGCGGTTCAGCGTCCAACCATGCGCTTCGTGCCGGTGAAAACGGTCGAGCAGCAGGGTATTCTCGTGGCGCACCGGACCCGCTCACTGCTGGTTCGTCAGCGCACGATGGCTGCAAATGCACTGCGCGCCCATCTGGCCGAATTCGGCCTTGCCGCCAATCCTGGCATCGCCAATCTTGTGAAACTGGCTGACCGGGCATTCGCCGGTAACGACCTTCCGTCTTATGCCCGCCGAGCCTTTGAAATCCTGATCCGGCGACTTGCCGAACTGACCGAAGTGATCAGCATGCTCGACCGGGAACTGCGGGGCTGGCATGCCGAAAACGAAGCCAGCCGCAGGCTCGCGGCCATCCCCGGCGTCGGCGTCGGCGTGATCACCGCAACCGCCATTGCTGCCACTGTAACGGACCCCGGTCAGTTCCGCTCGGGCCGGCAGTTCGCTGCCTGGCTCGGTCTCACACCTCAGCAGCGCTCGACCGGCGGCAAAACCCGGCTCGGCGGCATCCCGAAGCAGGGCGGCCGATATCTACGAAGATTGCTGGTGGTCGGCGCGACTGCCGTGATGCGCCATGCGAAGAGGACACCGTCACCGATGACTGATCGGGTCAACAGCCTGCTGGAGAAAAAGCCATTCCGGCTTGTCTCTGTCGCGTTGGCCAACAAGCTCGCCCGCATCGCCTGGGCGATCCTGACGAGAGGAGACACCTGCCGGCCATAGGGGGTGCCCGCCTGAAAGGCATGCAGCCCAAACCCGAATTGGCAATGGCAGTCGAAGATGCGAGCTACCCCCTGAATTTCGGACACTGACGTAAGCTATGATTTGTTGTCTGCTGGTCTTCGACGAAGAGGAGATCAGAGATGTCGAAACGGAAGAACCACTCGCCCGAGTTCAAGGCGAAAGCCGCGCTTGAGGCTTTGAAGGGTGAGCGAACTGCGGCTGAGCTTGCCAGCCAATTCGGCGTCCATCCCACGATGATCCACAGCTGGAAACGCGCTCTGCTGGAAGGCGCGTCCGGCGTGTTTGAACGCGGCGGAAAGAAGTCCCCAGAGATCGACGAGGAGCAGGTCAAAGAACTGCACGCGAAGATCGGGGAGCTGGCTGTCGCCAACGATTTTTTGTCACGAAAGCTCATGCCGTGGACCGGCAAGTGAGGCGCAAGATGGTTGAGCCTGCCAATGCCAACCTGTCGATTGGCAAGCAGTGCAAGCTGCTGTCGATCTCGCGGTCGTCGTTTTACTACACGCCCAAGGGCGAGACGGCGATGAACCTGATGTTGATGCGCCGGATCGAGGAACAGTTCCTGGAAACGCCGTTCTTTGGTGTCCGCCAGATGACTTGGCACCTCCGAAACGACGGGCACCTTGTGAACGAGAAGCGCATCCGACGCTTGATGCGGCTGATGGGCTTGATGCCGGTCTATCAGAAACCAAACACCAGCAAAGCAGCGAAAGGGCACAAGACCTATCCCTATCTGTTGCGTGGTCTACGCCTGGAGCGTCCCAATCAGGTGTGGTGTGCCGACATCACGTATCTGCCAATGCGCAGGGGCTTTCTGTATCTGGCGGCGATCATGGATTGGCACACCCGAAAGGTGCTGGCCTGGCGCCTTTCGAACACGCTGGAAGCAGACTTCTGCGTCGAGGCACTGAACGAGGCCATCGCCAGGTTTGGCCCGCCGGAAATCATGAATACGGATCAGGGCAGCCAGTTCACATCTTTTGCCTGGACGAGCAGATTGCGCCGATCCGGCGTGCGGATCTCCCCTCTCGCGCATGCACACATGCGCTGCCGGGCAGCGGATGGATGGCAAGGGGCGCTTCCTCGATAACATCTTCGTCGAGCGGCTCTGGCGGTCGTTGAAATACGAATGCGTCTGCCTGCACGCCTGGGAGACCGGATCAGAGGCGAAGGCGGGCGTTGGGAAATGGATCGATTTCTACAACCGGAAACACCCACACTCCGCCCTTGGCGGCAAACCCCCAGCCGTGGTCTATTGGCTGAGAAAAGAAGAAACCCAAACCGATCAGCAGGAGCAGAGAGTAGCTTAAACTACGTCAAAACCTGTCCAAACATTGGGGAGTAGCTCAAATCGGATTCACACGCCCCCAATAGCTTTCTGGCTGCGGATGAACATCGGGATCACCATAAACCTCGCTCGTTGATGCCTGTAAAATCTTGCATTTCAACCTCATGGCAAGCCCAAGCATATTGATTGCACCGTGAACGGAAGTCTTCGTCGTTTGTACAGGGTCATGCTGGTAATGCACTGGCGAAGCAGGGCAAGCCAAATTGTAGATTTCGTCCACTTCTACGTAGAGCGGGAAGATACATGGCGAGCGCTTGGCGGACGGCGAACAAGGCTGCTGGCTTGTCCGGTGACCATTCGCATTCCGATTGGACCAATCGCCGTAAGCTTGTGGTTTCCGGGCAGATCGCATTGAAACTCTTGGGCTATGAGCCGGGAGTAATCGACGGGTAATGGAAGCGGCGGTAAAAAAAGGGCGTTAGGGCAGTTGGAAAAACAGTCCTAACTGATTGAAACCTTTAGGCTGCTAAACGTCACGTTTGGAAAATTCCCCGCGTAAATTCAGCGTCTTGATATGGCCTCCAAAACCGTAGGTCTCGGGTTCGAACCCTGATGCCCCTGCCAGTTCACCGGATCACCAGAAGCACAGTGAAACGCCTTCGGGAAAGCCGCCCGCTTGGGTTGCGGGCGCCATTGCCATGGTCAGGCCAGCGGCAGGTGCTCCGGGGCGGATCCTTGCAAATACCGGTCATAGGCAGCGTCATAGGCCTGTTCGGCCTGCCGTGCCAGGCGTGCCGGGTCCGGCAAAACTGCATGCTGGAGGCGGCGTTTCAATGTCTTGCCGGCCTCCGGATCCTGCGCCAGGCCCGCAGCCTTCGCCTCGTAGTCTTCTATACCGGCGGCGATCAGTTCCGGCAGCCCGGCGGCCTGCAGCAGGCTTGCGACACTGCGGGCGGCGAATTGCTGTCCCGGCAAGGTGAGCACCGGCAGCCTGGCAGCCAAGGCTGACTGGGCGGCGCTGCGGGAATTCACAGTGAAGGTGTCCAGGAACAGATCTGCCAGCGGCAGGCGGGCCTGGTGTTCCGCCGGCGGGGCAGGCGGTGCAAAGATGAGCCGGTCCGGATCAATGCCGCGCGCTGCCGCAGCCCGGCGCAGGTTGGACACTGCATGCGCGCCATTATCCTGCAGCCACAGAACGCTATCCTTGGCCCCGCTCAACAGCCGCATCCAGATGTCGAATTCCGACGGGGTGATCCGGCTGCCTGCGGCAAAGTTGCAGAATACAAATCCAGACTCCGGCAGGCCGCAGCCGGCCCGGTCCGGACTGCCCGCTGCTGCGGCCGGTGCAGGCGTCACAGCCAGATGGCTTGCCGGCAGGCGCAGCAAGTGTTCGTTGTGGTACCGTTCGCTGCCGGGCGGGCACACGGTGTGATCGCCGATCAGGTAGTCAAAGGCGGCGGTGCCCATGGTGCCGGGATAGCCCGGCCAGGCAATGTGCAGCGGTGCCAGCCGGCAGGAAAGCAAGTGGTTCAGGCTGCCGTTTGTATAGCCTGAGACATCCACGGCAATGTCCAGACGGTCTGCCTTGACTGCGACGGCCGCTTCTTGTCCGGCTGTTCCGTCCAATTGCCTGAAGCAGGAGACGGTTTGGCTCAGTTCGGCAGCGGTCGTTGCCGAGAGCCTGGAGCCGGTGGCATAGGCGTGGATTTCAAACCGGGTGCTATCGTGGGCTGCCAGCATTGCCGCGTGCCGGATTGCTATTGCGTCTCCATCACTGCCGGCAAAAAAGTATCCTATCCGCAACCGGGCGGGACGCTGCCGGACGGGTGCCGCCGTTTGCGGCTCTATCACAGGAAATGCGTCGCCGGCATAGGCCTGGGCACGTGCCCGCAGCAGATCCGGGTTGTCTTCCATCAGCATCAGCACGCTTGGATCGCAGCCGCTGCCACGCAAGCCCAGCAGGCGCCGGCAGTCCGCGTATTCCTGGATCCACCGCCAATCATTGAGCTCTGCCAGAACATGCAGCCGCTGGGTGCGGCTGCGGTCGTCGGATGGCGAAATCTGCAGGATTCTGTCAAAACAAGGCAGAGCATCCGCAAACCGGCCCTCGGCCTTAAGCTGCAGGCCAAGCTGGAAGTGCGCTTCGGTCAGTTGCGGATCCAGGCTGGCGGCACGGGTGTAATGTTCCTTGGCCTCAGCCGCCGCGCCCAGCTGCTGCAGCAGGCCGGCCAATGTGAAATGCAATGAGGCATCTTCAGGGGCAAGGGAAACCGCCTGGCGCAGAACGCCGGCGGCCTCGACGCTGCGGCCCTCCAGCGGTAGAGCTTCGGCCATGCTGCGCAGGGCGGGCAGGCATTCGGCATCCAGTTTCAGGGCTTTCTGATACAGCGCCATGGCGTTGTCATGCTGCCCGCGTGCCATATGGACGCGTCCCATCGCGGCATAGGTGCCCGCTTCCTGGGGGTTCAGACCGCAGGCCTTGTTCAGGCAGGTTGCGGCATTGTCCAAATGGCCTGCTGCCAGATGGCAGCGGCCCAGAAAATCCCACAGGAAATGCGAATCGCGGAACGTCTTAAGCAAGGCGCCGCAGCTGTCTGCCGCATCAAAGTGGCGGCCGGCGGCAAGCGCTGTCTCCAGTTCTGCTTTGGTGTCCGGCGAGGGCTCGCGCTGTTCACGCAGGC
This sequence comes from Leisingera sp. NJS204, assembly GCF_004123675.1. Taxonomy (NCBI): domain Bacteria; kingdom Pseudomonadati; phylum Pseudomonadota; class Alphaproteobacteria; order Rhodobacterales; family Roseobacteraceae; genus Leisingera; species Leisingera sp. NJS204. Next base: position 3,599,139 of record NZ_CP035417.1, on the reverse strand, counting down.
GGCCGCGCAGGGAGTCCAGCGCTTGCAGGGCGCGGGTATTCTTCGGGTTGCGTGCCAGGATGCCGGAATAGGCAAGCACTGCATCCTCAAGTTTGGAATCACGTTCAAGCTGTTCGGCCTGGGATAAGGAATATGCTGGTGTCATGGCATCCAATCTCATCAATAAACGCGGGATATGCCTGCGCGGCGCGCACATGGCGCCGGGGCTGCTTGGGACAGTTTTGCAGCAAGTGGATTAAAATTGGATTGACTGCGCGGCCCAAGCCGCTCTGCCGCCGGAGCAGGGCTTGAATTTACCCGCAGCAGGCGTTAAATCGCGACCACTGCTAGCAGAGAGACACCCCCAGTATGGCGACTATCAATCCAGTTCAGTTCATTCAGCAAGTCCGTGCCGAAGTGTCCAAGGTCGTTTGGCCGACCCGGCGCGAGGTTCTGCTGACCACGGTCATGGTGTTTATCATGGCGGCGCTTACGGCGGTGTTCTTTGCACTGGTCGACCTGCTGATCCGCTATGGCCTGCAGGGGCTTTTGGGGATGTTCGGCTAAGCCTGCGGCAGTTTGATGGCTTCCAAGCCCGTGTTGCTGTGCCGCCCTTGATCTTGGCGGCAATGGGCGGTAGGTGACCCGTAACTATTAAGGCGGGCGTGCGGCGATTCGGTTTGCACGCCGCTTTTTGTTGGAGAGCGCAGCTTACGGGCTGCATCGGGATGATAAAGCGGCGGCGCGGCAATGGCCCGCCTGGCAAAACAAGGACGATTGTTCATGGCGAAACGGTGGTATTCGGTCAGCGTTCTTTCGAACTTCGAAAAGAAAATCGCAGAGCAAATCCGCACCTCGGTCGCTGAACAGGGCCTTGAGGACGAGATCGACGAAGTGCTGGTCCCCACCGAAGAGGTGATCGAGATCCGCCGCGGCAAGAAAGTCTCGACCGAGCGCCGGTTTATGCCGGGCTACGTGCTGGTCCACATGGAGATGTCCGACCGTGGCTATCATCTGATCTCCTCGATCAACCGCGTCACCGGCTTCCTGGGTCCGCAAGGCCGCCCGATGCCGATGCGCGACGCCGAGGTGCAGGGTATCCTGGGCCGCGTCGAGGAAGGCGTCGAGGCGCCGCGGACGCTGATCCACTTTGAGATCGGCGAGAAGGTCAAAGTCAACGACGGCCCGTTCGAAGATTTCGACGGCATGGTCGAAGAGGTCGACGAGGACAGCCAGAAGCTGAAGGTCACCGTTTCGATCTTTGGCCGGGAAACCCCGGTCGAACTGGATTTCACTCAGGTCACCAAGCAGATCTGATGTGACGCCGGCCGCTTTGGCCGGCACCCCGAGCGTGGGAGGCGGCGGCACCGCGGTGCCAAGGCCGGACCACACAGCAAAGCAGCCCAACGGACGCGTCCGGAGGGTGTTGGAAAAGGAGAAGGCCAATGGCCAAGAAGCTCGTCGGCACGATGAAGCTGCAAGTAAAAGCCGGTCAGGCAAACCCAAGCCCGCCGGTTGGTCCGGCGCTGGGTCAGCGCGGCATCAACATCATGGAATTCTGCAAGGCGTTCAACGCCAAGACCGCAGACATGGAGCCCGGCGCGCCGTGCCCGACCGTGATCACCTACTATCAGGACAAGTCCTTCACCATGGACATCAAGACGCCGCCCGCGTCTTACTACCTGAAGAAGGCTGCCAAGGTTAAGTCGGGTGCAAAAACCCCGTCGCGCGAAACCGTAGGCACCGTGACCGCGGCCCAGGTGAAAGAAATCGCCGAAGCCAAGATGAAAGATCTGAACGCCAACGACATCGACGCGGCAATGCAGATCATCCTGGGCTCTGCCCGTTCCATGGGCATCGAGGTAAAGTAAGATGGCAAAGCTCGGTAAACGTACCCGCGCCGCGCGCGAAGCTCTCGTCGGCAAAGATAACCTGTCGGTCGAAGAAGCTGTTTCCCTGATCAAGGCGAACGCCACTGCGAAGTTCGACGAAACCGTCGAAATCGCCATGAGCCTGGGTGTTGACACCCGCCACGCAGACCAGATGGTCCGCGGTGTTGTCGGCCTGCCGAACGGCACCGGCAAAGCCATGCGCGTTGCAGTGTTCGCCCGCGGCCCCAAGGCAGAAGAAGCCACCGCGGCCGGTGCTGACATCGTCGGCGCCGAAGACCTGATGGAAGCCATCCAGGGCGGCAGCATCGACTTTGACCGTTGCATCGCAACCCCGGACATGATGCCCGTCGTTGGCCGTCTGGGTAAGATCCTCGGCCCGCGCAACCTGATGCCGAACCCCAAGGTCGGCACTGTGACTATGGACGTCAAGGCAGCTGTTGAAGCGGCCAAGGGCGGCGAAGTCCAGTTCAAGGCGGAAAAAGGCGGCGTTGTGCACGCAGGCGTCGGCAAAGCCTCGTTTGACGAAGCCAAGCTGGTCGAAAACGTCCGCGCCTTCATTTCGGCTGTGGCCAAGGCCCGTCCGTCGGGCGCCAAAGGCGCTTACATGAAGAAGATCAACCTGACCTCGACCATGGGTCCGGGCGTCACAGTTGACGTGGACAACGCTGTCACCGAGTAATCGGGACAGCATTGCCAGATCATGGGCCCCGGGTGACGCACCCGGGGCCTTTTCTTTTGCCGGGCGGCGGTCGGGCGCTCAAATGGCCGTGCGGTGCATTTTAACCGGTTGTTTACCCTTGTGCCTGCCCGGCAGCACCCATAATTGCAACCTATGGCACTACGCAGTTTCTTTGCTCAGGACAGTTCGAGCCTGGTTGTTACGTCGAGCTCCAATGGCTCGATTGTCGGTGGTGCGGTCATCAATAATTCGGACACGCCCAACGGAACGGTTTTCGCCTATTCCGGCGGCGCCGGAACCGAGGTTACGCTGAATGACACCGGCGGCGGGCGGAACAGGTTCAATGACGACAGGGAATCGGATCACGTCATTACCGATGGCGGCGGCATCGTTGCAGACGGTGCCAAGGTCGAATCCGAATCGCATATCCTGGTGCGCGAACTTGACGGAAACGGAAACCCTACCGGTCCGCAGATCAGGATCTACGTCTTTTCGCAGGACGGCCAGACATCCAATGTCTGGGGATTTGCGACGGACCTGCCGCTTGAGGCCGGGAAATCCTATGTAAAGACCGGTGGCCAGAACACCGGCACGTCGCGTTATTCCGATTATGTCACTTGCTTTGGCGAGGGGACGTGGATTGATACCGCCGATGGTCCGGTTGCGGTGGAGGACCTTTCCCGGGGGCAGCGTGTCTGGACCAAAGATTCCGGGGCGCAGCCAATTTGCTGGATCGCTGAGACATCTGTGCGCGGCACCGGGGCGTTTGCGCCGGTTGTTTTTGCGCCGGGGGCGATTGGTAATGACCGGGAGCTGATCTTGTCGCAGCAGCACCGGGTTCATGTTGAATTGCCGGTAGCGGAGATGCTGTTCGGCCAGGCGGATGTTCTGGTGGCTGCAAAGCATCTCTGCGGGCTTCCGGGAGTCGGGATCCGTGAGCAGGCCGTGATCCGGTACTTCCACTTCATGTTCGACCGGCATCATATCGTAAGGTCCAATGGCGTGCTGACCGAAAGCTTCTTTCTGGCGCCGGGATCGGTGGCTGCGCTGGACCGGGCGCAGCGCCGTGAACTGCTGTCGCTGTTTCCGTCGCTTGGCCGGGACAGCAGCCGGTTCGGCAAGACTGCGGCGATGACGCTGACCTCAGGCGAGGCGCGTGTGCTGAGGGGCTGCATGGAATCCCGTCGCGGGCAGGTCTGCCTGGCGGCGCAGTGAATTTGACTGAGGCGGCCAGTTTCCCCCTTGGAAATCCCGTAAAATACGACTAACTACGGCTACGAGATAAAGCGTGCGATTCGTCGTGCGCTTTATTTCATTTCGTCCAAGATGGTGGGCGGCCTTTCGATCGGGCCTTAATCTCCCTCCTGAGACGGGTACAGACCAAGAAGATCGAGGGTTTTCATTCCCTCGGGCGGATTTGGCTCATCCCGTAAAACGGACCTGAACGCCGGGACTTCTGGACCGGCAAATATGAGCCGGGGTGCACAAGCATCCCTAACTTGGAGAGAACTGTGGATAGAGCCCAGAAAGAGAAAGTGGTCGAGGAACTCGGCCAGATCTTCGAAAGCTCTGGCGTCGTAGTGGTTGCCCACTACGCCGGTCTGACAGTTGCCGAGATGCAGGATCTGCGCGCGCGTGCAAGCGATGCGAACAGCTCTGTGCGTGTTGCCAAAAACAGGCTCGCCAAAATCGCCCTCGAGGGAAAGCCGTGTGAAAGCATGTCTGACCTGCTGACAGGGATGACCGTTCTGACCTATTCCGAAGACCCCGTGTCCGCTGCAAAAGTGGCCGAGGGTTTCGCCAAGGATAACAAAAAGTTTGAAATCCTCGGCGGCGCAATGGGTGAGAATGCTCTGGACCGCGCAGGCGTCGAAGCCGTGTCGAAAATGCCGTCCCGCGACGAGCTTATTGCTCAGATCGCAAGCTGCATTGGCGCACCCGCTTCCAACATCGCCGGCGCAATTGGCGCACCTGCAAGCAACATCGCAAGCATCCTTTCGACCATCGAAGAGAAGGCGGAAGCTGCGTAAGCGGTTGGCACTGAATGACTGGCGTGGGGCAAAGCCTGCACGTTGGAACACACATACTGTAAACGGAAAGAGCTGATACAATGGCTGATCTGAAAGCACTCGCAGAAAGCATCGTGGGTCTGACCCTGCTGGAAGCACAAGAACTGAAAACCATCCTGAAGGATGAGTACGGCATCGAGCCCGCAGCTGGCGGCGCAGTTGTCATGGCCGCGGCCGACGGCGGCGCAGCTGCTGAAGAAGAAAAGACCGAATTCGACGTCGTTCTGAAGAACGCCGGCGCTTCCAAGATCAACGTGATCAAAGAAGTCCGCGGTCTGACCGGTCTGGGCCTGAAAGAAGCCAAAGAACTGGTCGAAGCCGGCGGCAAGATCAAAGAAGGCGTGTCCAAGGACGAAGCCGAAGACGTCAAAGCCAAGCTGGAAGCAGCTGGCGCCGAAGTCGAGCTGGCCTAAGCCCTGCTCCTGGTGCATTTCTGATGCATCGGAAATTTGGCTGGGTCCGGAGTTTTCCGGGCTCAGCCGAACCTGTCTTAGAAAGGGCCTCTGAGGAGGCGTTTTTTCAGGCGGAGTTCAAAGGATCGGGAGGCTGCCTTCGGGACGGTGGCCATGAATTGATCCGAACGCGCTGTCTCGTATGGGCAAGGTGCCGGGGCCCGGCGGCATCCTTGACCGGTGAGAACTCGAAAGGTGACATCTGACATGGCTCAATCGTTCCTTGGCCAGAAACGTCTACGCAAATACTACGGCAAAATCCGCGAAGTGCTGGAGATGCCGAACCTCATTGAGGTGCAGAAATCTTCCTACGACCTGTTCCTGCGCTCTGGCGATGAAGCCGAGCCGCTGGACGGCGAAGGCATCAAAGGTGTGTTCCAGTCGGTTTTCCCGATCAAGGACTTCAACGAGACTTCGGTCCTGGAGTTCGGCAAATACGCGTTTGAAAAGCCGAAATACGACGTCGAAGAGTGCATGCAGCGCGACATGACCTACAGCGCGCCGCTGAAGGTCACCCTGCGCCTGATCGTCTTTGATGTGGACGAAGATACCGGCGCCAAGTCGGTAAAAGACATCAAGGAACAGGACGTCTTCATGGGCGACATGCCCCTGATGACCCCGAACGGCACCTTTGTCGTCAACGGCACCGAGCGTGTGATCGTGTCCCAGATGCACCGTTCGCCGGGCGTGTTCTTTGACCACGACAAGGGCAAGACCCACTCCTCGGGCAAGCTGTTGTTCGCCTGCCGTATCATCCCGTACCGCGGCTCCTGGCTGGATTTCGAATTCGACGCCAAAGACATCGTCTTTGCCCGTATCGACCGCCGCCGCAAACTGCCGGTGACCACTCTGCTGTACGCCCTGGGCCTGGACCAGGACGCCATCATGAGCGCCTATTACGACACCGTCCAGTTCAAGCTTGAAAAGTCCCGCGGCTGGGTCACCCCGTTCTTCCCGGAACGTGTGCGCGGCACCCGCCCGACCTATGACCTGGTCGATGCGGCCACTGGCGAAATCATCTGCGAAGCCGGCAAGAAGGTCACCCCGCGCGCCGTCAAGAAGATGATCGAAGAAGGCACCATCACCGAGCTTCTGGTGCCCTTCGAGCATATCGTCGGCAAATATGTCTCCCAGGACATCATCAACGAAGAAAACGGCGCGATCTATGTCGAAGCCGGTGATGAGCTGACCCTGGAATACGACAAAGACGGCGAACTGATCGGCGGCTCGCTGAAAGGTCTGCTGGATGCCGGCATCACCGACATTCCGGTGCTGGACATCGACAACGTCAACGTCGGCCCCTACATGCGCAACACAATGGCGCAGGACAAGAACCGGTCCCGCGACACCGCGCTCATGGACATCTACCGTGTGATGCGCCCGGGCGAGCCGCCCACCGTCGAGGCTGCGTCGGCGCTGTTCGACACCCTGTTCTTCGATGGCGAGCGTTACGACCTGTCCGCAGTTGGCCGCGTGAAGATGAACATGCGCCTGGCACTGGACGCCGAAGACACCCAGCGCACTCTGCGCAAGGAAGACATCGTCGCCTGTATCAAGGCGCTGGTCGATCTGCGGGACGGCCGCGGCGATATCGACGACATCGACCACCTCGGCAACCGCCGCGTGCGGTCCGTCGGCGAGCTGATGGAAAACCAGTACCGCGTCGGTCTGCTGCGCATGGAGCGCGCGATCAAGGAACGTATGTCCTCGGTCGAGATCGACACTGTGATGCCGCAGGATCTGATCAACGCCAAACCCGCTGCGGCGGCTGTGCGTGAATTCTTCGGCTCCTCGCAGCTGTCGCAGTTCATGGACCAGACCAACCCGCTGTCGGAAGTCACCCACAAACGCCGTCTCTCGGCGCTTGGCCCCGGCGGTCTGACCCGCGAGCGCGCAGGCTTTGAAGTCCGCGACGTTCATCCGACCCACTATGGCCGGATGTGCCCGATTGAAACGCCGGAAGGCCCGAACATCGGTCTGATCAACTCGCTGGCGACCTTTGCCCGTGTGAACAAGTACGGCTTCATCGAGACACCCTATCGCGTCGTGAACGAGGCGAAGGTGACCGACGAAGTCCACTACATGTCCGCGACCGAGGAAATGCGCCACACCGTGGCGCAGGCCAACGCGACGCTGGATGAGAACGGCAAGTTCATCAATGATCTGGTCTCGACCCGTCAGTCCGGAGACTACACCCTGGCGCCGCGCGAAAGCGTTGACCTGATCGACGTCAGCCCGAAACAGTTGGTCTCCGTTGCGGCCTCGCTGATCCCGTTCCTGGAAAACGACGACGCCAACCGCGCTCTGATGGGCTCGAACATGCAACGTCAGGCGGTTCCGCTGCTGCGCGCCGAGGCGCCGCTGGTCGGCACCGGCATCGAGGAAAAAGTGGCGATCGACTCCGGCGCGGCCATTCAGGCCAAGCGTGCGGGTATCATCGACCAGGTTGATGCGCAGCGTATCGTGATCCGTGCCACCTCCGATCTGGAGCTGGGCGACGCGGGCGTGGACATCTACCGGATGCGCAAGTTCCAGCGTTCGAACCAGAACACCTGTATCAACCAGCGTCCGCTGGTGAAGGTGGGCGACACCGTGACCAAGGGCGAAGTCATCGCCGACGGTCCGTCGACCGATATGGGCGAACTGGCTCTGGGCAAAAACGTGGTCGTCGCGTTCATGCCGTGGAACGGCTACAACTACGAAGACTCCATCCTGATCTCCGAGCGCATCGCGCGTGACGACGTCTTCACCTCGGTTCACATCGAGGAATTCGAAGTCGCCGCCCGTGACACCAAACTTGGCCCGGAAGAAATCACCCGCGACATCCCCAACGTCGGCGAGGAAGCCCTGCGCAACCTCGACGAAGCGGGCATCGTCTACATCGGTGCCGATGTGGAGCCGGGCGATATTCTGGTCGGTAAGATCACGCCCAAGGGCGAAAGCCCGATGACCCCGGAAGAAAAGCTGCTGCGCGCCATCTTCGGCGAAAAAGCATCTGACGTGCGCGACACCTCGCTGCGCGTGAAGCCGGGCGACTACGGGACCGTGGTCGAGGTGCGCGTCTTCAACCGCCACGGCGTTGAAAAAGACGAACGTGCGCTGCAGATCGAGCGTGAAGAAGTCGAACGTCTGGCCCGTGACCGGGACGACGAACTGGCGATCCTGGACCGCAACATCTATGCCCGCCTGCGTGGCATGCTCTTGGGCAAAGTGGCTGTCAAAGGCCCGAAAGGCGTCCGCGCCGGTGCCGAGATCACCGAAGAACTGCTGGACTCCCTGTCCCGCGGCCAGTGGTGGATGCTGGCGCTGGAAGACGAAAAAGATGCCCAGGTTGTCGAGGCCCTGAACGAGCAGTACGAGGCGCAGAAGCGCGCCCTGGACGCCCGTTTCGAGGACAAGGTCGAGAAGGTCCGCCGCGGCGACGACCTGCCGCCGGGTGTGATGAAGATGGTCAAAGTCTTCATCGCCGTGAAGCGCAAGCTGCAGCCGGGCGACAAGATGGCCGGCCGTCACGGCAACAAAGGTGTGATCTCGAAAGTGGTGCCGATGGAGGACATGCCGTTCCTCGCCGACGGTACTCCGGTCGATTTCTGTCTTAACCCGCTGGGTGTTCCGTCGCGTATGAACGTCGGTCAGATCCTTGAAACCCATATGGGCTGGGCCGCGCGCGGCCTTGGCATCAAGGTGGACGACGCGCTGCAGGAATACCGCCGCTCGGGCGATCTGACCCCGGTCCGTGAAGCGATGCACCACGCCTATGGCGACGACGTCTATGACGAAGGCATCGCCAACATGACCGAGGCCGCCCTGGTGGATGCCGCAGGCAATGTGACCCGCGGTGTGCCGATTGCGACTCCGGTCTTTGATGGCGCCAAGGAAGACGACGTCAACAACGCCCTGGTGCGTGCGGGCTTTGATCAGTCCGGCCAGTCGATCCTGTTCGACGGCCGCACCGGTGAGCAGTTCGCGCGTCCGGTGACCGTTGGCATCAAGTACCTGCTCAAGCTGCACCACCTGGTGGACGACAAGATCCACGCGCGTTCCACCGGCCCGTACAGCCTCGTTACCCAGCAGCCGCTGGGCGGTAAGGCGCAGTTCGGCGGTCAGCGCTTTGGTGAGATGGAAGTCTGGGCTCTCGAAGCTTACGGCGCCGCCTACACCCTGCAGGAGATGCTCACCGTGAAATCGGATGACGTCGCCGGCCGGACCAAGGTCTATGAGTCGATCGTCAAGGGCGAGGACAACTATGAAGCGGGCGTACCGGAATCGTTCAACGTTCTGGTGAAAGAAGTCCGCGGCCTCGGCCTGAACATGGAACTCCTGGATGCGGAAGAAGAGTAAGGGCTGCGGCCCTTACCCCCTCCTCCCTTCCGCACGAATTTGAGGTATCAAAATGAACCAGGAAATCACCAACAACCCGTTCAACCCGCTGACGCCGCCCAAGGTCTTTGATGAAATCAAAGTCTCGCTCGCGTCGCCGGAACGGATCCTGTCGTGGTCTTACGGCGAAATCAAAAAGCCCGAGACCATCAACTACCGGACCTTCAAGCCCGAGCGCGACGGCCTGTTCTGCGCCCGGATCTTCGGCCCGATCAAAGACTACGAATGCCTGTGCGGCAAATATAAGCGGATGAAGTACCGCGGCGTCGTTTGCGAAAAATGCGGCGTCGAGGTCACCCTGCAAAAAGTCCGCCGCGAGCGCATGGGCCACATCGAACTGGCCGCACCGGTTGCACACATCTGGTTCCTCAAGTCGCTGCCGTCGCGCATCGGCCTGATGCTGGACATGACCCTGCGCGACCTGGAACGTGTTCTGTACTTTGAAAACTATGTTGTCATCGAGCCGGGCCTGACCGATCTGTCCTATGGCCAGATGATGACCGAAGAAGAGTTCATGGACGCCCAGGATGCCTTCGGCACGGACGCTTTCACCGCCAACATCGGCGCCGAAGCTATCCGTGACATGCTGGCCCAGATCGACCTGGAATCCGAAGCCGAGCAGCTGCGCGCCGAACTGGCCGAAGCGACCGGCGAACTGAAGCCCAAGAAGATCATCAAGCGTCTGAAAGTCGTGGAATCCTTCCTGGAATCGGGCAACCGTCCGGAATGGATGATCATGACCGTGATCCCGGTCATCCCGCCGGAACTGCGTCCGCTGGTGCCGCTGGACGGCGGCCGCTTTGCGACCTCCGACCTGAACGACCTGTACCGCCGCGTGATCAACCGGAACAACCGTCTGAAGCGGCTGATCGAACTGCGCGCGCCTGACATCATCGTCCGCAACGAAAAGCGGATGCTGCAGGAATCCGTTGACGCGCTGTTCGACAACGGCCGCCGCGGCCGCGTCATCACCGGCGCCAACAAGCGTCCGTTGAAATCGCTCTCTGACATGCTGAAAGGCAAGCAGGGCCGCTTCCGTCAGAACCTTTTGGGTAAGCGCGTCGACTTCTCCGGCCGTTCGGTCATTGTGACCGGCCCGGAACTCAAACTGCACCAGTGCGGCCTGCCCAAGAAGATGGCGCTGGAGCTGTTCAAGCCCTTCATCTATTCGCGTCTGGAGGCCAAAGGTCTGTCCTCCACCGTGAAACAGGCGAAGAAGCTGGTCGAAAAAGAGCGTCCCGAGGTTTGGGATATCCTCGACGAGGTGATCCGCGAACACCCGGTGATGCTGAACCGCGCACCGACGCTGCACCGTCTTGGCATCCAGGCGTTTGAACCCACGCTGATCGAAGGCAAGGCTATCCAGCTGCACCCGCTGGTCTGCTCGGCGTTCAACGCGGACTTTGACGGCGACCAGATGGCTGTGCACGTCCCCTTGAGCCTTGAGGCCCAGCTGGAAGCGCGCGTCCTGATGATGTCCACCAACAACGTTCTGTCGCCGGCCAACGGCGCGCCGATCATTGTTCCGTCGCAGGATATGATCCTGGGTCTCTACTATGTGACCCTGGAACGCGAAGGCATGCCGGGCGAAGGCATGGTGTTCGGCTCGATCGAAGAAGTTCAGCATGCGCTGGACGCTGGTGTTGTGCACATGCACACCAAGATCACCGCCCGGATCACCCAGTTTGACGAAGAAGGCAACGAGGTTAAGTCGCGGTTTGAAACCACGCCTGGCCGTGTCCGTCTGGGCGCACTGCTGCCGAAAAACGTCAAAGCCCCGTTTGAGTTGGTCAACCGGCTGCTGCGGAAGAAAGAAGTGCAGCAGGTCATCGACACCGTCTACCGCTACTGCGGTCAGAAGGAATCGGTTATCTTCTGTGACCAGATCATGACCATGGGCTTCCGCGAAGCGTTCAAGGCGGGCATTTCGTTCGGCAAGGACGACATGGTGATCCCCGACACTAAATGGACGCTGGTTGAAGAGACCCGCGATCAGGTGAAGGACTTTGAACAGCAGTACATGGACGGCCTGATCACTCAGGGTGAAAAGTACAACAAAGTGGTCGATGCATGGTCCAAGTGTAACGACAAGGTCACCGAAGCCATGATGGGCACCATCTCGGCTGACAAGCGCGACGAGGCTGGCGCTGTCATGGAACCGAACTCGGTTTACATGATGGCCCACTCCGGTGCGCGTGGCTCGGTTACCCAGATGAAGCAGCTGGGCGGCATGCGCGGCCTGATGGCCAAGCCGAACGGCGACATCATCGAGACTCCGATCATCTCGAACTTTAAAGAAGGCCTGACCGTTCTCGAGTACTTCAACTCGACCCACGGTGCCCGTAAGGGTCTGTCCGATACCGCGCTTAAGACGGCGAACTCGGGTTACCTGACCCGCCGTCTGGTGGACGTGGCGCAGGACTGCATCGTGCGTGAGAACGATTGCGGCACCGAGCGTGCGATCACTGCCGAAGCGGCTGTGAACGATGGCGAAGTTGTCGCGACCCTGGGCGAACGTCTTCTGGGCCGCGTGGCTGCAGACGATATCCTGCGTCCTGGCACCGAAGAAGTCATCATTGCTGCAGGCCAGCTGATCGACGAACGTATGGCAGATGCCGTGGAAGAGGCCGGCGTTCAGTCGACCCGTATCCGCTCGCCGCTGACCTGTGAGTCGGAAGAGGGCGTCTGCGCCATGTGCTATGGCCGAGATCTGGCGCGCGGCACCAAGGTGAACGAAGGCGAAGCGGTGGGTATCATCGCGGCGCAGTCGATCGGCGAACCCGGCACCCAGCTGACCATGCGGACCTTCCACATCGGCGGCGTTGCGCAGGGTGGCCAGCAGTCGTTCCAGGAAGCGTCCCAGGAAGGCAAGATCGTCTTTGAGATGCCGCAGACCCTGGAGAACGCCAACGGCGAGACCATGGTTGTGGGCCGCAACATGAAGCTGATCATTCAGGACGAACACGGCGAAGAACGTGCCAGCCACAAGCTGGGTTACGGTTCCAAGCTGTTCGTCAAGGAAGGTCAGGACATTGCGCGCGGCGACAAGCTGTTCGAATGGGATCCCTATACCCTGCCGATCATCGCCGAAAAGCCGGGTACTGCCAAATACGTGGACCTGGTCTCGGGCCTGGCTGTCCGTGATGAGACCGACGAAGCCACCGGCATGACCCAGAAGATCGTGATCGACTGGCGCACGGCTCCGAAAGGTTCGGACCTGAAGCCGGAGATCATCCTGGTCGACAGCAACGGCGAACCGATGCGCAACGACCTTGGCAATCCGCTGACCTATCCGATGTCGGTGGATGCGATCCTCTCGGTCGAAGATGGCGATCAGGTTGTTGCTGGTGACGTTGTTGCGCGTATCCCGCGTGAGGGCGCCAAGACCAAGGACATCACCGGTGGTCTGCCGCGCGTTGCCGAACTGTTCGAAGCCCGTCGTCCGAAAGACCACGCGATCATCGCCGAAATCGATGGTTACGTGCGCTTTGGCCGCGACTACAAGAACAAGCGCCGCATCGCGATCGAACCGTCGGACGAGTCGCGGGATGCCGTCGAATACATGGTGCCCAAGGGTAAGCACATTCCTGTTCAGGAAGGTGACTTTGTCCAGAAGGGCGACTACATCATGGACGGCAACCCGGCGCCGCATGACATCCTGTCCATCATGGGTGTCGAGGCTCTGGCCAACTACATGATCGACGAGGTTCAGGACGTCTACCGCCTGCAGGGTGTGAAGATCAACGACAAGCACATCGAGGTGATCGTCCGCCAGATGCTGCAGAAGTGGGAAATCTCCGACTCCGGCGACACCACGCTGCTCAAAGGCGAACACGTGGACAAGCAGGAGTTTGACGCAGCCAACGAGAAATCGCTGGCCCGCAGCAAGCGCCCGGCTCAGGGCGCACCGATCCTGCTCGGCATCACCAAAGCGTCGCTGCAGACCCGCTCCTTCATCTCGGCGGCCTCCTTCCAGGAGACCACCCGGGTTCTCACCGAGGCTTCGGTGCAGGGCAAGAAGGACAAGCTGGTCGGCCTTAAGGAAAACGTCATCGTGGGCCGCCTGATCCCGGCCGGCACCGGTGGTGCGACCCAGGCAGTGCGCGCCATTGCCCAGGGCCGCGACAACGTGGTTCTGGAAGCCCGCCGCGAAGAAGCCGAAGCCGCTGCAGCCCTGGCCGCACCGGTGATGGACGAAGACGCGATGGGCGGCGACGATCTGGATATCCTGGTCGAAACCCCGGAAAGCCGCGACTAAGCCACGGCTCATACCTTCAGGAAAGCCCCCGCATGGTTTCATGCGGGGGCTTTTTCATTTCCGCAACCGCAGCTATCGTCAGCCGGGCGCGGGATTACACCGGGCAACATGGCGGCAGGCAGGGGACGGTGATGGACATCAGGCTGCGGATGATCGGATTGGTGCGGTTTTCCGTGCTCAGCACGAATTATTATTCAGAGCGGTTCAATAGTTTGGAGGAAAAGGCAGCACATCTGTTCTCGCCCGAACGGATGGAATTGCGCTTCCGGCTGTTTGAACATTTGTGCCTGCAGTCACTGACACAGCAAAGCGACCCGAGTTTCCGGCTGATCGTTCTGACCTCGCAAGACCTGCCTGCTCCCTATCTGGAACGGCTGCTGGAACTGACAGAGCCTTACAGCAACATCTTTTGCCACGGTGCGGCGCCGGACTCGCATTACCAGCAGCTGAAGGACGCTTTTGGCCTGGTGAATTTACGGCGTGCCACCCATCATGTTCTGTTCCGGCTGGATGATGATGATGCTTTGGACCGGAATTTCGTCAAACGCACCAAGGGCTTTGCCCGCGGCATGATCCCGTTGCAGGGCGAAGGCCAGACGCCGTTTATCATCGCCCATAACCGTGGCCTGTATCTGGAAAAAACCGCCAAAGGCGCCGAGCTGTATGACACCTGCGAGCGGTCGCCGTTGTCCACCGGCCTGTCGCTGGTTGCTCCGGCGGATCACCGGGCCAACCCCTATGCGTTCAACCACCGCAAAATTGCGCAGCATTACAATACGTTTTCCGACATTTCGGTGCCCGCCTTCCTGCGGACCATTCATGGCGACAATAAATCGGATCCGGCGCAAATGGGGCTGACCCGGAAATGGCCCGCCCGCCAGATCGAAGACGCGCTGAACGAGCATTTCGGCTTCACACCGGCGCGCCTCAAGGCCTTGCTGCCGTAGCTGCCCGCCTGGCCGCGGCCGGTTTAGCGCGGCTTGAATGCCGCCCGCACCTTGGCTGCCCGCAGACCAAAGACCGTTGCAAATTCTGCTTCCTGCTTGCCCGTCAGCGGTGCGACGTCAACGGCTGCGGCGCCGTCTTGCCGGGAGTCATTGAACCGGTTGTGGCTGCGGACCCACATGGGGACGTCGGTAATGGTGACAGACGGCATGTGGTGGTGAATACGGTGATGGGCAAAGTTCATTATCGTTTTGCGGCTGCCCGCTGCCACATGCATGCCAAGGGCTGCGGTGAAATAGGGCCGGACGGTTGGTGCTGCTGAAATGCCGTCCGGGCCGAACTCCGCGACATAGCCCCGGTTGAAATCAATCGCAGCCGAGGCGGATTTGGCAAACAGCTTGGCGCAGTCTTTTGCGGTGTCCCGCAGGCGCTCGACAAATTCCGTTGCCACCGCGTCATCATCGTCGAACCTGAATTGCAGGCAGGGCTGGCCGGGTTTCCGCCTTGCACCGTTCAGAAGATCTTTCATCACCTCGCGATGCCTGCGCGGCGGCTCTGCGTGAAGCTGGATTTGCGGTATGTCCGCGATCAGATCCTGCAGCCGGTCGCGGTGAACCTGCGGCAGGCTGTCGCCGATTACCATGATCAGGTCGAAATCCTGATCAGTCTGCTCCCGCAGGCAGGGCAGAGCGACGGTTTCCAGCAGCCGGAACCGCTCCTCCATCCGGGCTTCGGCATAGAGATAGGCAATCCGCTCCTCAATCGTTTCATGCTCTACTTGGAACCCGCCGATGGCCGGATAGGAAAACCGGCACAATCCGATGACTTGCATTCTGAAATCCGTCTTATACTAAAGCGCTGCCGCCGCGACTATGCCGCTCAGCCTTGCCGCGGGCAAGGGCGGGCAGGGCGCGCGGACACGCGTGCAGACCTGCCGGCGGCAGGGCGGCCCCCGCCCGCTGTTGACAACCTTGGCGACTCCCCATATACGCGCGCTTATCCGGCACCCGGAGTGTATTCTTCGAAAGCCGAATTCAAAATTGCAGTGGCTCAAGGCTTGGGCACTTTTACCACCCGGGCCCTCTGTAACCTCACCGCGTCGTCTCACCTCGGAATGGGAGCGATTGCGGTTTTTGCGCTTGTGGACGCACAAGTGCAGCGAAATCACCCGCACGCGCCGGCGTGCATGACAGTGTTGCGAAAACGGGGAAAACCTGAATGCCAACGATCCAGCAGCTGATCCGCAAGCCGCGTCAGCCGAAACGCAAAGTTTCGAAGTCCCAGCACCTCGAGCAGTGCCCGCAGAAGCGCGGCGTCTGCACCCGCGTGTACACCACCACACCGAAGAAACCGAACTCCGCTATGCGGAAAGTTGCGAAGGTCCGCCTGACCAACGGTTTCGAAGTGATCTCCTACATCCCCGGTGAAAGCCACAACCTTCAGGAGCACTCTGTGGTTCTGATCCGTGGCGGCCGGGTAAAAGACCTTCCGGGTGTCCGTTACCACATCCTGCGCGGTGTTCTGGATACCCAGGGCGTTAAAGACCGTAAACAACGCCGTTCGAAGTACGGCGCCAAGCGTCCTAAGTAAGAAGGAGAGGCTGATATGTCACGTCGTCACGCCGCCGAAAAACGCGAAGTCCTGCCCGACGCCAAGTTCGGCGACCGCGTTCTGACCAAATTCATGAACAACCTGATGATCGACGGCAAGAAGTCGGTCGCAGAGCGTATCGTCTACAACGCCTTTGACCGCGTTGAAGGCAAAATCAAGCGCGCTCCGGTTGAAGTGTTCCACGAAGCTCTCGACAACATCAAACCCTCGGTCGAAGTCCGTTCGCGCCGTGTGGGCGGTGCCACCTACCAGGTGCCGGTTGAAGTCCGCCCCGAGCGCCGTGAAGCACTGGCAATCCGCTGGCTGATCACTGCTGCGCGCAAGCGCAACGAAAACACCATGGAAGAGCGCCTTGCAGGCGAGCTGATGGACGCTGTCCAGTCCCGTGGCACCGCAGTGAAAAAGCGCGAAGACACCCACAAGATGGCCGAGGCGAACAAAGCCTTCAGCCATTACCGCTGGTAAGCCGGAGGACCTAGACCTATGGCACGCGACTATCCGCTAGAACTGTACCGTAACTTCGGTATCATGGCGCACATCGATGCAGGTAAAACCACCTGCTCCGAGCGCATCCTGTATTACACCGGCAAATCCCACAACATCGGTGAGGTGCACGACGGTGCAGCCACCATGGACTGGATGGAGCAGGAGCAGGAACGCGGCATCACCATCACTTCGGCTGCGACCACCACCTTCTGGGAACGCACCGAAGACGGTGAAACCGCTGACTCGCCCAAGCACCGCCTGAACATCATCGACACCCCCGGCCACGTTGACTTCACCATCGAAGTTGAACGCTCGCTGGCGGTTCTCGACGGTGCTGTCTGTGTTCTGGACGCCAACGCCGGTGTTGAGCCGCAGACCGAAACCGTGTGGCGTCAGGCTGACCGCTACAAGGTTCCGCGCATGGTGTTCGTCAACAAGATGGACAAGATCGGCGCTGACTTCTTCAACTGCGTTGAAATGATCGAAGACCGCACCGGCGCCCGCGCGGTTCCGGTTGGTGTGCCGATCGGCGCCGAAACCGAGCTGGAAGGCCTGGTTGACCTGGTCAACATGGAAGAATGGCTGTGGCAGGGCGAAGACCTTGGCGCATCGTGGATCAAAGCACCGATCCGCGACAGCCTGAAAGACATGGCTGACGAATGGCGCGGTAAGATGATCGAGGCGGCCGTCGAAATGGACGACGACGCCATGGAAGCTTACCTGGAAGGCGAAGAGCCTGACGTGCCGACCCTGCGCAAACTGCTGCGCAAAGGCACGCTGGAAATGGCCTTTGTGCCGGTTCTGGGCGGTTCTGCGTTTAAAAACAAAGGCGTGCAGCCGCTGCTGAACGCTGTGATCGACTATCTGCCCAGCCCGCTGGACGTTGTTGATTACATGGGCTTCAAACCCGGTGACGAAGAAGAAGTCCGTGACATCGCCCGCCGTGCGGACGACAGCATGGCCTTCTCCGGCCTGGCGTTCAAAATCATGAACGACCCCTTTGTCGGCTCGCTGACCTTTACCCGGATCTATTCCGGTGTCCTGAACAAGGGCGACACGCTCTTGAACTCGACCAAAGGCAAGAAAGAGCGCGTTGGCCGGATGATGATGATGCACTCGAACAACCGTGAGGAGATCACGGAAGCGTTCGCGGGCGACATCATCGCGCTGGCAGGTCTGAAAGACACCACAACCGGTGACACCATCTGCGCTGTCAACGATCCGGTCGTGCTGGAAACCATGACCTTCCCCGATCCGGTTATCGAAATCGCGGTTGAGCCCAAGACCAAGGCCGACCAGGAGAAAATGTCCCAGGGTCTGCAGCGTCTTGCTGCCGAGGATCCGTCCTTCCGCGTCGAGACCGACATCGAGTCCGGTCAGACCATCATGAAGGGCATGGGCGAACTTCACCTGGACATCCTGGTTGACCGTCTCAAGCGGGAATTCAAGGTCGAAGCCAACATCGGTGCGCCGCAGGTTGCCTACCGCGAGACCATCTCCAAAGAGGTCGAGCATTCCTACACCCACAAGAAACAGTCGGGTGGTTCGGGCCAGTTCGCCGAGGTGAAACTGATCATCTCTCCGACAGAGCCGGGCGAAGGCTACTCCTTCGAATCCCGCATCGTCGGCGGTGCGGTTCCGAAGGAATACATTCCGGGCGTCGAAAAAGGCATCAAGTCCGTCATGGATAGCGGCCCGCTGGCCGGCTTCCCCGTGATCGACTTCAAGGTTGCCCTGATCGACGGTAAGTTCCACGATGTGGACTCCTCGGTTCTGGCCTTTGAAATCGCGGCCCGCATGGGCATGCGTGAAGGTATGCGCAAGGCTGGTGCGAAACTGCTCGAGCCGGTGATGAAAGTCGAAGTGATCACCCCGGAAGACTATACCGGCGGTATCATCGGCGATCTGACCTCGCGCCGGGGCCAGGTGTCCGGCCAGGAGAACCGCGGCAACGCAATCGCAATCGACGCGTTTGTGCCGCTGGCGAACATGTTCGGCTACATCAACACCCTGCGTTCGATGAGCTCGGGCCGCGCCCAGTTCACCATGCAGTTCGACCATTACGAACCGGTTCCGCAGAACATCTCGGAAGAGATCCAGGCGAAATTCGCGTAAGCGTCAAAAAATTGAGGGGTTCGCATCCGCTGCGGGCTCCTCTCGAAACAATAGGAGGCCATCATGGCTAAGGAAAAGTTCGAACGCACAAAACCGCACGTCAACATCGGCACCATCGGCCACGTTGACCACGGCAAAACCACGCTGACCGCAGCAATCACCAAATACTTCGGTGACTTCAAAGCCTACGACCAGATCGACGGCGCACCGGAAGAAAAAGCCCGCGGCATCACCATCTCGACCGCGCACGTCGAGTATGAGACCGAAGGCCGCCACTACGCCCACGTCGACTGCCCCGGCCACGCTGACTATGTGAAAAACATGATCACCGGTGCGGCGCAGATGGACGGCGCGATCCTGGTTGTGAACGCTGCTGACGGCCCGATGCCGCAGACCCGCGAGCACATCCTGCTGGGCCGCCAGGTCGGCATCCCGCACATGGTCGTGTTCATGAACAAAGTCGACCAGGTCGACGACGAAGAGCTGCTTGAGCTGGTCGAGATGGAAATCCGCGAGCTGCTGTCGTCCTACGACTACCCGGGCGACGATATCCCGATCATCGCGGGTTCGGCTCTGGCCGCAATGGAAGGCAACAAGCCTGAAATCGGCGAAGAGAAGATCAAAGAGCTGATGGCCGCTGTGGACGAGTACATCCCGACCCCGGCGCGTGCTGTTGACCAGCCGTTCCTGATGCCGGTTGAAGATGTGTTCTCGATCTCTGGCCGCGGCACCGTTGTGACCGGCCGGGTTGAGCGCGGCGTGATCAACGTTGGCGATTCGATCGAAATCGTTGGTATCCGCGACACCAAAACCACCACCTGCACCGGTGTGGAAATGTTCCGCAAGCTGCTGGACCGCGGTGAAGCCGGCGACAACATCGGCGCCCTGCTGCGCGGTATCGACCGTGACGGTGTTGAGCGCGGCCAGGTTCTGTGCGCCCCGAAATCGGTGAACCCGCACACCAAGTTCGAAGCCGAAGCCTATATCCTGACCAAGGAAGAAGGCGGCCGTCACACGCCGTTCTTTGCGAACTACCGTCCGCAGTTCTACTTCCGCACCACCGACGTGACCGGCACCGTGACCCTTCCCGAGGGCACCGAGATGGTTATGCCCGGCGACAACCTGAAGTTCGACGTTGAGCTGATCGCGCCGATCGCGATGGAAAACGGCCTGCGCTTCGCCATCCGCGAAGGCGGCCGCACCGTCGGCGCCGGCGTCGTTTCCAAAATCACTGAGTGATTTTGAAACAGTGGGTGGCAGGCGGTTTTCGCTAGAAAATCGCCGAGAACCCACCCGGTTCTGAATACAGAAAGGGCCTCCCTTGGGAGGCCCTTTTCTTTTGCAGCAGCGTTTGAACGGGGCAGAGACCGGAAGTCGTTGTTGACCTCTATTTCTTAAAGCCGCTTTTGTTCTTAGTGCCGTCTACAGGTACGTATCGTTGTCCCGGTTTTGGTGTGGGAGGCAATGGGTTCCCTTTTGTGGTAGTGCGTTCTTGTCCAGTCTTTCCTCCGCGAGGGCCAACAATTTCGACTTGGCCAGAGCCGGGTGCTTTTTGACCGGGTTTCAAGGTTCTGCTCATGCAATGTTCTCCATTTGTATCAGTGCGAAGCTTAGATAAGCACACATCTTGGTTGTTCAAGAAAGCGTGATGCAAATTTTAGGAGAATTTTGGCTAACCCGGAGGCACGCTCAGGTAACTAACTATTCGATCGCAAACGGCCAGACGATAGGACTTTGTTTTCCTTTACTTCCCGTGCTGTTTGGAGTGTTGTTGTGCGCATCTAAAAGGAGAGTCGAATGCTCACAATGCGCCTGCAAACATTTATCAAACTCTGCCACTACGATCAGGTCGAGCTGGCGCGGGCACTTGATACGATGTTGAATGGTCCCGGTGGTGGTCACAATTTCCATTGGTCTTTGAAAAAGGCTATTCACAGTTATATCGAAGGAGCTACTTCGGTAGAAATCGAAGACATTCTCGATACGCCAACCAAAGAAGCGGAGCGAAAGTACAACAAAGCTGCTTTTGAAAATTTCATCGCGAAGTTTGGGAAAGCCAAAGAGATCGAAGTAGTCGATCAGGAGAGGATTTACTCGATTCCGAACTTCGACATTGAGTTGAAGGTCGATCCGTGGTTTCGCACCTTTGAGAAGGGGCAAAGCCACCTGCATTTGGTCTGGGCGACGCAAAGGCCGGAACTCGCTCAGAGGATTGCGAATATTGGTACTCTTGTTCTACTGGATTGCTTTAAGGGTACAGCTTTGGGGAACTCCAGGTACTGCATAATGGATCTTGTGAAGCCCAAACGCTATACGGATAAGACTATCTCCGACAAGACGAAGTTGGCGCTTGAATTGCAATGCCGTTCCCTTGAGACCTGTGCCAAGCTTGTTTAGTTCGTGACGCTTTAGGTGGTGTTTACCACGGCAAACAAACCCCAAACGCACCGTCCGCCCCAAACGCAACCGTTTCGCCGCGAAACCCCTTGCCACATTGCTTCATCAAGCGTATAGCGCGCAGGTTCGCTATGTGCGGATAGGGGCGGGGTGATTCCCGCCTTTTGGGTTCGATGAGGGTTCGGCGGTGGTCGCAGGCCCTCCTCTCAACCTCAACGCCTCAATAAAGGCAGATGTAATGCAAAGCCAAAACATTCGCATTCGGCTGAAGGCATTCGATTACCGCGTGCTGGATGCCAGCACCCAGGAAATCGTCAACACAGCCAAGCGCACCGGCGCTCAGGTTCGTGGCCCGATCCCGATGCCGAACAAGATCGAGAAATTCACTGTTCTGCGTGGCCCCCACGTTGACAAGAAATCCCGCGATCAGTTCGAAATCCGGACGCACAAGCGTCTTCTCGACATCGTTGATCCGACCCCCCAGACCGTGGACGCGCTGATGAAGCTCGACCTCGCCGCTGGTGTGGACGTCGAAATCAAGCTGCAGTCGTAAGATCGGAGGGTAATGAATATGCGCTCTGGTATTATCGCAAAGAAAGTCGGCATGACCCGGCTGTTCCTGGAAGACGGCAAGCAGATCCCTGTGACCGTTCTGTCGCTGGACGGCCTGCAGGTTGTTGCGCAGCGCACCGATGACAAAGACGGCTACACCGCCGTTCAGCTCGGTGCCGGTTCCGCCAAGGCAAAGCGCACGTCGCAAGCCATGCGCGGCCACTTCGCAGCAGCCAAGGTTGCGCCGAAGCGCAAGCTCGTGGAATTCCGCGTGCCCGCAGACGCCCTGATCGAAGTCGGCGCCGAAATTTCGGCCGAACATTTCCTGGCTGGCCAGAAAGTGGACGTCACCGGCACCTCGATCGGTAAAGGTTTCGCCGGTGCCATGAAGCGGCACAACTTCGGCGGCCTGCGCGCCACGCACGGTGTGTCGATCTCGCACCGTTCGCATGGTTCGACCGGTCAGTGTCAGGATCCGGGCAAAGTCTTCAAAGGCAAGAAGATGGCCGGCCACATGGGCGCTGCCCGCGTGACCACCCAGAATCTGGAAGTGGTGAAAACCGACGCCGATCGCGGCCTGGTCTTCATCAAAGGCGCCGTTCCCGGCCCGAAATCCGGCTGGGTTACCGTCAAGGACGCCGTGAAGAAGAAAGCGCCCGAAGGTCTGCCGTTCCCGGCTGGTCTGAAAGCGGCTGCAACCGATGCACCGGCTGTTGAAGCCCCCGCGGAAGGTGGTGAAGCATGAAACTTGACGTGATCAAACTCGACGGCGGCAAGTCCGGCGACATCGAGCTGTCCGAAGACCTGTTCGGCCTGGAGCCGCGTGCGGACATCCTGCACCGTGTGGTCCGCTGGCAGCGCAACAACGCGCAGCAGGGCACCCACAAGGTGAAGACCCGCTCGGAAACCTCCTATTCGACCAAGAAGATCTATCGCCAGAAGGGCACCGGCGGCGCACGCCACGGTGACCGTAACGCGCCGATCTTCCGCAAGGGCGGTATCTACAAGGGCCCGGTTGTCCGTTCGCACGGCCACGATCTGACCAAGAAGTTCCGCAAGCTGGGTCTGCGCCACGCGCTGTCCGCTAAGGCAAAAGCGGGCGAGCTGGTCATCATCGAGGATGCAGCCTCCGAAGGCAAAACCGCGGCTCTGGCCAAACAGGTGAAAAACCTGGGCTGGAAACGCGCGCTGGTCATCGACGGTTCTTCGGTCAACGAAGACTTCCTGAAAGCGTCGCGCAACATTGAAGGCCTGGATATCCTGCCGACAATGGGCGCAAACGTCTATGACATCCTGAAGCGTGACATCCTGGTGATCACCAAAGCAGGTGTCGAAGCACTGGAGGCTCGCCTGAAATGAGCGCGAAAGCAGAACACTACGACGTGGTCCGCAAGCCGATCATCACCGAAAAAACCACCATGGCGTCCGAAAACGGCGCAGTGGTCTTTGAGGTGGCAATCGACTCGAACAAGCCGATGATCAAAGAAGCTGTTGAAGCTCTCTTTGGCGTCAAGGTGAAGGCGGTCAACACCACCATCACCAAAGGCAAGGTCAAGCGGTTCCGCGGCCAGATGGGCCGTCGCAAAGACGTCAAGAAAGCCTATGTGACCCTGGAAGAGGGCAACACAATCGACGTGTCCACCGGACTCTGAGATTTGCCTCTTTGAGACTTTGGAAGGCCCTCGCGACAGCGGGGGCCTTTTGCGTTTGTGCGGGGCAGGCATGTCTGCATGGCGGCTTCCTTGGTGCATTCCGTCCGCTGATTAATAGCCGCCGGCGGTTAAGATCCGCGAAGCCCCGCGTGCGCTGCCTGCGCAACGGGCGGCGTTCAAAAACGACGCCCCGGCACTATCATTCCTGGCGCTATAGCGTATGGGAGGGGGTGCCTTAAGGAGAATGAATGATGGGACCTTCACAGAGTTTGCCTGAACTGGTCGCGGCGGCGCGGGCCAATGCCAAGACGCTTGAAGATCGCATCATGGCGGCGCAGTCCCCTGACGGGCAGTGTGAAGAGCTGCGCGCGGCAACGGTTGCGCTGGAAGCCGCAGCGGTCGATATCTTCACTCTGTTCGAGGCGCGGATGCAGCACCATTTTAAGCGCGGACCGTTTTCACGGAAATTGACAGCCCTGCTGATGCAGTCCGGGCAGGCCGCCCTCGCCGAGAGGGTCCATCAGTATTATCTGGTGATCAATGTTTTGAAGCACGGCAAGGGGGCGAGCTACCGGGAGTTGCTGAATGCTCCGGCGTCCAAATTTGCCGTGACCACCGGCCAGGACATTGTCGCCGATGACGGGGTGGCATCCGTGGGGCTGGTGGACATCAGTTTTCCCGGCTTCTTTGCCGGGCTGACTGAGACCATTCTGGACGCCAGCCGGTTCCTTGAGGCGCAATAGGGTGCTGCCGGGCGTGCCAGCGTTATGCTGAAAGTATGCCTCCGGCGTAATCCGCCCCCGAAGTGCTGTAGGAGTGGAAAGTTCCCCGGCGCGGGATCAAGGCCGCAGGCCGCCGCGCCAGCGCCGTCCCGCCCCCTGGGGCGGCGCTACTTGGCTGGTGGTGTGCTCGTCGGTGAGGTCGTCCGGATTTGGCCGTCTTAGGATCATGTTGATCTTCCAGAATGGTGGTGTTTAAAGTGCTCGTTTATCTACTGTCACTCATGCAAGAATCTAATTTCTCAGTTCGCGAAAGTTTGGAACATCATGAATTTGGCGGCGTGGAATTCAATTGCAATATCTTCTTCATCAAGGAGAACATCTCTAATTTTTCTGGCTGCCAGTTTGATCTTGTCCGGCTGCTTGAACTCGCGTGAAACTGAAGTTTCTGCTGTACTGGCTCAAGAGGACCTCACCCCGGATTACCCGCAGCCTGATACCACGTACCTCTCGTTTTCCCCTAAGCAAGGCTTCCAAGTCGAGTATCTTGCCGCTGACGGTCGTTCCTATCTTTGGTATCCGGGAAATCGAACTGGTGTCCGAGGGCGCTGGACGAAGCTTCTGGACGAGATGTGCTTTTACTACGGGTCAGATGCCGACATGACAGCCCGCAAATGGCAATGCCGCTATCGAGCTCACTTCTCGAAGGCAAACCTGGGCTGGAGTTCCGGTGATTTGTTTAACTTGAGGTCAGGTTCGGTTCCTCACGTTTTGGCGCGTTGCCATCCCCCAAAAGGAATTGAAGTGAAAAGGAAATACAAATGTTGGCAATAAGACATCTTATCTTGATGGCTTTCACGATCAGCTTTGCTGGGTCAGCGCTGCATGCAGATGCTCTAAAACGGTTTCGAAAGTTTTCTTCCCGTGACTTGCCGAAGGAGGCGCGTGTTTCTTCACCGTTCTCGGTGCCCTATCTTTTGCTGGAGACCGAGGCTGGCTATCTACAGGTTCATTTCGAAAGTCCAGTTGGCTCGAGCAAGAATTTCTCTCGTAAAGGGACAGGGGAGCCGCTGAATGTCAGTGTATTCTTAAGGTGGCTGAAAGACCCTCAGGAGACGCGCAATTTTGTCAAAAAGCACTTCAGGCATGCGCCTGACTTGTCCTCTCCAAGGCTGGTTGCGCCGATAAAGTCGTCCCGGAATAGGGAACGTGCGGTCTCATTGGCGAAAGAGATACTGTCGCAAACTTATTGTGCAAAGGGAGAGGTTACAGAGGATCACAACTTTAAAAGGGTATCTACTTCCAGTGGAGCGTCGCCAACTGTAAAAACTATTCCTTTTGCCGCTCCGGCTGGAGCATGGGGCATATATGCTGGAGGATGGTCTGTTCGTCTCAAATGCTCGAGCTGGCGCAAGCTGCAATGAAATGACGAAGCACCTCCGTTTCTGGCTTTGCAAGAATCTAAGCTGCGGTCGAATTTTCTAGGTTGCGTGCCTCGTGTAAAAAGCCTCCCAAACAGTATCGACAGCGCGCGCCGACTCTGCTAAGCCGCACCAATCCTGCAGACCCCGGATTCGTTCCGGGGTTGTTACGTTTGTCAGGATGCATCAACTTTGGGACCTTCGGGGCCCTATATTTCAGGCAACCCTAGTAGGGCGTCTCCGCAGGAGACAACCGGGCGGGGGGCTAACACATAGCGGGTCCAAAGACAAAAACCTAAGGGCCTGCACGCTAAACGGAAGACAGAAAGCATGGCACTTAAGTCGTATAAGCCGACGACGCCGGGCCAGCGTGGGCTGGTTCTGATCGACCGTTCGGAGCTTTGGAAAGGGCGTCCGGTCAAATCTCTCACTGAGGGTCTGACCAAATCGGGCGGCCGGAACAACACCGGACGGATTACTTCACGCCGCCGCGGCGGCGGCGCAAAGCGTCTCTACCGGATCGTTGACTTCAAACGGAACAAATTTGATGTCGCGGCCACCGTTGAACGGATCGAATACGACCCGAACCGGACCGCATTCATCGCGCTGATCAAATACGAAGACGGCGAGCAGGCCTATATCCTGGCACCGCAGCGTCTGGCAGTCGGCGACAAGGTCATCGCTGCGGCGAAGGCTGACATCAAGCCGGGCAACGCAATGCCGTTCTCGGGCATGCCGATCGGTACCATCGTTCACAACATCGAAATGAAGCCCGGCAAAGGCGGCCAGATCGCCCGTGCAGCCGGTACTTACGCTCAGTTCGTTGGCCGTGACGGCGGTTACGCTCAGATCCGCCTGTCCTCGGGCGAGTTGCGTCTGGTGCGTCAGGAATGCATGGCCACCATCGGTGCCGTGTCGAACCCCGACAACTCGAACCAGAACTTCGGTAAAGCCGGCCGTATGCGCCACAAGGGCAAGCGTCCTTCGGTGCGTGGTGTGGTTATGAACCCGATCGACCACCCCCACGGCGGTGGTGAAGGCCGGACCTCCGGTGGCCGCCACCCGGTGACCCCCTGGGGTAAACCGACCAAGGGCAAACGGACCCGCAACAAAAACAAGGCGTCGCAGAAGCTTATCGTCCGCTCGCGCCACGCCAAGAAGAAAGGCCGCTAATCCATGGCACGTTCCGTATGGAAAGGCCCCTTCGTTGATGCTTATGTCCTGAAAAAGGCCGAAGCAGCGCGTGAGTCGGGCCGCAATGAAGTGATCAAGATCTGGTCGCGCCGTTCCACCATCCTGCCGCAGTTTGTCGGTCTGACCTTTGGTGTCTACAACGGCAAAAAGCACATCCCAGTCAACGTCTCGGAAGACATGATCGGTCAGAAGTTCGGTGAATACTCGCCGACCCGCACCTATTATGGCCATGCCGCTGACAAAAAAGCGAAGCGGAAGTAAGTCATGGGTAAGGAAAAGAATCCCCGCCGCGTGGCAGACAACGAAGCAATGGCAAAACTGCGCATGCTCCGTACCTCGCCGCAGAAACTGAACCTGGTGGCTCAGATGATCCGTGGCAAGAAAGTCGAGAAGGCGCTGACCGACCTGACATTCTCCAACAAGCGGATTGCTCAGGACGTGAAGAAATGCCTTCAGTCCGCCATCGCAAACGCGGAAAACAACCACAACCTGGACGTCGATGAACTGGTCGTCGCCGAGGCGTGGGTCGGCAAAAACCTGACCATGAAGCGCGGCCGTCCGCGTGCCCGTGGCCGGTTCGGCAAAATCCTGAAGCCGTTTGCGGAGATCACCATCAAGGTGCGTCAAGTTGAGGAGCAAGCCTAATGGGTCATAAAGTCAATCCGATCGGCATGCGCCTGCAGGTGAACCGCACCTGGGACAGCCGCTGGTATGCCGACACCAAAGACTACGGTGATCTGCTGCTCGAGGACCTGAAAATCCGCGAGTTCATCAAAACCGAGTGCAAGCAGGCGGGCATCGCCCGTGTGATCATCGAACGCCCCCACAAGAAGTGCCGTGTGACCATTCACACCGCGCGTCCGGGCGTGATCATCGGTAAAAAAGGCGCGGATATCGAAGTACTTCGCAAGAAGCTGGCTTCGATGACCGACAGCGAGCTGCACCTGAACATCGTTGAAGTCCGCAAGCCGGAACTCGACGCTGCTCTGGTCGGCGAGTCCATCGCTCAGCAGCTGGAACGCCGTGTGTCCTTCCGCCGCGCGATGAAACGTGCCGTGCAGAACGCCATGCGCATGGGTGCCCTGGGTATCCGGGTGAATGTCGCCGGCCGTCTGGGCGGTGCTGAAATCGCCCGTACCGAATGGTACCGCGAAGGCCGCGTGCCGCTGCACACCCTGCGTGCCGACATCGATTACGCACCCACCGAAGCGGTGACCCCTTATGGGATCATCGGGATCAAGGTCTGGATCTTCAAAGGCGAGATCATGGAGCACGATCCTTCGGCACGTGACCGTAAAGCACAAGAAATCCAGGACGGCCCAGCACCTCGCGGTGCCGGTGGCGGCCGTCGCTAAGGAGGATTTGAGATGCTTCAGCCAAAGCGCACTAAATTCCGCAAAATGCACAAAGGCCGGATCCACGGCCTGGCAAAAGGCGGTTCCGACCTGAACTTCGGCACCTATGGCCTGAAGGCAACCACTCCTGAGCGTGTGACTGCGCGCCAGATTGAGGCTGCCCGCCGTGCCATGACCCGGCACATGAAACGCCAGGGCCGTGTCTGGATCCGTATCTTCCCGGACACTCCGGTGACCTCGAAGCCGACCGAAGTCCGTATGGGTAAAGGTAAAGGTTCCGTGGATTACTGGGCCGCCAAGGTTAAGCCTGGCCGCGTGATGTTCGAGATCGACGGCGTCACCGACGAAGTCGCCCGCGAGGCCCTGCGCCTGGCAGCGATGAAACTGCCGGTCAAGACCCGCGTCGTGGTTCGCGAAGACTGGTAAACGGCGGCCTTGCCGCCGCCTGCGCAACAGTTGCTTTTGCCTGCAAAAGCGATGAGAGCGCAGCCGGTTTTTGAAAAAATCAAAGGCCCCCGCTGAGTGATCGGCGGGGGTTTTTCGTTGTGGCCGTCCGTTGGGGCGCTGCCCCCGCCGCCCTTGGCGGCTCCCCCGGGGTATTTGCAACCAGAAAGAAGCTGCAGGAAGCATCTCGCCAAGGCAGGGGCGCTACGCTAAGACGGTGCTATGGCCCAGATTGAATCGCTTTTTGCGACCCGCCTCTACCGCGCGCAATTGTCCGAACACGGACCATCGATTGATGCGCAGGAAATGGAAAACTCCTGTCTTGTCATCGCCGGTGATGACGATGCCGGGCAGGACTGGTGCGAGGAGAACGGCTATCCCGGCTATACCTCTTACGCCTCGCTCACCGATCTGCCCTGGCGGTTTCCCATCTTTGCCGATCTGGTAAAGTCGCTGGATCTGCATGTGGCGGCATTTGCCAAGGATCTGGAGCTGGACCTGGACGGGCGCGCACTGGTGCTGGAGGATCTGTGGATCAACATTCTGCCTGAGGGCGGCACCCATGCCAGCCACATCCATCCGCATTCGGTGATTTCCGGCACCACCTATGTGTCGATGCCCGAGGGTGCCTCGGCGTTGAAGCTGGAGGACCCGCGCCATGCGATGATGATGGCGCATCCGCCGCGAGTGAAGGACTGCCGTCAGGAGCTGCGGACCTTTGTCTATCAGTCGCCCGCGGTGGGGGATGTGCTGTTGTGGGAAAGCTTTATCCGCCACGAAGTGCCGCTGAATATGGCCGAGGAAGAACGGATTTCGGTGAGCTTCAATTACAAGTGGGAGTAAGCAGGCTTCCCTGAAGCGCTCCGGTGAGTGTTTTGCCTGCGAACGGGCAGAGCGCTGGCCTGGACCGGTGCAATTGCGTAATGCGGAAAACTTGCTAAGCCTGTTGAGAGCATCTCATTGAAAGGCTTTGCCATGGCGACCCGTCCTGACTTTGAAATCGGCGGCTTCGACATTCCGCCCGGCACCCGCCGCACGGTGGACCTGCCGGTGAGCGTGCTGTCGGACCACACACCGGTCACCATGTCCGCACATGTGATCCACGGGGCGAAGGACGGGCCAACCCTGTTTGTCTCGGCGGCCATTCATGGCGATGAGGTGATCGGGGTGGAAATTGCCCGCCGCCTGCTGCGCAGCCGCAAGTTTTCGCGCCTGAAGGGCACCCTGATCGTGGTGCCGATCGTCAACACCTTCGGGTTTTTGAACCACTCCCGTTATCTGCCGGACCGGCGCGACCTGAACCGCTGTTTTCCGGGCAGCGGCGGCGGTTCGCTGGCCAGCCGCCTGGCGCATCTGTTCATGACCGAAGTGGTGGATCGCTGCGATCTGGGTATCGACCTGCATTCTGCCGCCATCCACCGCACCAATATGCCGCAGATCCGGGTGTCGCCGAAGGCGCAGGGGACCCTGGCCTATGCCGATGCCTTTGGCGCGCCGGTGGTGATCCGCTCCGGGCTGCGCGACGGTTCCCTGCGCAAGGAGGCGCAGGCGCGCGGGGTCGATGTCCTGCTGTATGAGGCCGGCGAGGGCCTTAGGTTCGACGAGCAGTCCGCGCGGGTGGGGGTTGCCGGCATCCTGCGGGTGATGCACGCGCTGGACATGATCCCCGGGGATGGCGTGCCGCTGGCCGAGGTGGTGCCGGTCCGGG
The DNA here is from genome assembly GCF_004123675.1 of Leisingera sp. NJS204. Lineage (NCBI taxonomy): Bacteria > Pseudomonadati > Pseudomonadota > Alphaproteobacteria > Rhodobacterales > Roseobacteraceae > Leisingera > Leisingera sp. NJS204. The sequence goes on along the minus strand of NZ_CP035417.1, from coordinate 3,568,831 downwards.
CGGGCAGCAGCAGCTGGGAGCGCGCGCCCGCCGGCGGGTTGCTGCGGACCTACAAGACCACCGGTGAAATGGTCGAGGAGGGCGACGTGCTGGGGGTTGTTTCCGATCCCTTTGGCGAACACGAAGAAGAGCTGCAGGCAGGCCAGGCGGGCCTGATCATCGGCCGTGCCAATATGCCGATCGTGAATGAGGGCGACGCCCTGTTCCACATTGCCAGGGTGGCGACGCCGGTAGAGGCCGAAAGCCGCATCGAGAGCCTGCATGCGCAGCTGGAGGACGCGGCGATGTTCGACGAGGATGAGATCATCTGAACCGCCGCCGCCGCAGGGCGGACGGGCTTGCGGCGCATCTTCGATCTTTCCCTTGCCCCTGCACCCTGTCTCCTCTATAGGGACCCATCGCCTGTCCCTTATCCGCCTTGGATTTGGGCCGGGTGATTCTTTTTTGCCGCGTCTTTGGCGCGGTTGACATAACCCACCAGGTCAAAGGTTACCCATCGGGGCCTTCTGGTGCTTTGGACAAGGAACAAAGGCGATGAACGCCAATGATCTGCGCGACAAAACCGTGGATGAACTCCGCGATGCCCTCGCATCCCTGAAAAAAGAGAGCTTCAACCTGCGCTTTCAGCAGGCGACCGGTCAGCTGGAAAACACTGCAGGCATCAAAGCGGCCCGCCGCAACGCTGCCAAAGTGAAGACCATCCTGAACGAAAAAGCTGCTGCAGCAGCTGAATAAGGAGCGACACGATGCCCAAACGTATTCTCACTGGCACCGTGACCAGCGATGCCAACGCCCAGACCGTAACTGTCTCGGTTGAACGCCGCTTCACGCATCCGGTTCTGAAGAAAACCATCCGTAAGTCCAAGAAATACCGGGCTCACGATGAAAAGAACGCTTTCAAGGTCGGCGACTCTGTACGCATCATCGAATGCGCGCCGAAATCGAAAACGAAACGCTGGGAAGTTCTGGAAGCCTAAGAGTCTCAACCGAGACTCCTGGCGACTGGGCTGAAAAGCAAAGTCGAAACCCTGGGGGATCACGCCACGCATCGGCGCCCCATAGGTCGGGAGAAACCACATGATCCAGATGCAAACAAATCTGGATGTTGCTGACAACTCCGGCGCCCGCCGAGTTCAGTGCATCAAGGTTCTGGGTGGCTCCAAGCGTAAATACGCATCCGTAGGCGACATCATTGTCGTTTCGGTCAAGGAAGCCATCCCGCGCGGCCGCGTGAAAAAAGGCGACGTCCGCAAGGCCGTTGTCGTACGCACCGCCAAAGAAGTCCGCCGCGAAGACGGCACTGCAATCCGGTTCGACCGGAACGCAGCCGTTATCCTGAACACCAACAATGAGCCGGTCGGTACCCGGATCTTTGGCCCGGTTGTTCGTGAACTGCGCGCGAAAAACTTCATGAAGATCATCTCGCTTGCTCCGGAGGTGCTGTAATCATGGCTGCTAAACTCCGCAAAGGCGACAAGGTCGTCGTGCTGTCCGGCAAAGACAAAGGCAAAGAAGGCGCTATCGCCTCCGTTGACCCGAAAGCCGGCAAAGCCATCGTCGACGGCGTGAACATGGCCATCCGCCATACCCGCCAGTCGCAAAACGAACAGGGCGGCCGTCTGCCCAAAGCACTGCCGATCGACCTGTCGAACCTGGCGCTGCTGGACAGCAACGGCAAAGCAACCCGTGTCGGCTTCCGCGAGGAAGACGGCAAGAAGGTGCGCTTCGCCAAGACCACCGGGGAGACTGTCTGATGCTTGACGCTGCAACCTACACCCCGCGCCTGAAGACTCTGTACAAGGACACCATCCGTGGCGCCCTGAAAGAAGAGTTCGGCTACAAGAACGACATGATGCTCCCCAAGCTGGAGAAAATCGTTCTGAACATCGGCTGCGGCCGCGCTGCTGTCAAAGACAGCAAGAAAGCCAAATCCGCTCAGGCCGATCTGACCCTCATCGCGGGCCAGAAAGCTCTGACCACCGTGGCAAAGAACTCCATCGCCGGCTTCCGCGTTCGCGAAGGCATGCCGATGGGCGCCAAGGTGACCCTGCGCGGTGACCGGATGTACGAATTCCTCGACCGTCTGATCACCATTGCGATGCCCCGTATCCGCGACTTCCGCGGTGTTTCGGGCACCTCTTTCGACGGCCGTGGCAACTATGCCATGGGCTTGAAAGAGCATCTCGTGTTCCCGGAAATCGATTTTGATAAGATCGATGAAAACTGGGGCATGGACATCGTGATCGCCACCACCGCGAACACCGACGCGGAAGCAAAGGCGCTGTTGAAAGCTTTCAACATGCCCTTCAACAGCTAAGCGGGGGAAGGATAGAGACCATGGCTAAGAAAAGCATGATCGAACGCGAGAAGAAGCGCGAGCGCCTGGTGGCAAAATACGCCGCAAAGCGCGCCGAGCTGAAAGAAATCGCGACTGACGAAAGCCGCCCGATGGAAGAGCGTTTCACAGCGCGTCTGAAACTGGCGAAACTGCCGCGCAACTCGTCGGCAACCCGTCTTCACAACCGCTGCCAGCTCACCGGCCGTCCCCACGCTTACTACCGTAAGCTGAAGGTCAGCCGTATTGCGCTGCGCGAGCTGGGTTCTGCTGGTCAGATCCCCGGCATGGTGAAATCGAGCTGGTAAGGGAGAGACAGATATGAACGATCCTATCGGCGATATGCTCACCCGTATCCGTAACTCTCAGATGCGCGGCAAATCCACCGTCCTGACCCCGGCTTCCAAGCTGCGGGCCTGGGTGCTGGACGTGCTGGCAGACGAGGGCTACATCCGCGGTTATGAGAAGATGACTGGTGCCAATGGCCACCCGGCTATCGAAATCAGCCTGAAGTACTTCGACGGCGAACCTGTCATTCGCGAGCTTAAGCGGGTCTCCAAGCCCGGCCGCCGCGTTTACATGGGCGTCAATGACATCCCGTCGGTCCGTCAGGGCCTGGGCGTGTCGATTGTCTCCACCCCCCAGGGTGTGATGTCGGACGCAAGCGCACGCGCAGCCAACGTTGGCGGCGAAGTGCTCTGCACCGTCTTCTAAGGAGGCTCGCAGATGTCCCGTATTGGTAAAAAACCGGTCGAACTGCCCAGCGGCGTGTCCGCTGCCGTGTCCGGCCAGACCATCGAAGTGAAAGGCCCGAAAGGCGCCCGTACCTTCACTGCCACCGACGATGTCACCCTGTCGGTCAACGACAATGTTGTCACCATCGAGCCGCGCGGCAAGTCCAAGCGTGCCCGTCAGCAGTGGGGCATGTCCCGCACTCAGGTGGCCAACCTTGTGACCGGCGTGACCCAGGGCTTCAAGAAAGAGCTTGAGATCCAGGGTGTGGGTTACCGGGCTCAGATGCAGGGCAACACCCTGAAGCTGAACCTGGGCTACAGCCACGATGTCGACTTCACTGCACCTGATGGCGTCACCATCACCGCACCGAAGCAGACCGAAATCGTTGTGGAAGGTATCGACCAGCAGCAGGTGGGCGAAGTCGCGGCGAAAATCCGCGAATGGCGCCGTCCCGAGCCCTACAAAGGCAAAGGCATCCGCTACAAGGGCGAATTCATCTTCCGCAAGGAAGGCAAGAAGAAGTAAGGACCAGCAAAATGGCAAACAGCAAACGTACCCTGTTTCTGAAGCGCCGGCTGCGCGTCCGGAACAAGCTTCGCAAAGTGAACGCAGGCCGTCCGCGTCTTTCTGTGCACCGTTCGAACAAGAACATCTCTGTTCAATTGATCGACGACCTGCGCGGCGTGACCGTGGCCTCCGCTTCGACCCTGGAAAAAGATCTCGGCGTTGTTGGCAAAAACAACGTCGAAGCAGCGACCAAAGTTGGTGCTCTGATCGCCGAACGCGCAAAAGCGGCCGGTGTCAGCGAAGCCTACTTCGATCGTGGCGGCTTCCTGTTTCACGGCAAGGTGAAGGCTCTGGCCGACGCTGCGCGTGAAGGCGGCCTGAAGATCTAATCTATTGCGGGCGGTCTTTCGGGACCGCCCCGATGATCCGGGACCCCGGGCTTTGTCCGGGTGTCACCAGGATTGGAACAACAGGCGCCCCGTGCTTTGTGCAGTGCGCCTCTCTTAAAAGGAATGCCTGATGGCAGAACGTGATAACCGCCGTGGCAACCGCCGCGACCGTGACGAGACACCGGAATTCGCAGATCGCCTGGTCGCGATCAACCGCGTCTCCAAAACCGTAAAAGGCGGTAAGCGCTTTGGTTTTGCAGCCCTGGTTGTTGTTGGCGACCAAAAAGGCCGCGTCGGCTTTGGCAAGGGTAAAGCGAAAGAAGTGCCCGAAGCGATCCGCAAGGCGACCGAGCAGGCCAAGCGCCAGATGGTCCGTGTGCCGTTGAAAGAGGGCCGCACCCTGCACCACGACATGGCCGGCCGTCACGGCGCAGGCAAAGTTGTGATGCGTACCGCGCCTGAAGGTACCGGTATCATCGCAGGTGGTCCGATGCGTGCTGTCTTCGAAATGCTTGGCGTCAAAGACGTTGTTTCGAAGTCGATCGGTTCGCAGAACCCCTACAACATGATCCGCGCCACCCTGAACGGCCTGTCCAAAGAGCAGAGCCCGCGTTCGGTGGCTCAGCGCCGCGGCAAAAAGGTCGCTGACATCCTGCCCAAGCGGGACGAAGCACCGGCAGCTGCCGAAGCTGAAGCGTAAGGAGTAGAGAGACATGGCAAAAACCATCGTGATCAAGCAGATCGGCTCGCCGATCCGCCGTCCTGCCAAACAGCGCGCTACGCTGATTGGCCTGGGCCTGAACAAGATGCACAAAACCCGTGAGCTGGAGGATACTCCTTCGGTCCGCGGCATGGTCAACTCGATCTCGCATATGGTTCAGATCATCGAAGAGCGCGGCTAAGCCTCTTTTCGATCCCTGACTAACAAACGCCTCCGGGAAACCGGGGGCGTTTTTCGTTTTGGGACAGCGCAGGGCGGGGGCAGGGCGTTTGCCTGCGGGAAAGGCTCCTTGCACCGCGTGCATAGCGGCTTGCCGGTTGTGTCAGTTGTTGGAATCGCAGCGGCTCCCTATCTCGGAGTCACAGCAAATGACCAAACACAGACCACCGGGAATATGCCCGGTATCAGAGATAAGGATTGTTACGATGGCACATGTTATCAGCACCGCACACAGCACCCACAGCCTCACCGCCCGCATCCGTTCCGCCGTGGAAGGCCTGGCCGATTCCTGGGTGAAAGCCCGTGAATTCCAGCGCACCTACAATGAACTGGACGCGCTGAGCGATCATGAGCTTTCGGACATCGGCGTGCGTCGCGACGATATCGCCGACCTGGCCCGCCAGCACGTCTACGGCTAAGAATTTCCTCCTTCCCGGACGCTACTCTCCTCCTCCTCCTTTGTGTCCGGGCCAAAGCGCTCCTGCCCCCGCCGGGCGGGAGCGTTTTCTTTTGCACGCCCTTCAAGGAACCTCACGCAATCGTGCTATGCGGGTGCTGCATAGCCGCCAGACCAAAGCATCCGTTGATCCCGGTCCGTGCCGTCCTTATGTGCCGTTCACTTCAGACGAACAGATCAAGCAACGCGCCGGAGGCCCGCTCCGGCAGCGCAGCGAAGGAACAAGAACAATGGCATATTCAACTCTCTCCGCACCCTCCGCCGGGATTTCGGCTCGTTTCGCAGGCTTTGCCGCCGGGCTGATCCAGAACTGGAAGCTGCGCCGCGACTACAAGGCGACCGTCAACGCCCTGCGCGCGATGTCCACCCGCGATCTGGCCGACATCGGCCTGACCCGCTGCGCCATCCCCGGTGTCGCGCGTGAACACGTTTACGGCAAGTAATCTCATCGGCCGGCTGACGGATCCTCCTCCCTCTCCGAAAGCCCGGCCCGAAAGCGCCCCTGCCATCCCGGCGGGGGCGTTTTTGTTTGCAGAGGTGTTGCGCAGGCGCCGTTCGCACTGCCCACGCGGATTTAACCCGGATGCGCCATGCTGTTCCCCGGTCATGATCACCCGCCGGGCCTGACACCCCCGGCACCTGGAACTGGGCTCCGGCATGGCACCCGGAGCGCGCGATGCGCGTATTCGCATGGGGGAAACCCCATCCCATCTCCACCCCGGCGGCGCCGCCATCCCTTAACGGACGGCCTCAGACGGAACGGACAGCACCAGAGGCAGCAAGAGCAGCAACCGGCAGGGCAGGGGTCTTGACGGCGGGATCCGACTGCGCCGCATGTTTGGCAAGGCTGCGGGGCTTGATCCCGTCCCGCATCGGGTCTATAGGCACCCGGTGGCGTTCTGCGCCATGGAATCACCAATCAAGAAACGCCGCGGTTGGCCCGTCTCGCTTCGGGGGCCACATCCGGCAAGGAGAAGCGACATGAAACTTCACGAACTCAGCGACAATCCTGGCGCAACCAAAAAACGCATGCGCGTTGCCCGTGGCCCCGGCTCCGGCAAGGGCAAAATGGGCGGCCGTGGTATCAAAGGCCAGAAATCCCGTTCGGGTGTGTCGATCAACGGTTACGAAGGCGGTCAGATGCCCTTGTACCAGCGTCTGCCCAAGCGCGGCTTCAACAAGCCGAACCGCAAGGCATACGCCGTTGTGAACCTGGGTCTGATCCAGAAATTCATCGACCTGGGCAAGCTGGACGCCGCGGACATCACCGAAGATTCGATGATCGCATCGGGTCTGGTACGCCGCAAGCTGGACGGCGTCCGCGTCCTGGCCAAAGGTGAAATCACCGCCAAAGCCACCATCACTGTGACCGGTGCATCGGCAGCTGCCGTTGACGCTGTTGCAAAAGCTGGCGGCGCTCTGACTGTGGCAACTGCAGCCGCCGCAGAGTAACGGCTTGTGAGCGGCGCCAATGCCGCTTACATAGTCTTCGAGTTTTCCTAGAACGCCGCCCGAGCCGGAAAACGGTTCCGGGCGGCGTTTCGCTAAAGAAGAGACCTTTTCATGGTATCAGCAGCAGAACAAATGGCGGCGAACACCAGCTGGGCTGCCCTGGGCAAGGCCACGGATCTGCGCAACCGGATCCTGTTCACGATCGGCCTTTTGATTGTCTATCGCCTGGGCACGTTCATTCCGGTTCCGGGCATTGATTCAGGCGCCCTGCGCCAGTTCATGGAGCAGGCAGGCCAGGGCATCGGCGGCATGGTGTCGATGTTCACCGGCGGCGCGCTTGGCCGGATGGGGATTTTTGCCCTTGGCATCATGCCCTATATCTCCGCCTCCATTATCGTTCAGCTTCTGACTTCGATGGTGCCCTCGCTTGAGCAGCTCAAGAAAGAGGGCGAACAGGGCCGCAAGAAGATCAACCAGTACACCCGCTACGGCACCGTGGCGCTGGCGACCGCGCAGGCCTATGGGCTGGCGGTGTCGCTGGAATCGGGTGATCTGGCGACCGATCCGGGCATGTATTTCCGCATGGCCTGCATGATCACCCTGGTCGGCGGCACCATGTTCCTGATGTGGCTGGGCGAGCAGATCACCCAGCGCGGCATCGGCAACGGTATCTCGCTGATCATCTTTGTCGGCATCATCGCCGAGGTTCCGGCAGCGATTGCCCAGTTCTTTGCCTCCGGCCGTTCCGGTGCGATCAGCCCCGCCGTGATCATCGGTGTGATCCTGATGGTGATCGGCGTGATCATGTTTGTCGTGTTCATGGAGCGCGCCCTGCGCAAGATCCACATCCAGTACCCGCGCCGCCAGGTCGGCATGAAGGTCTATGACGGCGGCTCCTCGCATCTGCCGGTCAAGGTGAACCCGGCGGGCGTGATCCCGGCGATCTTCGCCTCGTCGCTCTTGCTGCTGCCGACCACCATTTCGGCGTTCTCGTCAGGTGCTGCAACCGGTCCGGTGATGTCCTGGCTCTTGGCGAACTTCGGCCCCGGCCAGCCGCTGTATCTGCTGTTCTTTGTCGCGATGATCGTGTTCTTTGCCTATTTCTACACCTTCAACGTCTCCTTCAAACCGGATGACGTGGCGAACAACCTGAAGAACCAGAACGGCTTTGTTCCCGGCATCCGTCCCGGCAAGAAAACCGCAGAATACATCGAGTACGTGGTCAACCGCATCCTGGTTCTCGGCTCCGGCTACCTGGCGCTGGTCTGCCTGCTGCCCGAGGTCCTCCGCGGCCAATTCGCCATCCCCGTCTATTTTGGCGGCACCTCCGTTCTTATTGTGGTATCCGTCACTATGGACACCATCCAACAGGTGCAAAGCCACCTCCTCGCGCATCAGTATGAGGGGCTTATTGAGAAAAGCCAGCTGCGCGGGCGCAACAAAAAACGGACAAAACGGGGACCCTCTCGCCGATGAGCAACATTATCCTTCTTGGCCCGCCGGGGGCGGGCAAAGGTACGCAAGCGCGCTACCTGGTTGAATCCCGCGGCATGGTGCAACTCAGCACCGGTGATATGCTGCGCGAGGCCCAGACCTCCGGAACCGAAATGGGCAAGAAGGTTGCTGCCATCATGGCCGAAGGCAAGCTGGTCACCGACCAGATCGTCATTGGCCTGATCCGCGAGAAACTGCGCGAGGGCGCCGAGGGCGGTTTCATCTTCGACGGCTTCCCGCGCACCCTGGCCCAGGCCGATGCGCTGGCCAAGCTGCTGGACGAGATGGGTCTGAAGCTTGATGCGGTGATCGAGATGCAGGTCGATGATGACGCGCTGGTCACCCGCATCACCGGCCGCTCCACCTGCGGCGGCTGCGGCGAGGTCTATCATGACGAGACCAAGCCCTGGCCGGCGGACGGCAAATGCGCCAACTGCGGCAGCGATGATGTGAAACGCCGTGCGGACGACAATGAGGACAGCCTCAGGACCCGTCTGATGGAGTATTACAAAAAGACCTCGCCCCTTATTGGCTACTACTATGCCAAGGGCAATCTGCAGCGTCTGGACGGCCTTGCCTCGATCCAGGAAGTGCGCAAGACGATGGCCTGGATTATGGGCGAATAACGCTCATTGCAGGCGGCGGGGCAGCCGCTCTGCCAGCTGCCTGAACAGCCAAGCCCTGCCGGTCCGGCGGGGCTTTTTCTTTAGGGCTTGACGGCCCATTTCCCAGCCCCTAGTTACCCACATCCCTTCTGGGAATGATTCCCGGCGGGCAGATTCGTTTGCCTGCTTTATCACCTCGAAATGCTGGACCCTCTGGCCACACTGCCACGGTCAAGTGTTGTGAAAAAAGGTTCCGGCGCTACGGAACCGCAACGAAAAGGAAAGTGACACGTGGCACGTATTGCCGGCGTTAACATCCCGACTGCAAAGCGGGTTCCCATCGCCCTCACCTACATCACCGGTATCGGTAATACCTCGGCGAAAGCTATCTGCGAAGCCGTTGGCATCGACGCGACCCGCCGTGTGAACGAACTCAGCGACGCGGAAGTCCTGGCCGTGCGCGAGCACATCGACGCCAACTTCACCGTCGAAGGCGACCTGCGCCGTGAAACTCAGATGAACATCAAACGTCTGATGGATCTTGGCTGCTACCGTGGCCTGCGCCACCGCCGCAACCTGCCGGTCCGCGGTCAGCGTACCCACACCAACGCTCGCACCCGCAAAGGCCCCGCAAAGGCCATCGCTGGTAAGAAGAAGTAAGGGAGGGTTTGACCAATGGCACGTGATAAGACACGCGTTAAGAAGAAAGAGCGCAAGAACATCGCAACCGGTGTTGCGCATGTGAACTCGTCGTTCAACAACACCAAAATCCTGATCTCCGACGTGCAGGGCAACGCGATCTCCTGGTCGTCGGCCGGCACCATGGGCTTCAAAGGCTCGCGGAAATCCACGCCTTACGCAGCCCAGATGGCTGCCGAGGATGCGGGCAAGAAAGCCCAGGATCACGGTGTGAAGACGCTGGAAGTCGAAGTTCAGGGCCCCGGCTCTGGCCGTGAATCGGCTCTGCGCGCACTGGCTGCCGTCGGTTTCAACATCACTTCGATCCGTGATGTGACCCCGATTGCGCACAACGGCTGCCGCCCGCCGAAGCGCCGTCGCGTCTAATTCGAATTTTTGCTGGGGCCCCGCTTGATTCGCAGGGCCCCAGTGCGTCATTTAAACCTCGGGCGTCCTTGGCCTTTCGGACATGGGGCAAGGACAGGAATGGAGGGAACGCATGATCCATAAGAACTGGGCAGAGCTGATCAAGCCGGCACAGCTGGAAGTGAAGCCGGGTAACGATCCTGCACGCCAGGCAACTGTCGTCGCAGAGCCGCTGGAACGCGGTTTCGGCCTGACCCTGGGCAACGCGCTGCGCCGCGTTCTGATGAGCTCGCTGCAAGGCGCGGCCATCACCAGCGTGCAGATCGACAACGTGCTGCACGAGTTTTCGTCTGTTGCCGGTGTGCGCGAAGACGTCACCGACATCATCCTGAACCTCAAGGGCGTATCCCTGCGCATGGAAGTCGAAGGCCCCAAGCGCCTGTCGATCAATGCCAAGGGCCCGGCTGTTGTCACTGCTGGTGACATTGCCGAAACCGCCGGCATCGAGGTTCTGAACCGCGATCACGTCATCTGCCACCTGGACGACGGCGCCGACCTGTTCATGGAACTGACCGTGAACACCGGCAAAGGCTATGTCTCGGCAGAGAAGAACAAGCCGGAAGACGCACCGATCGGCCTGATCCCGATCGACGCGATCTATTCGCCGGTCAAGAAGGTCTCCTATGACGTTCAGCCGACCCGTGAGGGCCAGGTTCTGGACTATGACAAGCTGACCATGAAGGTGGAAACCGACGGCTCCATCACGCCGGATGACGCCGTGGCCTATGCCGCCCGCATTCTGCAGGACCAGCTGTCGATCTTCGTCAACTTCGACGAGCCGGAATCGGCAAACCGTCAGGACGAGGACGATGGTCTCGAGTTCAACCCGCTTCTGTTGAAGAAAGTGGACGAGCTGGAACTGTCCGTGCGCTCGGCAAACTGCCTGAAGAACGACAACATCGTCTATATCGGCGATCTCATCCAGAAGACCGAAGCAGAAATGCTGCGCACGCCGAACTTCGGCCGCAAGTCGCTGAACGAGATCAAAGAAGTGCTGTCGGGCATGGGTCTGCACCTTGGCATGGACGTCGAGGACTGGCCGCCGGACAACATCGAAGATCTGGCCAAGAAATTCGAAGACAGCTTCTAAAGCGCGTCTTTGAGGGGAGGGCACTGGCCCTCCCCAAACCATTCCCGGGTTTGGCCGGGGAAGATACGGGCTTCTGCCCCAAGGTGAGCAGCCGACACGCATCAGCTGCCTGACAAAGCAAAAACGCAAGATAAGGAATTTAGAAATGCGTCACGCACGTGGTTACCGCCGCCTGAACCGTACTCATGAGCACCGCAAAGCCCTGTTTTCGAACATGTGCGGCTCGCTGATCGAGCACGAGCAGATCAAGACAACCCTGCCCAAAGCAAAAGAACTGCGCCCGATCATCGAAAAGATGATCACCCTGGCAAAGCGCGGCGATCTGCACGCCCGCCGTCAGGCCGCGTCCAAGCTGAAGCAGGACAAGGACGTCGCAAAACTGTTCGAGGTTCTGGGCCCGCGCTACAAGGACCGTCAGGGCGGCTATGTCCGTATCCTGAAGGCCGGCTTCCGTTACGGCGACATGGCTCCGATGGCGATCATCGAGTTTGTTGACCGCGACACTGCCGCTAAGGGTGCCGCCGACAAGGCCCGCCTGGAAGCAGCAGAAGCAGCTGCTGAAGCTGACGAATAAATTACGCTGAGTTATCAGGTTCAGCTATCTGGCCCCCGCTCCGCCCGGAGCGGGGGTTTTTCGTTACCTGACGGCATCCGGACAATGTTTAGAATGCATTTTTTGTGCGAAAGGGAATCGTAATTTTCTTCTGATTTTACTGTCGCAAGCAAGCAAGTTCCGGGACGGATGTGATGGCAGTAAAGAAGACACCCGCGGCCAGGCGGTTCTCACTGGCGAACCTCAGCACCAAGACAAAGATCGTTTCGGTGGCGGTGTTCCCGCTGCTGCTGGTTCTTGGGGTCGGGGTGCTGGCGGTGGTGAACCTGGGCCGCATGGACAAGACTGCGCAGGCTGTTGACCACACCCAGGAGATTTTGACCGAAGCGCAGGCGCTGGCCGAAGCCGCCTCAGGCATGGAGGCCGGGCTGCGGGGCTATCTGCTGGCCGGGCAGGATGAATATCTGGTGCCGTTTGAGAACGGCAGCGCCAAAGTTGCCGGCTCCCTGGATCGTTTGCGCAGCCTGGCCGCGGGCAATCCGGACTTGCTGGCTGACCTCGATACGGCGGAGCAGACTTTGGCCGGCTGGCAGGAGGATGTTGCGGCCGGCGCCATCGCGTTGCGCCGCGATATCGGCGACGCCCTGACCATGAACGATATGGCGGCAGAGGTGAAACAGTCCAAGGGCAGGGTCTACTTTGAGAACTTCCGTGCGGAGATGGCTAAGGTCATTGAGGAAGAGGAAGTCGAGCTGAACAACCGTCGCAACACCTTTTCTTCCCTGGTGAACGCCGGGATCGCCGATCCGGATTACCTGAACACCTCGCTGCAGGCGGTGGAGCAGACCCACAAGGTCATCAGCAGCGCCAAGGATCTGCTGTCGGCGGCGGTCGACATGGAAACCGGGATGCGCGGCTTTCTTCTGGCGGGCGACCGGGAATTTCTCGAACCGTATATGGAGGGCAACGGGCGCTTCAACGAGGTTCTGGCCGACCTCCACCTAGCGCTGGCCGACAATCTGATGCAGGCAAACCGCCTGGATAACGTGGCCAAAATCGTTGACGAATGGCGCAGCAGCGTGGTGGTTCCGATGCTGCAGCTGCGCCGGGTGATCGGCAGCGCGGCGACTATGGATGACATGGCCGACCTTGTCGCTCAGGGGCAGGGCAAGGCGTATTTCGACAGCTTCCGTGCCACCATGGAGACGATCGAGGCGAAAGGGGCCGAGGCAATGGCCGCCCGCCGCGCCGCCAATGAGGCGCTAGCCGCCCAGACCCGGATCATGATTCCGGGGGCAATTGCTGTGGCGATCCTGATCGGCGCGGTGATGGCGCTGATCACCGGCTCCGGCATCGCTTCGGGCCTGCGGCGCATCGTGGTGTCGATGCGGGGTCTGGCCGAGGGCAACAACGCGGTGGAGATCAAGGGCCAGACCCGCGGCGACGAGGTCGGCGATATGGCCCGCGCGCTGGATAAATTCCGTGCTGAACTGCTGCGGATGCAGGAGGCGGAAGCGCAGAAGGCGGAAAGCAAAGACGCCGAACTGGGCAATGTGGTCCAGCAGCTGAGCGAGCGTCTGGCGCGGCTGTCGCACGGCGATCTGACCATCCGCATCGCCGAGGAATTCCCGGAGGAATACGAACAGCTGCGCGCTGATTTCAACGGCTCCATCGACAATCTGAACGCCACGGTGCAGCAGGTGATCGAAGCCGCCACCAGCATCCGCAGCGGTTCTGCAGAGATCAGTCAGGCCTCCGACGATCTGTCCCACCGGACCGAAAGCCAGGCGGCAACGCTCGAAGAAACCGCTGCCGCGATTGACGAGCTGACGGCCTCGGTGAAATCCGCCGCCGAAGGTGCCCGCAATGTCGAGGCAACCGTGCGCGAAGCCCGCCAGGAGGCCGAAAGCAGCGGCGAGGTGGTGCAAAGCGCCGTGGCCGCCATGAGCGGGATCGAGGCCAGCTCGAAGAAGATTTCCCAGATCATCTCGGTGATTGACGACATCGCCTTCCAGACCAACCTTTTGGCGCTGAACGCCGGGGTCGAGGCCGCCCGCGCGGGCGAGGCCGGCCGCGGCTTTGCGGTGGTGGCGTCCGAGGTGCGGGCGCTGGCGCAGCGGTCTTCGGACGCGGCGATGGAGATCAAAACTCTGATTGGCGACAGTTCACGTCAGGTCGGGGAGGGGGTGGACCTGGTCGGCCGCGCCGGTGACGCACTGCAGTCGATTGTCGGTCAGGTCAGCCATATCTCGCAACTGGTCTCCGAGATCGCCGAAGGCGCCGAGGAGCAATCCACCGGCCTGCTTGAGATCAATACCGGCGTCACCCAGCTGGATCAGGTGACCCAGCAGAACGCGGCCATGGTCGAGGAAGCCACGGCAGCAGGCCATCTGCTGAACAGCGATGCGGGCAAGCTGTCGGATCTGGTCGCCCGCTTCCAGGTGGCCGGCGGCGGTGCCCTTGCAGCCGCATCCGCCCCGGTTTCCGCGGCGCCGGCTGCCATGGCGCCCTCAGCCCATGGCAGCGATGATTGGGACCTGGAGGCCAGCCCGGCCCCGCCCGCAGCAAAGCCGGCGGCAGACGGAAATGCAGCCCGCGACCTCTGGCAGGATTTCTGAGCCGCAGAGGAAACCGCCGCACAGGCCCTCCCCGGTGGAGGGCCTGTTGCCTTTTCAGGGTGGATTTTCCGGGGTGACAGCCCGGCGAATCTCCGCTAGCGTCCGGGTCATGACCCGTAGCTATGCCGCATTCTGGTATTTCTTTTATCCGCGCCACATGGCGGACGGAGGGGTCAGCGCATTCTGAGCTAAGATATCGGAACGCACCAGGATACCACCAACCGCCCGCAGCAGCCGGCGGTTTTTTCGTATCCGCCGCAGCGCCAAGGGCCCCCCGCCAAGGAAGCTGAAACATGACACCCCAGACCGAAAATCTCCGTATCACCGGCATGCAGGAGCTGATCTCGCCGGAAGACCTCGCATCCCAGCTACCCGGCACGGCGGCGGCCACAGATACCGTGCTGGCCAGCCGCACCGCCATCCAGGATGTGCTGCATGATCGCGATGACCGTGTTGTCGCTGTGGTCGGCCCCTGTTCGATTCACGACCCCAAGGCGGCGATGGAGTATGCCGAACGGCTGGCACCGCTGCGCAAACGGCTGGCGGGTGAGCTGGAGGTTGTGATGCGGGTCTATTTCGAGAAACCCCGCACCATCTCGGGCTGGAAAGGGCTGATCAACGATCCCGGCCTCGACGGCTCGTTCCGCATCAACGAAGGCCTGGGGCTGGCCCGCCGTCTGTGCCTGGACATCAACAGCCTGGGCCTGCCGGTCGGAACTGAGTTTCTGGACACGGCGGTGCCGCAATACATCTCGGATCTGGTGGCCTGGGCCGCCATCGGCGCCCGCACCACCGAAAGCCAGATCCACCGCGAGATGGCCTCAGGCCTCAGCTGCCCGGTGGGTTTCAAGAACGGCACCCGCGGCAATCTGCAGATCGCAGTGGACGCGGTGCGCTCGGCGGCGCATCCGCATCATTTCAT
Source organism: Leisingera sp. NJS204 (assembly GCF_004123675.1). Lineage (NCBI taxonomy): Bacteria > Pseudomonadati > Pseudomonadota > Alphaproteobacteria > Rhodobacterales > Roseobacteraceae > Leisingera > Leisingera sp. NJS204. The sequence goes on along the minus strand of NZ_CP035417.1, from coordinate 3,553,630 downwards.
GGCATTGGCCAAATCGGGCCGCGCGGCAATTGCGGCGACCAGCGGCAACCCGGACTGCCACTTGATCCTGCGCGGCGGCGGCGGCACCAATTATGACGCCGCCTCGGTCGATGCGGCCTGCAGGCTGGCGGAAAAAGACGGCATCCGCGGCCATGTGATGATCGACGCCAGCCATGCCAACAGCGGCAAGGATCCCATGAAGCAGCCCGCCGTGCTGCGCGATGTAGCGGGCCAGATCGCAGGCGGCGACAGCCGCATCACCGGGGTGATGGTGGAAAGCCATCTGGTAGCGGGCCGTCAGGACCTGGGCAAAGGGGAACTCACTTACGGGCAGTCGGTTACCGACGGCTGCCTGGGCTGGGAGGATACAGTACAAGAGCTGGAGGCTCTGGCAGAAGCTGTCACCGCGCGGCGTGCCCATGCGGCACAGGCTGCTGCACCGAGCCTGGCAGAGGCCTGATGCCGCAAAGGGACTGCGAGGATACCGGCAAGGAAGAAGGCCTGATGCGCCTTGCCGGCAGTCTGCTTCTTTCTGGTCCCAAATACCTCGGGGTGAATTGGCCGCGAGGCCAAGAGGGGCAGCGCCCCTTTCACGGCAACTTGCTGGGCGGCGTCCCTTTGTCCTTATACGTCTCCCGCCTTGCAATCCGCGTGCGCGCTCCGCATATCCTTCGGGCAGTAACAAACGGAGCGCCCATGATCCGCCCAGCCCTGACCGCCCTTGCCATTATTCTTGCCTTGCCGGCTGTGGCAGAGACCCGTGTGCCGCAGAACCAGGCGGAGATAACCCTCGGCTTTGCGCCTTTGGTCAAGGAAGCCTCGCCTGCAGTGGTGAATATCTATGCCAAGGTGGTGCGCCAGGTGCAGCAGCGCCGCCGATCGCCTTTCATGAACGATCCGTTCTTCGATGATTTCTTCCGCGGCTTTGCCAAGCCGCAGCCGCGGGTGGAGAACTCGCTGGGTTCGGGCGTGATCCTGTCGGCGGATGGCATCGTTGTGTCCAACTACCATGTTGTCGGCAGCGCCACCGAAATCCGCGTGGTGACCTCTGACCGGCGTGAATACAATGCGCGGGTGATCCTGGGCGACAAGGCTAGCGACCTGGCAATCCTGCAGCTGGAAGAGGCCGCAGATCTGCCGCATCTGGACCTGCGCGACAGCGACCAGGTCGAGGTGGGCGAACTGGCGCTGGCCATCGGCAACCCCTTTGGGGTTGGGCAGACCGTCAGCAGCGGCATTATCTCGGGCCTCGCGCGCACCGGCATGGGGGCAGGCGATGGTTTCGGCTATTACATCCAGACCGACGCGCCGATCAATCCGGGCAATTCGGGCGGGGCGCTGATCGACGTGAACGGCGACCTCATCGGCATTAACACCCGCATCCTGTCCCGCTCCGGCGGTTCCAACGGCATCGGTTTTGCGATCCCTGCAAACCTGGTGACGGAGTTCGTCAATCAGGCCCGCAAAGGCGCGGAAGAGTTCCAGCGCCCTTGGGCCGGCATGGCCGGGCAGCCCGTGGATGCCGATCTGGCAGCCTCGCTGGAGATGAACGTGCCTGAGGGTATGGTGATTTCCGATCTGCATGTTGAGAGCCCTTTTGCCAAGGCGGGGTTCAAGGTGGGCGATGTGATCACCCATGTGGATGGCGAAGTGGTGAATTCACCTTCGGAAATGGTGTTCCGCATGTCTGTCGCCGGGCTGGACGGTATGTCCGCAATCACCCGGCTGCGCGGTGAGGCGCGGGAAGAGATTGCGGTGCCGATGATCGTGGCGCCTGATCAGCCGCCCGCAAATCCGGTGCAGCTGGATGAAGACACGGCATTGCCCGGCCTGACCGTGGCGCGGATCAATCCGCAGGTGATTGCGCGCCTCGGCCTGCCCCTGTCGGCCGAAGGCGTGGTGGTGACGGACCCCGGCCCCTATGCCGGACGCGGCGGGGTGCAACCCGGCGACGCACTCTTGGCGGTGAACGGCCAGCCTGTCGCCAGCACCGATGACGTTTATGCAATTCTGGCAAACAGCGGACGCTGGATTCAGCTGGATCTGAACCGGCGCGGCCAGCGTGTGACCCTGCGGTTCCGGACCTGATGGCGGATCTGTTCGGCAGCCCTGCGCCAGCAAGCGGCGATGCACAGCAGCCCAACCGGCCGCTGGCCGACCGGCTGCGGCCGCGGTCGCTGGCAGAGGTGATCGGCCAGCAACAGGTGCTGGGGCCGGAGGCGCCGCTGGGGGTGATGCTGGCGTCCGGCTCCTTGTCATCACTGATTTTCTGGGGGCCGCCCGGCGTAGGCAAGACCACCATCGCACGGCTGCTGGCGCAGGAGACCGACCTGCATTTCATGCAGATCTCGGCGATCTTCACCGGGGTTCCGGAGCTGCGCAAAGTCTTTGAGGCCGCAAAGATCCGCCGTCAGAACGGCCAGGGAACGCTGTTGTTCGTGGATGAGATCCACCGCTTCAACAAGGCCCAGCAGGACGGCTTCCTGCCGCATATGGAGGATGGCACTATCCTGCTGGTCGGGGCGACAACCGAGAATCCCTCGTTTGAGCTGAACGCCGCTGTACTGTCTCGTTCGCAAGTGCTGGTGCTGGGGCGTTTGTCGTTGGCGGATCTGGAACACCTCACCCAGCGCGCTGAAAAAGAACTGGGCCAGGCGTTGCCGTTGTCAGGCGATGCCCGTGATGCGCTGCATGAGATGGCCGATGGCGACGGCCGGGCGCTTTTGAACCTGATCGAACAGGTTGCCGCCTGGACGGTAGAGGCGCCCTTGGGGCGCGAGGCGCTGTCGGCCCGGCTGATGCGGCGGGCGGCCAAGTTCGACAAGTCCGGCGACGAGCATTACAACCTGATTTCCGCCCTGCACAAATCCATCCGCGGCTCGGATCCGGATGCCGCCCTTTACTGGCTGGCGCGGATGTTGGAGGGCGGCGAGGATCCGCGGTTCCTGGCCCGGCGTCTGACCATGATGTCGACCGAGGATATCGGCATGGCGGATCCGCAGGCCAATACCGTCTGCCTCAATGCCTGGCAGACCTATGAGCGGCTCGGCAGCCCGGAGGGCGAGCTGGCGCTGGCCAATGCCGCCGTATATCTGGCGCTGGCGCCGAAATCCAACGCGGTTTACGTGGGCATCAAGGCGGCGCGGCGGCTGGCCAAGCAGACCGGCAGCGCGCCGCCGCCCAAGCATATCCTGAATGCGCCGACCAAGCTGATGTCGGAGCAGGGGTATGGAGACGGCTATGCCTATGACCACGACGCCGAGGACGGGTTCTCCGGCCAGAACTACTTCCCCGACGGGGTCAAGCGCCCGGTACTGTATCAGCCAGTTGAGCGCGGGTTCGAGCGCGAGCTGAAGCGGCGCACGGACTACTTCGCGAACCTCAGGGTGAAGCGGAACAAGTAAAGCGGCTTTGCAGGCAAAGCCGCTGCCTCCGGCGGGAGTATTTGGGGAAAGATGAAACGGAAGCTCTGCACCCCATGCAACACGGGCAAAACTTGACATCCTTGCCTGTGCCGGCGACAGGACGGGGATGATTTCTTCGGTTTCCATGGTGGCCCTGGGCGGCGCAATCGGGGCGGTGTGCCGTTTTCTGGCCGGGCTGGGTATCATCCGGGTCATGGGGCATCACGACTTTCCGGTCGCGGTGGTCACCGTCAACGTGATCGGCTCCTTTCTGATGGGGATGTTTGTGGTGGCTGCGGCGATGCGCGGGCTGACCCACCTCAGCCCCTTGGTGATGACCGGGCTTCTGGGCGGGTTCACCACCTTCTCGGCGTTCTCGCTGGAGACCGCCAACCTGATCGAGCGCGGCGCCTTCGGGCAGGCGGCGCTTTATGTTGTTCTGTCCGTTGGATTGTCCGTGGGCGGTTTGTTTCTGGGCCTGATGGCCGCAAGAGGAGTGTTCGCATGAGCGGCGTTCAGATGATTACCGTCAGCGAAGACGATGGCGGCCAGCGCATTGACCGCTGGCTGCGGCGGCTGTTTCCGCATGTGAACCAGGGCCGCATCGAGAAGATGTGCCGCAAGGGCGAGCTGCGGTTGGATGGCGGCCGGGTCAAGGCCAATACCCGTGTCGAGACCGGCCAGGTGGTACGGGTGCCGCCGCTGGCGGACAGCGACCTGAAACCTGCCGCGCCGCGCGAGATGAAGATCTCGGACGCCGATGCCAGGATGATCCAGGATTGCGTGATCTACCGCGACGACGATGTGATCGTGCTGAACAAGCCCGCAGGGCTGGCGGTGCAAGGCGGCTCTGGCACCACCAAACATGTGGACGGGCTGGCGGAGGCGCTGAAGTTCGGGCTGGAGGATAAGCCCAAGCTGGTGCACCGGATCGACAAGGACACCTCCGGCATTCTGGTGCTGGCGCGCAACCGCAAAGCGGCGCAGGGGCTGACCGCTGCTTTCCGCCACAAGAATACCCGCAAGATTTACTGGGCCTTGGTCGCGGGTGTTCCGACGCCCTATCTGGGCGAGATCAAGAACGGGCTGGTCAAGGCACCGGGCCATGGCAAGAGCGGCGAAGGCGAGAAGATGATCAACGTCCACCCGCAAGACATCGACGAGACATACGGCGCCAAACGGGCGCATACGCTGTACGCGACGCTGTACCGTGTTGCCTCCCGCGCTGCCTGGGTGGCGATGGAGCCGATTACCGGCCGCACCCACCAGCTGCGGGCGCATATGTCGGGCATGGGCCATCCGATTGCCGGGGACGGTAAATACGGCGGCTCGGGTCAGGAGAACCTGGGCGACGGCTGGGGTGCGCAGTTTGGCGGGGTGATTTCCAAGAAACTGCATCTGCACGCCCGCCGGATGGTGTTCGAACACCCGGTGACCCACAAGAATGTCTCGGTTGTGGCGCCTTTGCCCGACCATATGAAAGAGAGCTGGGACACCTTCGGCTGGAGCGAGGATCTGGCGGCGGATGACCCGTTTGAGGATCTGAAGTGAGTTCACCGCTGCGGCTGATCCTGTTTGATGTGGATGGCACGCTGGCGGACAGCCAGGGCGCGATCACCGGCGCCATGGCTGAAGCCTTTGAGGGGGCCGGCCTGCCGGTGCCGCCGCGCGCGGCGATCCTGTCGATAGTCGGCCTGTCGCTGCCCTTGGCGATGAAGGAGCTGGCGCCGGATCAGAATGCCGCGACGCTGGAGGCGCTGGTGGAGGGGTACAAATCCTCCTACATGCTGGCGCGTGAGGCGGCCGGGGCGGGGCATTCGCCGCTGTATCCCGGTGCGCGCGAGGCGCTGGCGGAGCTGAATGCGGTGCCGGAGTACCTGCTGGGGGTTGCCACCGGTAAGTCCCGGCGCGGGGTTGAGGCGCTGATTGCGGCGCATGGGCTGGATTGCTTTGTGACCCGGCAGGTGGCCGACCACCATCCGTCAAAGCCGCATCCGTCGATGGTGCTGACGGCGATGGCGGAAACCGGGGTGGAGCGCGCGAGCACCGTGATGATCGGCGACACGCGGTTTGACATTGAAATGGGGCGCGCAGCGGGGGTCACCACCATTGCCGTGCCCTGGGGATACCACCCGGCAGAGACATTGGGCGCCGATTACCTGATCCGCGATTTCGCGGAGCTGCGCCCGCTGCTGGCAGAGATTTGGAAGGTGTAAGAAATGAGCGGCTGGGCACAGAAACGGTTCTGGAAAGCAGTCTCGGTTGTGCAGACCGAAGACGGGTTCGCGGTGGAGCTGGACGGGCGCCGGGTAAAGACGCCGGCCAAGGCGCCGCTGGCGGTGCCGACCCGGGCCATGGGGGACGCCATCGCCGCGGAATGGGACGCGCAGAGCGAATCAGTTGACCCCGGAACCATGCCTTGCACCCGGTCTGCCAATGCTGCGATTGACAAGGTGACACATCAGCACAGCGAAGTTGCTGCCATGCTGGCTGAATACGGCGATTCCGACCTGCTGTGCTACCGCGCCGACGCACCGGTTGAGTTGACGTTGCGTCAGGCGCGGGAATGGGACCCGGCGCTGGACTGGGCAGCAGGGGCGCTGGGCGTGCAGCTGCAGCCCAGGACCGGCATTCTGCACCAGCCGCAGGAGACAGCGGCGCTGGCGGTGCTGGCGGAAAAGGTGCAGGCTATGACACCGTTCCAGCTGGCGGCTTTCCATGATTTGGTAGGGATTTCCGGCTCTTTGATCCTTGGCTTTGCTGCTGCGCAGGGCTGGCGCAGTGCCGATGAGATCTGGCAACTGTCGCGTCTGGATGAACGCTGGCAGGAAGAGCAATGGGGTGTCGACGAGGACGCTCAGGCTGCGGCGGAGGTGAAGCGGCAGGAATTTCTGCACGCCAAGCGGTTTTACGATTTCTCCTGAGAGAACAGAAAATTACCGAATGACCCCGTGAGGCGTAAATAAATTTACTCACGGGCAAACTGTGCGTATGCCGCGCATCGAATTTCCTGATCCCACCCTTGACGTTTGTTGATGAATGCGCCCACACTTGGGCGCGAAAAAGGGGTAAACCCTTCTTCAGTCTCAATTCCGGCGGGGGATCGCCGGTTAATAAGAACCGCCGAATGGCGGACTATTCCGCTGAATGGCGGGCTATCAGGAAGAGGTAAATATGAAAAAATCCGTACTTTTGGGCGCAATGGCTTTTGCCGGTCTTGCGGCTGGCGCGGCATCTGCCGGAACGCTGGACGATGTGAAGGCGCGCGGCAAGCTGAACTGCGGCGTCACCGTCGGCCTGGTCGGCTTTGCGGCTCCGAATGCGAACGGGGAATGGGAAGGGTTCGACGTTGCCGTGTGCCGGGCTGTGGCTGCAGCTGTGCTGGGCGACTCGACTGCTGTTGAATTCGTGCCGACCACCGGCAAGACCCGCTTTACCGCGCTGGCGTCCGGCGAGATCGACATGCTGGCCCGCAACACCACCTGGACCTTCAGCCGCGATGTCGACCTGAAGTTCGAATTCACCGGCGTCAACTATTATGACGGCCAGGGCTTTATGGTCCCGAAAGAGCTGGGCGTGTCCTCGGCCAAGGAACTGGACGGCGCCACCGTCTGCATCCAGACCGGCACCACCACCGAGCTGAACCTGGCGGACTTCTTCCGCTCCAACAATATCTCGTATGAGCCGGTTCCGATCGAAACCAACGCCGAAGCGCAGCAGCAGTACCTGGCCGGTGCCTGCGACGTTTACACCACCGACGCCTCCGGCCTGGCTGCGACCCGTGCCACCTTTGATGATCCGGGCGCGCATGTGCTGCTGCCGGAAATCATCTCCAAGGAACCGCTGGGCCCGCTGGTCCGCCACGGCGACCACGAGTGGGGCGACGTTGTCCGCTGGACTCTGAACTCGCTGATCGCGGCTGAAGAGCTGGGCATCACCTCGGCCAACCTGAGCGAAATGTCCGCCGGCACCGAGAACCCGGAAATCAACCGTCTGCTGGGCAGCGAAGGCACCCTGGGCGAGATGCTCGGCCTGGACGCCACCTGGGCACAGAAAGCCATCGCTTCGCAGGGCAACTACGGTGAAATCTTTGCCAAGAACATCGGCGAAGACACTCCAGTCGGTCTGGCCCGCGGCCTGAACGCACAGTGGACCGAAGGCGGCCTGCTGTACGCTCCGCCGTTCCGCTAATCACACAACCGGAAAGGGCGCAGGAATTTCCTGCGCCCTTTTCCTATCAGAAAATAAGCTCCGGACCGCTGCGGAGCGGGGACAACCCCGCCAGGACAGAATACCGGAGCCCAGGGGATCACACTATATGTCAACGTTAACTGACCCTCCAAAGGAGCAGTTCCGGCTGTCTATGCTCCTTTATGACACCCGGTACCGGTCGGGGACCATCCAGGTCATCGCCATGTTCGGCTTCATGCTTTTGGCAGCCTGGCTGATCAACAACACGCTGAGCAACCTGGCCGCACTGGGTAAGCCGATCGATTTCGGCTTCTTCGCGGAACCGGCCGGCTATGATATCAACCAGCGCCTGCTGGAATACACCTCGCGCGACAGCCATTTGCGGGCCGCGCTGATGGGGCTTCTGAATACGCTGGTTGTGGCCTTCCTCGGCTGTATAACTGCAACAATCCTGGGCGTGATCATCGGCGTTCTGCGGCTGTCGTCGAACTGGCTGGTGGCGCGTCTGATGACGATCTACGTCGAGCTGTTCCGCAATGTGCCGGTGCTGTTGTGGATTGTCTTTGTGATGGCGATCCTGATCGAAACCCTGCCGGCGCCACGGGCGTTCCGGGGCGAGAACCCCGAAGCCACGATGAGCCTGGCCGACAGCGTTGCCGTGACCAACCGCGGTGTCTACATCCCCGAGCCGTTGTTTTCGCGTTCGCTGGGCGATGCGCATCTGTTTGGAGAATCCTCGCTGCGGTTTGATGTCAGCCTGGACCTGATAGCCATTCTGGTGGTGCTGGGCCTCAGCCTGTTTGCGTCGATCAAGATCCGCCAGCGTGCGGACCGCATCCAGGAAGCCACCGGCGACCGTCCGGTCACCTGGCATATGCGCACCGCCGTGGTGGTGGTGCCGATGGCGATCCTGCTGGCCGTGCTGGGTTTTTACCTGGGCTACCCCGAGTTGAAAGGCTTTAACTTTCAGGGCGGCACCCACATGCGCAACTCGCTGATCGCACTGTGGCTGGCGCTGTCGCTGTACACCGCCGCCTTTATCGCGGAAATCGTGCGCGCCGGGATCATGGCGATATCCAAGGGCCAGACCGAAGCCGCCGAGGCCCTGGGCCTGCGCTCCAACAAGATCATGTCGCTGGTGGTCCTGCCGCAGGCGCTGCGGGTGATCATCCCGCCGCTGATCTCCAACTATCTGAACCTGACCAAGAACTCGTCGCTGGCGATTGCCGTGGGTTACATGGACATCACCGGAACCCTGGGCGGCATCACCATGAACCAGACAGGGCGCGAGCTGGAATGCGTTCTGCTGCTGATGGTGGTGTATCTGGCGATCTCGCTGACCATTTCCGGGGTCATGAACTGGTACAACGAAGCCGTGAAGCTGAAGGAGCGCTGAGATGTCTGATATCGGATTTGTCCGCACTGAAATGCTTCCCGAGCAGGATCCGCCCGCCTCTGAGGTCGGGGTGATCGGCTGGGCGCGGCATAACCTGTTTTCCAACTGGTTCAACTCGATCCTGACCATCGCGTCCTTTGCTGCGGTCTATTTCGTGCTGGCCGCCATTGTTCCCTGGATCCTGTCGCCCACCTGGAACGGCACCTCGCTGTCCAATTGCCGTGAAACGCTGGCAGCTGCCGGCCACGGCGATGCTCATGGCGCCTGCTGGGGCGTGATCAAGGAGCGCTGGGTCCAGCTGATCTTTGGTTTCTACCCGAGCCACCTGTACTGGCGCCCCATCGCTGCCTTTGTCCTGCTGGGCGCGGCACTGGCTCCGGTGCTGTTCTCGGACCGGGTGCCGTCGAAACTGCTGATCTTTTCGGCGCTCTACCCGTTCATCTTCCCCTGGCTTTTGTGGGGCGGCACCATCTGGATGCCGATTGCCGCGCTGGCAGGTTTTGTCATCGGCGGGCTGGTCTACAAATTCGCCGCAGAAGCGCTGAGCACACTTCTGGGGGTGATCCTGGGCGTAGCCGCGGCTGTTATCTGGTGGATGCTGCTGGCGGCGCCGGTCTCGGGTCTGCTGGATGGGATCCTGCCCATCGGCATCGAAGCGGTGGAAAGCCGCAAGTTCGGCGGCTTCATGCTGTCGGTGACCATCGGTGTTGTGGCCATTGCCTGCTCCTTGCCGATCGGCATCGTGCTGGCGCTGGGCCGCCAGTCGGATCTGCTGATCGTCAAATACATCTGCGTGGGCTTTATCGAGTTCATCCGGGGTGTGCCGTTGATCACGCTGTTGTTTGTGGCTTCGACCCTGCTGAACATCTTCATGCCGCCGGGAACCAATTTCGACATCATCCTGCGGGTGCTGATCATGGTCACGCTGTTTGCCGCGGCCTATATGGCCGAAGTGATCCGCGGCGGTCTGGCAGCCTTGCCCCGCGGCCAGTATGAGGGCGCCGACAGTCTTGGCCTCAACTACTGGCAGGCGCAGCGGCTGATCATTATGCCGCAAGCGCTGAAGATCTCGATCCCCGGCATCGTTTCGACCTTTATCGGGGTGTTCAAGGACACCACGCTGGTCTCGATCATCGGGCTTCTGGACCCTCTGGGCCTGTCAAACGCCATTCGCGCGGACTCCAACTGGAACGGCATTGTCTGGGAACTTTACGGCTTTATCGCCCTGTTGTTCTTCGTCTTCTGCTTCTCCATGTCCCGCTATTCCATGTATCTGGAGCGCAAGCTTCAGACTGGCCACCGTTAAGGAGTTCAACATATGTCTGAACTTATGACCGACCGTCAAATCGACCGTTCCAAGATGCAGGTGAGCGACGAGGTCGCCATCGAAATCTCCAACATGAACAAATGGTACGGGTCTTTTCACGTGCTGCGCGATATCAACCTGACGGTGAACCAGGGCGAGCGTATCGTCATTGCCGGCCCGTCCGGTTCGGGTAAATCCACCCTGATCCGCTGTCTGAACGCCCTGGAAGAGCATCAGCAGGGCAGGATTGAGGTGGATGGCACCGTCTTGTCAAATGACCTTAAGAACATCGACAAGATCCGTTCCGAGGTTGGCATGGTGTTCCAGCACTTCAACCTGTTCCCGCATCTGACCATTCTGGAGAACTGCACCCTGGCGCCGATCTGGGTCCGCAAGACACCCAAGAAGGAAGCCGAAGAGCGGGCGATGCATTTCCTGGAGAAGGTGAAAATCCCGGAGCAGGCCGACAAATACCCCGGTCAGCTGTCGGGCGGCCAGCAGCAGCGTGTGGCCATCGCGCGCTCGCTTTGCATGATGCCGCGCATCATGCTGTTCGACGAGCCGACCTCGGCGCTGGACCCGGAGATGATCAAAGAGGTGCTCGACACCATGATCGAGCTGGCCGAAGAAGGTATGACCATGCTCTGCGTGACCCACGAGATGGGCTTTGCCCGTCAGGTGGCGAACCGGGTGATCTTTATGGACGCAGGTCAGATCGTGGAGCAGAACGAGCCGGAAGAGTTCTTCAACAACCCGAAGAGCGACCGCACCAAGCTGTTCCTCAGCCAGATCCTGGGCCATTAAGGCAGCTGTATCACGAAACAATGAAGGCCGGGCATTGCGCCCGGCCTTTTTTTGTTCAGGTGTTCTAGGCCGGGCCGCCTTGATCAGGCCGCCTCGATTAGGAGTGGCTGGCGAACACTTCTGCCGTGCCATCAGCCAGGATCAGCAGGGTGTCAAACGCCTCGCGCTCATCCCCCATCTCCATCCCCGGCGAACCGATCGGCATGCCCGGAACGGTCAGTCCCAGCGCCGCAGGCTGTTCCGTCAGCAGCCGCTGGATGTCACCTGCCGGCACATGACCCTCAATCACATAAGGCCCGGCCATTGCAGTGTGGCAGGAAGCCAGATCGCCGCTGACGCCGAGCCGTTCTTTCATTGCCCACAGATCCTCATCCGCCACATTGCGCACCTCGGCCGCAAAACCGGCGGCGGCCAGGTGATCGGCCCAGGCCGTGCAGCAGCCGCAGGAGGGCGACTTCATGATGCGGATGGTTTCCGCTGCCGTGGCAAATCCCGGCAGGGCGGTGAGGGGGAGGGCGGCTGCGGCCAGCAGCAGGGAACGGCGGCGCATGGGGATCTCCAGTCCTGGCAAATACGGGTCTGTCAGGCAACCTAGGTCCGCCCTTGCAACCGCGCCATGCCCCTCCCGCGCAGGATGCGCGGTATTGCCGCAGCCGCAACCGTGCTATTCGCCCAGCAGTTCGCGCGGAACGGCAAAGCCGACGGGTTTGCCGCTGCTCCAGGCCAGGTCGCGCCAGCTGCTGATATCAAACTCCGCCACCAGCGTTGCCCCGGTCGGGTAATCGTCGAACCGCGAATGATCCGGCGGGCTGGAGACGATGGAATGGGCAAAGGCGGCGATGCCGGGATTGTGCCCGATCAGCATGACCCGCGGCTGTTCCGCCTCTATCAGCACCTTGAACATCATTTCCGAATTGGCGTGATACAGACGCTCGGTGAACCGCGCAGGCACACCCAGCTCCATCAGCTCGCAGGTTTCGCGGGTGCGTTGCGCGGAGGATGAGATTACCTGATCCGGCACATATCCTGTGTCCCGCAACCAGGCGGCGATGGCCGGGGCAGACCGGCGCCCTCGTTTGTTCAGCGTTCGGGCGTGGTCGCTGGGGACATTGGCGTCCCAGGCGGATTTGGCATGGCGGGTCAGGATCAGGGTGCAGGTCATTGGGGGTGAAAATGCCTCATGTGATGTGCGGTTTGTTCCGGGTCGCGGCCGGCGTTGCGGCTCAGCGGGCAGGCGCGGCGGGCCAGACAGCCGCCTGCCATGCAGCCGGCGCCGGCAGGAGTGTCAAGATAGTCATGGCAGGCTGCCAGATCGTAGGGGCCGCCGTCTGCCAATGCGCTGACGGGACAGGCGCTGAGACAGGGGCGGGAGTGGCAGCTGCGGCAGGGAGACTCTGCCAAAGGCGGAGGGGGAATGTCAATTTCCTGTTTGAAATGAAGGCCCCCCCGCAAGGATATCAGCATGCCGGCGCGATCATGCACCATCATCTGTGACGGGGATGTGAAAAACCGGCCCGATGCCAGCGCCCAATTGATGAATGGCGTGTAGGGCGGCCCGCCAAAGGGGAAATAGGCGCTGCCGCGCAGGTCCTGGGCCAGGGCGCTGACCACCCGCTCGGACCAGCGGTCCACCGGGTGCGGGGCGCCGTCGCGGTGCTCCGGACTGCTCTTGAAGACGGGCCAGAAAGCGGCGGCGGTTCCCAGCAGGATCAATGTGCCATCTTCCAGCGCCTTGACGGGCTGGCGCGCGGGATGCAGGGCACCGCAGACCGCAAGCCCGACCTGCGCGGCGGCGGCTTCGATCTCAGGATAAGACAGTGCCCCTTGGGCACTGTGGAGGCGGTGGTCTGGCAGGTCGGTCTGGGTCATATGCGGCATCCGGTCATGGGCTTAGCGCGAGCCTAACAGCGCAAGCCTGCTTGCCAGAGCGCAAAAACGTCCCGTCCTGTTCTGCCGGCGTCTTCCCGCCGGCGCGGTCAGAAGCGGCGGAACGGCAGCCGCCGGCTCCAGTCCAGCTTTGCCGGGCGTCCGTCCTGCCAGTGCAGCCCCGCTGCCAGCTTCGCTCTCATATGCCGGAACGCCTGAATGTGGTATGATCCGGCCCCGGGGGAATGCGGGCCGGGCTGTGCGGCATCGGGCCCATCGCCGGCTTGCAGGTTTCGCCCCAGGGAGAGACAGAATGCCAAGATTTATCGTGACCGGCTGTTACACGGCCTCTGCCATGAAAGCGATGATTGAAAACCCCAGTGACCGCGAGGCGGCAGCCCGCGCAATTGTCGAAGCGGCAGGCGGGACTTTGGAAAGCTACTATCTGACCACCGGCGACAGCGATTTTGCGATCCAAGTGACAATTGACGACGCAACGGGCCTGCTTGCGGGGCTGATGGCAACGGGCGCCAGCGGCGCCGTCAGCAACCTGAAAACCGTGCGGGCGTTCACCTCGGACGAATTCACCGCAATACAGAAGAAGGCCGGCGGCATCGCCAAGGTCTACAAAGCGCCAGGAAGCTAACGCAGCCAGCGCCGGACGGCAGCCGCCCGCTGCCATCCGGCTTCTTTCTGGTCAAAAATACCCCAGGGTGAATTGGCCCAAGGGCCAAGAGGGGCAGCGCCCCTCATACCCTCCTTCCACCTGCGTCAGGCGCGGATCATCGAGCCGGCGCCGTGATCGGTGAATAGCTCCAGCAGCACCGAATTCTGAACCCGCCCGTCGACGATGGTGCAGGCGCGCACGCCGTTGCGCACCGCATCCAGCGCGGTTTCGGTCTTGGGGATCATCCCGCCGGCAATCACGCCGCTGGCGGTCATTGCGTCGACATCCGCGGCCTTCAGCTCGGTGACCACCTCGCCGTCGCCGTTTTTGACGCCCGCCACATCGGTCAGCAGCAGCAGCCGGTCAGCCTGCAGCGCCTTGGCGATGGCCCCGGCAGCGGTGTCGCCATTGATGTTGAAGGTCTCGCCTTCCCGGCCCGCACCGATCGGGGCGATCACCGGGATCATGTCTTTTTCAAACAGACCGTACAGCACCTTGGGGTCCAATTCGGACGGGGCGCCGACAAAGCCCAGATCCGGGTCGGCCTGATCGCAGGTTATCAGATTGGCGTCCTTGCCCGACAAGCCAACGGCGCGGCCGCCCTGCCGGTTGATCGCCTGCACGATACGCTTGTTGACGACGCCGGACAAAACCATCTCCACCACCTCCATGGTGGCAGCATCGGTGACCCGCTTGCCGTTGACGAACTCAGACTGGATCTGCAGCTTTTCCAGCATCGCATTGATCATCGGTCCGCCGCCGTGGACGATCACAGGGTTCACCCCCACCTGGCGCATCAGCACGATATCGCGGGCAAAGGTCTCCATCGCCTCGTCGCTGCCCATGGCGTGGCCGCCCAGCTTGATGACAACAATGGCCCCGTCATAGCGCTGCAGATAGGGCAGGGCGCTTGAGAGGGTCTCGGCAGTGGCAATCCAGTCGCGGTTCATGTTTTGTGTCTTCATCGCTGTCATCATTCCTTTGACAGAAGGGTTTAGGCGGTTCCGGGGCCGCTGCCAAGCGTTGCGTGCGGCACGCCGGGCGCCGCCGCAGGCGGGAGGCCATTGCGGTTGCCTGTGCCGGTGGTAGGCTCAGCCTGGAAATCTCCTGTGAGGATCAACAGATGCGTCAGAAGACCTTGCTATTGACCGGCGCCAGCCGCGGTATCGGCCATGCAACGGTGCGCCGCTTCAACCGCGAAGGCTGGCGGGTTATCACCTGCTCGCGGCATCCGTTCCCGGCGGAATGCCCTTGGGGCGGCGGCCAGGAAAACCATGTGCAATTGGACCTGTCAGACCCGTCGGACACGATCAACGCGGTGGGCCAGATCCAGGACCTGCTGGACGGCCGCTTGGACGCGCTGGTCAACAATGCCGGGATCTCGCCGAAAGGGCCGGACGGCGAGCGGCTCAGCACGCTGGATACCGATCTGATGGATTGGGGCAAAGTATTCCACGTGAATTTCTTCAGCTCGGTTGTGCTGGCGCGGGGGTTGAAGGAGGAACTGGCAGCCGCCAAAGGGTCCGTCGTCAATGTGACCTCTATTGCGGGCAGCCGGGTGCACCCCTTTGCCGGGGCCGCCTATGCCACCTCCAAGGCGGCACTGGCGGCGCTGACGCGGGAGATGGCGCATGACTTCGGCCCCTTGGGGGTGCGGGTCAATGCCATTGCACCGGGCGAGGTGGAAACCGCGATCCTGTCGCCAGGCACCGACAAGATTGTCGAGAAGCTGCCGATGCAGCGGCTGGGCCAGCCCGAGGAGGTGGCCTCGGCGATCTATTTCCTGTGCTCGGAAGGGAGTTCCTATATCTCCGGCGCCGAGATTGAGGTGAACGGCGCGCAGCACGTTTGATTGCGGGCACACCGCCCGGCCTCAAGGCCGGGCGGCGCTCTGTCAGCTCACGGCGCGTTTCAGCACCGGCAGGTTTCCCAGCAGCAGCACGTCAATCGCCAGCACCGCCAGCAGCAGCAGGCCGGTCAGCGGGAAGGCCAGCGAGACCAGCACGGCAATCAGCGCAGCCCCCTTCCAGAACGGCATCTCTGCCGGTTCCGGCGGTGCGGCCAGGCGGCTGGCACCTGCGGGGCGGCGTTTCATCCACATTACCAGGCCGGAGACGCAGACAAAAATCACTGCCAGGCAGAACACCACGTTCAGCACGAAGCTCCAGGTGCCCATCAGCCCCATGTGGAAGGGTATGCTGACGGCCATTGCCTTGCCCGCGAGCGAGTAGTCCTCGTATTTCACGTCAGCGAGAATCTTGCCGCTGTACTGGTCAATATGAATGGTGCGGTCGATGAAAGGATCGTCGCCGTCGCCGCTCATGCTGTCGCGGTTGATGGTCCAGACGCCATTTCCGCCGCCGGGATAGGCCAGGCGGAAGCGGCCCTCCATCCCCAAAGCGCGGCCCAGGGCGATAATGTTGCCTGCGTCCACAGGCTGGCCTTCGGAAATGCCGGTAATCCCGGCCTCAGAGCCGGAAGCTGGCATCGGGGTCTGTTCCAGCGCCCAGGGCACATCGTTTGTATGCCCATGGTTCATGCTGGCGTGAATGTCGTCGGACAGGGGCACGTTGTCCCATTTGGCTGCCGGAAAGGTGCTCCAGGCCTGCATCATCTGGCCGCCCCAGATGCCGGTCCACGAGAGGCCGGAGATCAGGAAGACAACCAGCAGTGCCGACATCCAGAAGCCGGTGACCGCGTGCAGGTTCTTCCACAGGGCGCGGCCCTTGGCGCGGAAATCCGGGACAAAGGCACTGGCGGCATTGCCGCGCGGCCACCACAGGTACAGCCCGGTGAGCACCAGCACGATGCCAAGGCCCGCGGCGATCTCGATCAGCCGGTCGCCGGTGTCGCCGATCAACAGGGTCGAATGGATGTTGTCGGCCAGATCATACCAGCCTGCGCGGCGGTCCCATGTCTCGATCACTTCGCCGGTGTACTGGTTCAGTGCCACCAGACGCTGGCCGGCCTCGGTTTTGACGCGGAAAACGGCGGCCAGATCCGGCGCCTTGGGGCCGATCCATTCGGCAATGGTGCCGGGCTGGGCGGCCAGCACGGCGGCGGATTGATCAGCGATGCTGAGTTCAGCCGTGCCCTGGGTAACGGTGATGGTCTCACCGTCGCGGCCGTCGAACTGGGTGATGAACATCATCATCAGGCCAGTGACAGCCAGCATGATCAGGAACGGCACCACAAACAGGCCGGCGTAGAAGTGCCAGCGCCAGGCGGCGAAGTAGAATTTCTCGGACAGCGGGCGCGATTGGCCCGCGGATTGCGGTTGGCTGGTCGCCATGGGTCTCTCCATGTCAGGGCGCCGGGCACAGATGTGCCGGCAGGTATATTGGGGGTTTGGGGGATGAAAGGGTCAGGACCCATTGATCCGGCCAGGTCCAGACATTGCTGGACGGGAGAACGCGCCGGGCGTTGATCCAATGCAGCAAAGCAGACTGGCGGCGCGGCTGTCAGGCGGCGGGCAGGGGGGACCTGTTCGCTCAGCCAGTGCCGGGGGCCGGATGAAAGGGGGCTGACCCTAGGCCGCGGCGGGCGGGCCGCGGGCGTCGTAGCGCCAGTGGAAACCGGCGCTGTGATGAGTGAACACCTCGCGTGACCAGCGGTCGGCCAGCGGTGCATCAAGGCTGAGGTGCAGCGTGCCGTCCGGCAGCAAAGCCGCCGTGGTAAACCCGGAGAAGGGGCAGCTGCGGTCGTCCATTGGTTCAGCAGGATCATGTGAACCATCATCACCCGGATCGACCCAGGCCTCCTGCACGCCATCGGTGGTGCAGATCACCAGCAGCACCTTGCCGTCCTGTGCGGAGCTTGGCATCCAGCCGGCCGGGATCAGCCCGGCAACGGCCAGGGCGATCACAACCAGAAAGGAGGACAAGCAGCGCAGCATGCGGTTACAGCCCGGCGATGATCGAGCGCAGAGTGGCGATGCCGTCGCCCTTCTCGGACGAGGTCAGGACGATCTCAGGGTAAGCGGCGGGGTGTTTGGACAAGGCGTCCTTTACCTGCTCCAGCACCTTGGCGCGGTCCGATTCCTTGACCTTGTCGGCCTTGGTCATGACGCATTGGAAGGTAACGGCAGAGCTGTCCAGCAGCTTCATGATCTCGGCGTCCACCGCCTTGATCCCGTGGCGGCTGTCAATCAGCACAAAAGCGCGGCGCAGGTTCTGGCGGCCTGACAGGTAGCGTTTCAAGAGCTTCTGCCACTGCTCCACCACTTTCAGCGGCGCGTTGGCATAGCCATAGCCGGGCAGGTCGACCAGATACAGCTCGGGGCCTTGGGTGAAGAAGTTGATTTCTTGCGTGCGGCCCGGTGTATTGGAGGCCCGCGCGATGCCCTTGGTTCCGGTCAGCGCGTTGATCAGGCTCGACTTGCCGACGTTGGAACGGCCGGCAAAGCATACCTCCAGCCGGTCGGCATCGGGCAGGCCGTTCATCGCAACCACGCCTTTCAGGAACTCGGTCTCGCCCGCAAACAGCTTGCGGCCTTTTTCGGCAGAGATGTCATCCGGCGCCTCGGCCAGGGAGAATTGCATTTGCATCACAGCACCTTTACCGCGTCGCCAAGACGGATCTCACCGCTGCGCACCACTTCGGTGTAAACAGAGAAATCCTGGTGGCCCCAGTTGTCTTTCAGGGTCTTCAGCGTATCGGCGTCGCGTTCGCCGGTTTCGGGATTGGCGGTGGTTGCCAGGCAGCGCACCGCCCGTTCACGCACCGCAAAAACAGCCTCGCCGATCTGCACCTCGCGGCCCAGCCAGTCGTTTTCGGCCCAGGCCTCATCCAGATCGAACCAGATGTTGCCGCGCCAGCGCTTGGGCGACAGGTCATGGCCGATTGCCTGTTCCACAGCCCGGTGAGAGGCCCGGTTGCACAGGGTAACCGAGGGGAAAGGGGTATCGGTCATGCCGCGGCCCGGCACCCGGATGATCCGGGCAGAGGCGGCACGGTCCGCCGGGGTCAGCGGCTTCTCCCAATCAAGGAAACGTTGCAGGTCCGCAGGATTTTCCGGGTCGAATGTCAGGTCAGGCCGCTGCGGGTGAGTCAGCGTCAGCTGGCCGCTGGCATCGTCCAGGCGGGCATTGATGGCCATCAGCCCGGGCGCCTTGGAGCCGCGGGTGAAGTTCTGGCAGGGCGCCCATTCGGAACCGTCCGCCTTGGAGACCTCATGCGCCACCGCCCAAACGCGATCGCCGGGCATGGTTTGCCCGGCGGTCAGGGTTACATTTTCCAGCGCTTCACGCCCGTGGGATTTGAGCGGGTGGCGCCAGATGTCCGTAACTTGGTGCGTCATCAGCTGTCAGCCTTCGGCTTCTTCTTGAAGCCCGACTTGATGTTGCCGAACACGTCCGGCTTGTAGCCGTGGCTGCGCATGATCAGGTACTGCTGGCTGAAGGTGATCGTGTTGTTGGCAATCCAGTAGACGACCAGGCCGGAGGCAAAGCCGCCGAGCATGAACATGAACACCCAGGGCATCCAGGCAAAGATCATCTGCTGGGTCGGGTCGGTGGGCGCCGGGTTCAGTTTCTGTTGCAGCCACATCGAGATGCCGAGCAGGATCGGCAGGATGCCGATGAAGACCAGCGCCATGATGCTTTCCGGTGCCGGGGAGGCAAAGGGCAGCAGGCCAAAGAGGTTCATGATCGAGGTCGGATCCGGCGCGCTGAGGTCCTGGAAGGGACCGAAGAAGGGCGCGTGGCGCAGTTCCAGGGTGACGAAGATCACCTTGTAGAGCGAGAAGAAGATCGGGATCTGGATCAGGATCGGCAGGCAGCCCGCGGCGGGGTTCACTTTTTCCCGCTTGTAAAGCTCCATCATCTCCTTTTGCATCTTCTGGCGGTCGTCGCCGGTGCGCTCCTTAAGCTTCTCCATCTCCGGCTGAAGCTCTTTCATCTTGGCCATCGAGGCATAAGATTTATAGGCCAGCGGGAACACCAGGATCTTGATCACCACGGTCAGGCCGATGATAGCCCAGCCCATGTTGCCGATCAGCACGTTCAGATTGTGCAAGAGCCAGAACATCGGCTTGGTCAGGAAGAAAAACCAGCCCCAGTCGATGACATCCAGGAAGCCTTGGATGCCTCCCTTTTCATAGCCGCGGATGGCTTCCCATTCCTTGGCGCCGGCAAACAGCTGGGTGGTAACTTCAGAGGACTGGCCCTCTGCCACGGTGATGGTCGGCAGCACGATGTCGGTCTGATAGATCTCGCGGCGTTCGTCGAATTTCGCGATTGAGCGGAAGGCCTGGCCCGGTTCGGGGATCAGGGTCGACATCCAGTAGTGATCGGTAAAACCGATCCAGCCGTTCTCTGCGACCTGTTTGACCTCGGCCCGGGAGCCGTCGCGCGGGTCGGGCTCAAAGTCGGCCATGTCGTCATAGTCGGTTTCGGCCAGTTCGGCGTCCGACATTCCAACCAGGCCTTCGTGCAGGATGAAGAAGTTCTTCAGGTCCGCAGGCTGGCCATGGCGGGCCAGGGTGCCGTAGGGCGCCAGGGCGACGCTGCCGCCGGAGGCATTGGCCACCGACTGGGTGACCGAGAACATGTAATCCTCATCCACCGCTATGGTGCGGGAGAAGGTCAGGCCCTTGCCGTTGTCCCAGGTCAGGGTGACGGGGCTGTCGGTGGTCAGGGCGGCGTCTGCCGGCGCGGTCCAGATGGTGTTGGCACCCGGCACATCGTCCAGCGACAGGCCCGCACCCGGCGCCCAGCCGTAGAGCGCGTAATAAGCACCTGCGTCGCCCACGGGCTTCAGCAGTTTGACGATCGGAGACCCCTGGTCCAGCGTCTCGCGGTAGTCCTTCAGCGACAGATCGTCGATCCGGCCGCCCTGCAGCGAGATGCTGCCGGCCAGGCGCGCGGTGTCGATGGCAACGCGCGGCGCATCGGGGGCTTCGGCCTCTTCCGCGGCGGTCTCGGCCACCGCGTCTGCGGAGGCGCTGGGGACCAAGGCGGTATCGCCTGCGGGCGCGGATTCGCTGACCGCGGTTTCAGGCGCCTGTTCCGGCTCTGGCGGCGGGAAAAAGGTGTACCACCCCAGGATCACCAGAAAGCTGAGTACGGTTGCGAGAATAAGATTTTTGTTCTGATCGTCCATTGGGGACTGCCACCTCGTGTAGGGAAGGACACGTGGGGTTCAACAGAGGTGGGCCGCAAAGGTCAAGCAGAATCGCGGCGCGCCGGGGCGGCATAGGGCCCTGGCGCAGCAGAAAATCAATGGAATTGAATATTCAGGGGGTCTGGCGGCCGATCGCGGGCGTGTCCTGCAATTTGGCTTCATGGGACGTGATCCAGTCCAGCGTCTGGTCGAACGGCATCGGGCGGCCGATGCCGAAGCCCTGCACATGGCCGCAGCCCAGCTGCGCCAGCAGTGCGTGTTCGCCTGCGGTTTCGACCCCTTCGGCCAGGGTTTCCAGCTCCAGCCGTTCGGCCATGGTAAGGATCGCGGAGATCAGTTTCTGCTGTTCCGGATCCTGATCCGCTTTCATCACAAAGGAGCGGTCGATCTTGATGCGGGAGATGCTGAAGCGGCGCACCGCGGCGATGGAGGCATGGCCGGTGCCGAAATCATCCAGATCGATGTGGCAGCCCATTTCGCTGAGGGCGAGGATGTTGCGGGTGATCACATCGTCGGGCTGATCGGTCATCACGGTTTCCAGGATCTCCACACACAAGCGGCTGGGCGGCAGCTCAAATCGTTCAAGCTCCCATTTGATGCGCCCTGCAAGACCGGGATTGCGCAGTTCCTGAGTGGCAAAGTTCACCCCGACACAAGGCACCTGGACGCCGGCGGCATCCCAGGCCTTGATCGCCACCAGGGAATTGTAAAGCATCACCTGGCTCAGCCGGTCCATCAGCCCGGCTTCCTCCAGTGCGGGCAGGAAAGTCGAGGGCGGGATCAGCCCCAGCACCGGGTGCGACCAGCGGGCCAGTGCCTCGAACCCGGAAACCCGGCCGGTGTCGGTGCAGATCTGCGGCTGGAACCAAGCCTGAATCTGACCGGATTCAAGGGCCGAAGCAGCCTCTTCGCGCAGGTTGGAACGGGTCCCGCCGCGCCCGGACATATCCACCGAAAAGGCGCGGATGCCGCCCGGGCCATTGCTTTGCGCCTCGGCCAGGGCAGTCACGGCGGCGCCGGTCCAGTCGGACCCGGTCTTACCCGGAGCCCGGTTGCGCTGGCAAAAGCCGATGGAGCAGGTCACGTAGATGTTGGTGCCATCCAGCGGCACAGGTTCCTCGGCGGCGGTCTGCATCCGGCCGGCCAGCTGGATGCACAATTCCAGATCCAGCTGCAGGGTCGGGGCCAGGCAGATGGCAAAGCGGCTGTCGCCGATCCGGGCAATTGTATCGTGCTGGCGCAGGACCGAGGCGATCTGCGTGCCGCAGTGCTGAACGATACGGTCGCCGGCCTCAAGCCCGTGCCGGTCCGCCATTTCTTTGTAATCGTCCAGTTCCAGGATGAAGACCGCGGAGCGCAGATCCGTTTCCGCGCATTCGTCATAGATGCGCGCGGTCTCATGCTCGAACCCGTCGCGCAGCATCATGCCGGTGACACTGTCGCGCGGCAGGCCGCCGCCGCCGCCCAGTTTGCTGAACCCGCCGGCGACGGCAATCAGCACCGGCAGGCCAAGTGCCACCGAAAGCAATGCGGTTTCGCCGCCGAGCCAATAGGTGGCCAGGGTCAGGGCAGGCAGGAAAGCGAGCACAGGTGGCCCGAAAAGTGCCGGGGCAAGGGTTTGCCGGAGCCGTGCCAGGAGACCTGATCCTGTGTTTGTCATTCTCAGACCTTTCGTCTGCAGCCAGTCGTTCCGGCATGAGACTAGGGTGCTGATCTAACCCGGGAGTTAACGCAGCTTGGGAATTTCCGGTATTTCCGGCCCGGAATCCGGGTTCTTCAGTTCCAAACCGGCAAAATCGAACAGTTTCGGATCCAGCAGGTGCGAAGGCCGGGCATTCATCAATGCGCGGAACATCACCTGGCGGCGGCCCGGGCTGTTTGATTCCCACTGATCCAGGATCTGTTTCACCTGCTGACGCTGCAGCCCGTCCTGGCTGCCGCACAGGTCGCAGGGGATGATCGGATAGTTCATGGAACGGGCGAATTTTTCGCAATCGGCCTCGGCCACATGGGCCAGCGGGCGGAACACAAAGAGGTCGCCTTCCTCGTTCACCAGTTTGGGCGGCATGGTCGCGAGCCGGCCGCCGTGAAAGAGATTCATGAAGAAGGTTTCCAGAATGTCGTCCCGGTGGTGGCCGAGCACCACGGCGGAGCAGCCCTCTTCGCGCGCGATACGGTACAGGTTGCCGCGGCGCAGGCGCGAACAGAGCGCGCAAAATGTCCGGCCCTGCGGAACCTTGTCCATCACGATGGAATAAGTGTCTTGATATTCGATCCGGTGCGGCACGCCCATCTTTTCGAGGAACTCCGGCAGCACCGTGGCCGGAAAACCGGGCTGGCCCTGATCCAGGTTGCAGGCGAGCAGGTCCACCGGCAGCAGGCCGCGCCACTTCAGCTCATAAAGAACCGCCAGCAGGGTATAGCTGTCTTTGCCGCCCGACAGGCAGACCAGCCACTTGGGCGTGCTGCCGTCCGTGCGGCGCTCCACCATGCCGTATTGGTCGATCGCCTCACGGGCATAGCGCACAATGCGCTTCCTGAGTTTCTTGAACTCGGTGGTCGAGGGGGCGCCGGCAAACAGCGGGTGGATTTCGTCCAGATCATCATCAAGCATGGGCGCGCCCTAGCTGAGGAAGTGCGTTTTGCCAAGAAAAAAAGGTGTTCCGGCTTCAGTCCTTGCCGCCGGGCACCGGGTCATAGCCATCGCCGCCGAAGGGGTGGCAGCGCCCGATCCGTCGGGCAGTGAGCCAGGAGCCCTTGATCGCGCCATGCTTTTCGAGCGCTTCCAGCGCGTAGGCCGAGCAGGTGGGCTGGTAGCGGCAGTTGAAGCCGACCCAGGGGCTGAACAGCAGCCGGTAGGCGCGCACAGGCAGGGCGAGGATATGGGCCAGCGGGGTCATGCGGGTTAGATAGGGTGAGCTGCGCCGCATGGCAATGAGGGCAGCGCCCTCCCGTGGGGAGGGTCGGGTGCTGTCCGGCCTATCGGCCGGAGAAACTGCAGCCATAGTGGCACGGACTTCCCGCGGACATGCGCGGAGCCTGGTTTTTTCTGGCTTACTGGCCGTGGATCTTTTTCAGCGCATAAATCAGGTCGCGCTTCAGTTCCTCGAACGGGCGCTGGGCGGTCTCCATCGCGCGGCCGATCAGCACGTAATCCCATCCCGGGCGGCCATGCGCGGGGAGAATCATCCGTGCGGCCTCGCGCAGCCGGCGCTTGGCGCGGTTGCGGGCGACGGCATTGCCGACCTTTTTGGAACAGGTGAACCCCATGCGGATGCCGCCATTATCCTGGCGGTTGCGGCCCTGGACCATCATGCCCTTGGTGCCCTGCTTGCGGGCAGGCGGGCGGGCACAGGCAAGGAAATCACGGCGCTTGGCCATGACCTCGATCTTTGGCGCATCAGCTGCGCAAACGGACACCGCCGGAGGCGTGTCCCCGCGGGCAGCAGTGCCGTCCTTGGGGGCCTCCGGCGGTGTCATGTCCGTCAGAACTGGAACTGAGCTTATGCGCTCAGTTCTTTCCGGCCGCGGGCGCGGCGTGCGTTCAGGATCTTGCGGCCAGCTTTGGTGGCCATGCGCGCACGGAAGCCGTGGCGGCGTTTACGAACCAGGTTCGAAGGCTGATAGGTGCGTTTCATCGCTCCGGTCTCCACATTGTATCTTCGGGCAGGGCGCGGAATCGCCTCCCGGGGGTCTATCTCGAAGCCCGGTCTTTAGGAGGGAACGGCGGGTAAGTCAAACCCTGCGAGGTGAGAAAACACCTTTTAGGGTGAGAAAACCCCTGTAAGCATGGCGGCGCGGAACCCTGGCGTGCAACATTTCTGCCAAAAACCGCACCGGAACAGCCTCCGGGCAGGGCGGATGTAACATCCGGGCAGTGATTCTGCCACAAACCTCACGAATCCGGGGGCAAGTGATCAAGCAGCCGTGAGGCAGGGCTGCCCACCCTCGCCTGCGGGCCATTTAACACGTAGCTACACTGCACTGCCACAGAGACGGACGTATGAGCGATATGAGCGAGACACCCAAGACCGATTCCGAGCCAAAGGATCAGCCTGCGGCCAAGCCGGGCATGGCCCGCCATCTGCCGTTGATTGCCGTCGCGGTGGTGGCACTGATCGGGGCGGTGACGCTGAAGGACTACCTGAGTTTTGACACGCTGCGCGACAACCGCGAGGCGCTGATGGCGTTCCGGGATCAGAATTACCTTGGTCTCGTGGCGCTGTTCATGGGGCTCTACATTGTGATCGTGCTGTTTTCGCTGCCGGGTGCGGCGGTGGCCTCGGTCACTGGCGGGTTCCTGTTCGGACTGGCGGCGGGCACCGGGGTCAACGTGATTTCGGCCACCATCGGTGCGGTGGGCATCTTTCTGGCGGCGCGCTGGGGGCTGGGCGCCGCGCTGACCGCCAGGATGGAAGCGGCAGAAGGTCGGGTGCAGATGCTGAAGCAGGCGCTGCGCGAGAACGAGGTCGAGGTGCTCTTGCTGTTGCGGCTGGTTCCGGCGGTGCCGTTTTTTGTCGCCAACCTGCTGCCCGCGCTGGTCGGTGTGAAATTCCGCAACTTCCTGTGGACCACGGCGGCGGGGATTATTCCGGGCGCCATTGTGTTTACCTGGATCGGGGTCGGGGTCGGGTCGGTGTTCGACCGCGGGGAAGAGCCGGATCTGAGCCTGTTGTGGGAGCCGCATGTGATCGGGCCTATTCTGGGCCTGTGCGTGCTGGCGGCAATGCCGATCCTGGTCAAATCCGTCCGCGGCACCCTGCGTGGCAAGAACAGCAAGGATACCTGAACATGAGCCGCATAGAATGTGATCTCCTGATTATCGGCGCCGGGTCGGGCGGGCTGTCGGCGGCGGCTGGTGCCAGCCAGATGGGGGCGTCGGTTGTGCTGCTGGAAGGCCACAAGATGGGCGGCGATTGCCTGAACTACGGCTGTGTGCCCTCCAAGGCGCTGCTGGCCAGCGGCAAGGCGGCGCACGCCCAGGCGCATACCCAAGCCTTTGGTGTGCCGGATCAGCACCCGCAGGTGGATTATGCCGCGGCCAAGGATCATGTGCAGGCGGTGATCGATACCATCGCCCCGGTCGACAGCCAGGAACGATTCGAGGGCCTTGGCGTGCGGGTGATCCGCGAGTTCGGCCGCTTTGTTTCGCCAACAGAGGTCGAAGCAGGCCCGCACCGGATCATTGCGCGGCGGGTGGTGATCGCCACGGGGTCTTCGCCGCTGGTGCCGCCGATCCCAGGGCTGGACAAAGTGCCTTACGAGACCAACGAGACCCTGTTTGAACTGCGCGAGAAGCCGGAGCATCTGTTGATCATCGGCGGCGGCCCGATCGGCATGGAGATGGCGCAGGCGCATGTGCGCCTGGGCTGCAAGGTCACTGTGATCGAAGGGCTGAAGGCGCTGGGCAAAGATGATCCGGAGGCCGCAGCGCTGGTGCTGGACAGATTGCGCGCAGAAGGCGTGGAGATCGCCGAGGGCGCCATGGTCTCGCGCATCGGCGGTCAGGCCGGCGCGGTTGAAGTGGAGACCAGGGACGGCAGCCTGTTCAGGGGCAGCCACCTGCTGATGGCGGTGGGGCGCAAGGCCAATATGGAGCGGCTGAACCTCGCTGCCGCCGGGATTGAAACCAAGGGCAACGGCATCAAGGTGGACGGCAGCCTGCTGACCACCAACAAACGCGTCTATGCCATCGGCGACGTGGCCGGCGGGCTGCAGTTCACCCATGTGGCGGGCTATCACGCAGGCATAATCATCCGCTCGGCCCTGTTCGGCCTGCCGTCCAAGGCCAAGATCAGCCATATCCCCTGGGCCACCTATACCGATCCGGAACTGGCACAGGTCGGCCTGACCGAGGCGCAGGCGCGGGATATCTACGGTGTCAAACTGGAGGTGGCACGGTTCGATTACCATCACAACGACCGTGCCATTGCCGAACGCAGGACCAAAGGCTTCATCAAGGTAATGGTTTTCAAGGGCCGTCCCGTAGGCGCCACCATCGCAGGCCATCAGGCGGGGGAATTGATCGGCCTGTGGTCGATGGCGCTGGCCAACCGTTTGAAAATGAGCCAGATTGCAGCCATGGTTGCGCCTTACCCCTCCATCAGCGAGATTAACAAACGGGTTGCCGGGGCCTATTTCACCCCGCGGCTGTTTGAGAGCGGTTTTGTGAAACGCGCTGTGCGCGTGGTGCAGCGCTGGATACCTTGAGGTAAGGGCGGCGGGATGCTCAACACGCTTTCGGGCAGATTTCTGGTCCTGACCACGGTCTTCGTGATGCTGGCCGAGATCCTGATCTTTGTGCCTTCGATTGCGCGGTTCCGCGAGGATTTTCTGGCCGACCGGTTGCAGCGGGCACAGATCGCGTCGCTGGCGCTGCTGGCTGATGACATGCTGGCGACGGAACTGGAAGCGGAGCTTTTGGAGAACGCAGGTGTCTATAACGTCGTGCTGCGCCGCGACGAGATCCGCCAGCTGATGCTGGCCTCGCCGATTCCGCAGCAGATCACCGGCACCTATGATCTGCGGATGGCCGGGGCAATGACTCTGATCCGGGATGCGGTGCTGCGGCTGTCCCGGCCGGAAAACGAGATTATCCGGGTAATCGGCGCACCGGTGCGCGATGCGGGGATATTGATCGAAGTCACCATGGAAACTGCGCCCTTACGGATGGCGATGATCGATTACGGGGTGCGGATCCTGGTTCTGTCGGCGGTGATCTCGGTTTTTACGGCGCTTTTGCTGTTTGTTGCGGTGCGGATCGTGCTGGTGAAACCGATCAAAAGCGTCGTCGGCTATATGCAGCGCTATGCGGCGGCGCCTGAGGATGCGCGCGGCATCATCCACCCGAGTTCCAGCGTGGTGGAGCTGCGCGAGGCAGAAGAGGCTCTGATGCAGCTGCAGACCGAGCTGACCCACGCGCTGAAGCAGCGCGAGCGGCTGGCCCAGTTGGGCGGCGCGGTCGCCAAGGTGAGCCATGATCTGCGCAACATCCTGACCTCGGCGCAGCTGTTCACTGACCGGATCGAGATGAGCGAGGACCCCCTGGTGCGGCGTTTGGCGCCGAAACTGGTGAACTCGATCACCCGCGCGGTCTCCCTGTGCGAGGGAACTCTGGCGTTTGGGCGCGCCGAAGAGCCGTCGCCCACCTTTGCAGTGGTCTGCCTGCATGAAATCACAGCGGATATTGCCGAAAGCGAGCTGCTGGCCGCGGACAGCACATTGATTGAGATCGTCAATGCAGTGCCCAAACCGATGATGCTGCGCGCCGATTCCGAACAGCTGTTCCGCATAGTCATGAACCTGGTGCGCAACGCCCGTCAGGCGATCACCGCCACCGGCAAGCCGGGTCAGATCAGGGTTGATGCGCGCGAGGAAGAGGACGCCTGGTACATCACCGTTGCCGACACCGGCCCCGGTTTGCCGAAAAAAGCGCAGGACAATCTGTTCACCCCGTTCCAGGGCGGTGCCCGCAAGGGCGGCACCGGGCTGGGCCTGGCCATTGCGGGCGAGCTGGCCCGCGGCCATGGCGGATCGGTCGTGCTGAAGGAGACCAGTCCGGACGGCACGGCCTTCGAGATCTGCCTGCCCAAGGGAGACGGCACGATTTGACCGTGGCAAGCAGGCTGACGGGAATATGCCGGCCGGAGGAAACTAATTTTGGGTTTTGGGGTTGCGACTCTCCAGCGCTATGATTACACCCCGCCGCAGTGGACCGATAGCTCAGCTGGATAGAGTACTTGACTACGAATCAAGGGGTCGGGGGTTCGAATCCTCCTCGGTCCGCCACTTTTTCTATTGTCGAATGCCAAGCAAAGCTGACCTTCTTGTCAGGTTTCTGACCCAAACCCAGAAAACGAACGTTCATGCGGTAGGCAGCGAAGGTGCCAAAAGAGCCCAACCTGTACCTTGGATTTCTTTGCTGCGAGCGCGCGCAGCGCGAGATTTGCCGCAGGCGCTCGGATGTCAGCGCCGCAGGGCAGCGGGAAGACCGGCCGTTCGTCGATCATGCAGAAAACTTGAGACGGCAGATTTACGGGTCGCCGGACAAAGCTGCCTTTTGCTGCGCACGCTCCAACGGCAGGATCATGCGCTTTGCGACTGCGGCTGACGGCCCCTCAAACGGGAAGTGGGGCTTCTCTGCAAAAGCGAGCTGCCAGTTTCGGTATTAAAGAGTGGACTTTCGGCTAGGTAACAAATTGACCTCCGCCGTCCGAAGGAAGTACCGCCTTGACCAAGTCTTGAGTGTCTCAACTAATTTGTGAATTTTCTTGTCTAAGTGGCCCGCAGCTTTTCTTCACAAGCTTGATGAAGGTTTTCACGACAAGGTTTGGCTCCACGCCGCGCTTGCGCACCAGCTTGATTTCGGACTTCAGGTCAAACATGCCGTCCCCCACAGAGCGCACCCGCCCTTCGCGCACCCAGATATTGGCAAAGCTTTCCGGCAGGTAGCCGATATAACGGCCGGTCAGCACCAGCATGGCAATGCCTTCGATCTGATGCGCGCTGGCGTTGGAGGGCAGCCCGCGCGAAACCGGGGCCACCAGGTCTTCGTTTAGATAGGCCCGCTTGCAGAAATTGGCCTGGGGCAGAAAACCCTCAACCTGAGCAGGGGTGTCAGCCGTGAACAGCGGATGCCCGCGGCTGCAATAAAGTCCGATCCGTTCGACCCCCAAGGTCTCATAGATCAAACCGGGCTTGTGCTTATGAAACACGCCAACCCCCAGTGCGATCAGCGCATCCTGTACCGCCATCTCAATGTCATCCGGCGCCAGGGAATGCATTTCGACCTCGACCTGCGGCGCAATCCGGGTGAATTCGCCCAAGGCACCCATGATCGGCGCCTCGTTGTTGAACACCCAGTTGTCGATCGCCGCCACCGAAAGCCGCCCCACCAGCTTGCCGCGGGTGCCGTCCACCGTCTCGCCGAACTGGTCCAGCGCTGCAAACAGCTTGTGCGAGGCGGCATAGACGATCTCGCCTTTGTCGGTCAGCCGGAACCCCTTGCGGCCGCGCTGGCACAGGCGCATGCCCAGCCGGGTTTCTAGATCGGCAATCTGCCGCGATATGGTCGACGCCGAGACATTCAAAGTGATCTGCGCCGCCGAAAACCCGCGCGCCTTCACCACCGTGCAGAACACGTAGAGCAGGTGCAAATCGGCTTTGGAAAGGGCGGGTGGCAGCATGAGCTCACCATACTTGTAAAAACGTAAAAGTTAAGTCCTTTAGTTTGTGGTTTAATAAAAACAAAACCCGGCCAATCCTGTTTGCCAAGCATGTAATGACGGGGAGGTTGAGCAGCATGGATGCAAGCACTGCAATGGCCAAGCGCTGGGGGATCAACAACGACTATGCCAAGCTGACGGATGTTCTGCTGGGCAAGCCGGAGTATTTCAAATGGGTCGAGGCCGGCCCCTTGATCGGCCGCACCTTGGCCAATGCCGATAAGACCGGCGTGCAGTTCGATCTGCAGCTGGCGATGAAGCAGCACTCGGAGATGGTATCGATCTTTGAGGGGGCGGGTGTCACCTGCCACTATCTGGACAGCGACGAGGTGCTGCACCGCAATTTCTTTGCCCGCGACAGCTCGGCCATGACGCCCTGGGGCGCGCTGATCTGCCATATGCAGCTGAAATGCCGCCGTGCGGATTACGCCACCGCGATCAAATTCTATCAGGAAAACGATATCCCGATCTGGAAGTTTGCCACCGCGGGCCATTTCGAGGGCGGCGACTTCAACATCATCGAGCCGGGCCGGGTGCTGATCGGCTATTGCGGTGAGCGCTCCGAGAAAGAAGGTTCCGAACAGGTCGCCGAGTTTGTCCGCGCCGAGGGCTGGGAGGCCGTGGTGGCCCCGATCAGCCGCGAATTTGTGCATATGGACGGGCTGATTGTTCCGCTGGCGGAGAAACTGGCAGTGGCCTGTATCGACGCAATGGAACCCTGGCTGGTGGACATCGTCAAGGGCTGGGGCATCGAGATCGTCGACGTCCCCTATGCCGAAGCCAAGAACCTGGGCGTGAACCTGGTTGCACTGGGGGAAGGCAAGGTGCTGTCGATGGCCGGCGCCAAGGATCTGAACGCCAAGATGCGCGCACTTGGGTTCGAGGTCTACGACCCCGACATGTCGATGTTCACCCTGGGCGGCGGCGGCGTCCATTGCCTGAGCCAGGCGCTCTGCCGCGAAGACGCCCCGCAAAGCGCATGAGCAGCAACCACCGCATAAACGGCGCCCGGCTGTGGCAGAGCATCATGGAGATGGCCAGGATTGATGCCCTGCCGGGCGGCGGCTGCGGCCGGCTGACGCTGTCGGACGGCGATCTGGAGGCGCGCAAACTGTTCACCCGCTGGTGCGAGGACGCAGGCTGCACCGTTACCTACGACCGGCTGGGCAACATGTTTGCCCGCCGCGAGGGCCGCGACCCGGATGCCCTGCCCATCGCCATCGGCAGCCATCTGGACACCCAGCCGAATGGCGGCAAGTTTGACGGTGTCTATGGCGTGCTGGCGGGCCTGGAGGTGGTTCGCACGCTGAACGATCTGAGGTTGGAAACCGATGCCCCGATCGAAATCGTCAATTGGACCAACGAGGAAGGCGCCCGCTTTGCGCCCGCCATGCTGTGCTCGGGCGTCTATGCCGGGCTGTTTGATCTGGAATTCGCCCTCAGCCGCGAAGACGCCGAGGGCTTGAGCTTTGGCGATGAGCTGGAGCGGATCGGCTATGCAGGCTCCGAACCCTGCGGCGCCCACCAGTTCGGCGCCTTTCTGGAAGGCCATATCGAGCAGGGCCCGGTGCTGGAAGCCAATGAAGAGGTGATAGGTGTGGTCACCGGCGGCCAGGGCCAGCGCTGGTATGATGTCACCGTCACCGGGCGTGATGCCCATTCCGGCTCCACCCCGATGCAAGGGCGCAGCGATGCGCTGGTGGCGGCGGCGCGGCTGGTTCAGGAGGTGCAGCGGATCGCCCTGGCCTATGGCCCCGACGGCGTCGGCACCGTGGGTGAGGTGCACGTCAGCCCCAATTCCCGCAACACCATCCCTGGCGAAGTGCGCTTTACCATCGACGTCCGCCATCCCGACGACGCGGTTCTAGGCGGCATGGACAACGCCATCCGCCGCGCCGCCGCCGAGGAGCAAGAGGCAAAGGTCGTGCTGGACATGATCTGGCACAACCCGCCAGTGAAGTTCGATGGTAACTGTGTCGGCGCAATCGAAGCCGCGGCCAAGAACAGCGGATTGCCCTGGCGCCGGATGGTGTCGGGCGCAGGCCATGACGCCTGCCAAGTCGCCCGCAAGGTGCCCGCCGCGATGGTTATTGTGCCCTGCCGTGACGGGCTCAGCCATAACGAAGCCGAATGGGCCGAACCTGACCACCTGGAGGCCGGTTGCAACGTGCTGTTGCAAGCCGCCCTGACCCTTTCAAGACAAATGGTCCTGGCATCCTGATCACGCGCCGGACGCACAATCAAAAACAAAGTGGTCAACCAACATGGGAGAAGAAACATGAAGACGACAAAGACTCTGGCAGCCGCCACATTGGCCGCCGCCCTCGGCAGCACTGCCATGGCGCAGGATGTAGTGATCGGGGTGCCGAACTGGGCCTCTGTCCGTGGCACCGCGCACATCCTGAAGGTAGCTCTGGAGGACAATCTGGGCCTCTCGGTGGAGCTGCAGAACGGCACAAACCCGATCATCTTCGAGGCAATGGATTCCGGCGCTATGCATGTGCACCCGGAGGTTTGGCTGCCCAATCAGCAAAACCTCCATGACACCTTTGTTTCCGGCAAGGGCACCGTGGCGTTGAACCCGAACGCGGTACTGTCCGACCAGCAGATCTGCGTCACAAAAGACACTCAGGAGCGTACCGGAATTTTGGCGCTCAGCGATCTGACCGATCCGGACATGGCCGCCAACTTTGACACAGACGGCGACGGACGCGGCGAGATGTGGATTGGCGGTGCAGGCTGGGCCTCGACCAATGTCGAAAAGATCCGCGCCAAATCCTACGGCTACGCCGAAACCATGAACCTGATGGAAATGGACGAAACCCTGGCTCTGGCCCAGGTCGACAACGCGGTGGCGCAGGGTCAGAACATCGTCTTTTACTGCTATACGCCGCACCACATGTTCTCGCTCTATGATCTGGTGCCGCTGAGCGAGCCCGCCTACGACGCCGGTGAATGGGACGTAAAACAGCCGACCGATGACCCAAACTGGCTGGAGAACTCCAAAGCGGGCACAGCTTGGGACGCAGCCAAGCTGCATGTGTTCTATGCCGTTGGTCTCTCCGACAGCCAGCCCGAAGCAGCGGAAATGCTGGGCAAGGTGAGGCTGACGACGGAGCAGGTGAACGCGGTGGTCTATGCGCTGTCGGTGGATGGCCAGGATCCGGCTGAATTCGCCCGCAAATGGGTCGATGAAAACGCCGATCTGGTGGACTCCTGGTTCCAGTAAACTGCCGGAACCCAAGGGTCACAGGCGGGCGGCAGCGCTGCCCGCCAAACGAACCGGGACATCCGGAGACTGAACTGATGACTGACAATGTGATCACGCTGGACGGCGTGTGGAAAATATTCGGCAACAATGCCGATGCCGCGATGGCGGCGATCCGTGAGCGCGGCCTGGGCAAGGCCGAAGTGCTGGCGGAATTCAACTGTGTGGTCGGCATCGCCGATGTGTCCTTTGAGGTGAAGCGCGGCGAGATCTTCTGCGTGATGGGGCTGTCGGGCTCCGGCAAATCCACCATGGTACGCCACCTGAACCGGCTGATTGAGCCTACTGCGGGCAATATCTCGGTGATGGGCCGGGATATGCTGACCCTGCCAGACGCTGCCTTGCGCGAAATGCGGGCGATGAACATCGGCATGGTGTTCCAGCATATGGCGCTGCTGCCGCACCGCACCGTGCGCGACAATGTCGGCTTTCCGCTGCAGGTGCGCGGCGAGCCGAAATCCACCCGCTGGGACGTCTCCCAGCGCTGTTTGGACAAGGTCAATCTCACCGGTTTCGAAGACCGTTTCCCGCGTGAGCTGTCAGGCGGTATGCAGCAGCGGGTCGGGCTGGCCCGGGCATTGGCGTCGGATCCCGATGTGCTTTTGATGGACGAGCCCTTTTCGGCACTCGATCCGCTTATCCGGCGCCAGTTGCAGGACCAGTTCATGAAGCTCTCGGCTGAGCTGAACAAAACCACCGTCTTCATCACCCACGATCTGGATGAGGCGATTCGGATCGGCAACCGCATCGCCATCATGAAGGACGGCCGCATCGTGCAGATCGGCACGCCGGAAGAAATCGTCACCCAGCCTGCCGACGATTACGTGCGCGACTTTGTCGAGGGCATCTCGAAACTGAAACTGGTCTTTGCCCATTCAATCATGGTGCCGATCAGCGAATACGCACCTACCCGCTCGGTGGATTTCGACGAAAGCCCGCGGGCGCATCACGGCACCGATCTGGACCAGCTGATCGATATCGCGACCTCAACAGAGAACGTGATTGTCATCACCGGCGACGATGGCGCCGACATCGGCGTCGTCGACCGCGCCACGCTGCTGAAGGGCATTCAGGGAGGCAAGGCATGAAGGATACTTCGTTTGAATCACACGGTCTCAGTGTCGAAGAGTTCGCGGTTGAAAACGGGCCGTACTATGCCCGAGAATTTGCCCGTATCCAGGGCAAGACCGGCTTTGCCTGGTCCTGGAACGCCATGGCCGCTATCTGCGGTCCGCTGTGGGGGGCTGCGCGCGGCGCCTGGGGCTTCTTTTGGATGTTCCTGGTACTGGAGCTGTTTGCCCTCGTGCAGATCGGCCGCGGCCTGTGGGGGGAGCTGGGCGCCGAACATCTGGTCCGCTATGAGCGGCTGCTCACCAACATCGCCAAACGCGAGGCCCAGGCCGCGGATCTGACCGCCGCCGGGGACGCCGCCGGCGCGGCTGCCAAGCTGAAGATTGCCGATAACCTGCGCGCCGCCGCCGACAAGGCGCTGGAGGCTGCCAATGCTGCCAACAGCACCGCAATCGCTATTCTTCTGACCGGCCTCGCGCTGATGGTTGCGATCAAGCTGGCTGAAGGTTTCTATGCCAACACCGCATATGAGGCACAGTATCTGCGCTGGCGTTCGGGTCAGAAGGCACAGTCAGGCATGAACCGCAGCGGGCTGATCTTCGGTGCCATCGGGTTGCTGGCAATCTGGCCGCTGACGCTCGTGCGCTTCACCGTCGCCAAGCCGGATGAGGCGATGGCCAGCGTCACCGGCGGGCTGCT
This sequence comes from Leisingera sp. NJS204, assembly GCF_004123675.1. Classification (NCBI taxonomy): domain Bacteria; kingdom Pseudomonadati; phylum Pseudomonadota; class Alphaproteobacteria; order Rhodobacterales; family Roseobacteraceae; genus Leisingera; species Leisingera sp. NJS204. The sequence continues at coordinate 3,518,612 of NZ_CP035417.1, read as the reverse complement.
GGGGGAACGCTTGCCGATCACCGAATTCCCGGTCGGCAGGGAATACTTCGCCGCGCTGTCCAAGAAAGGCGATGCCGGGTTCGACTGGCTGGCCAACAACTTTGGCAATGTGTTCGACGGGGTGACCGCGGGTATCCGCTGGGTTCTGGACGGGCTGGAGGTGCTGCTGATTCAGACCCCCTGGCCGGTGGTGATGTTTGTAACCGTCATCATGGCGCTGCGCTTGGCCGGGCCGCGGGTGGCGATCTTTACCGCTGCCTCACTTGCTTACCTCGCCTTCATGGGGCTGTGGGAGCTGGCAATGATCACTGTGGCGCTGATTGGTGCCGGCGCCTTTCTGTGTGTGGCAATCGGCATTCCGCTGGGCATCTGGTTCGGTAAGTCCAAACGTGCCTATGCCATCGCGGAACCGGTGCTGGACTTCATGCAGACCATGCCCGCTTTCGTCTACCTGATCCCGATCATCGCCTTCTTTGGCACCGGCAAGCCGCCGGGTGTGCTGGCAACGCTGATCTTTGCCATGCCGCCGGTGATTCGCCTGACCGCTTTGGGCATGCGCGGCGTGCCAGAGACGACCAAGGAAGCCGCCGTCGCATTCGGTTGCTCGCGCCGCCAGTTGTTGCTCAATGTCGAGCTGCCGCTGGCACTGCCTTCGATCATGACCGGCATCAATCAGACCATCCTGATGTCGCTGTCGATGGTGGTGATCGCCTCGCTGATCGGTGCCGAAGGCTTAGGCGCCCTGATCTTGGAAGCGCTGCAATACGCGGCCAAGGGCCAGGGTCTGCTGGGCGGTCTCGCCATCCTTCTCTGCGCCATGGTGATTGACCGTATCGCACAGGGCGCCTACCGCAGGAGATCCGGCGAAAACTGAACCCTCCCCCGGGCTGTCCCGGACTGCCCCGGTGCCGCAACTTTGGCATCGGGGCCCTTTTCCCTCTAACCCCGAAAGACTGCTCATGGCTGACGAACACCTGAAATCCATGATGGAGAACCTCTATTGGTGGGGCATCCCCACCCTGTTCCGCTGCCCCAATGAAGGCCCGCAGGGCCAGGATATCGCCCTGGTTGGCGTGCCCCATTCCACCGGCAACGGCACCACCGAGCGCGACCAGCATCTGGGCCCGCGCGCGCTGCGCAATGTTTCGGCGGTCGGGCGGCGGATGCACGGTGAATTCCAGCTGAACCCCTGGGAAGCCGCCAAAATCACCGATGTCGGCGATGTGCCTTTCCCGCGCGCCAATGACAACGAAGACTGCATCGAGCAGATCACCCGCTTCTACCAGAAGGTCGATGCCGCAGGCGCCCGGCCTGTCTCTGTCGGTGGCGACCACTCGATCACCGGCGGCATCGTGCAGGCTATCGGCTGCGGCCAGATCACCAAGGGCGAGCCGGTCTGCTTCCTGCATTTCGATGCCCATACGGACGTCTTCACCAAAGTCGACCACTTCCTGGGCGCCAAGAAATCCGCCGCTCATTGGGGCGCCTATCTGGCTGATCAGGGCAAGGTAGACCCGCATCATTCCATGCAGATTGGGCTGCGCGGCCATCCCCGCACGCTCGACTGGCTGCAGCCGTCTTATGACTACGGCTACAACATCGTCACCATGAAGGAATTCCGCAAACGCGGGCTGGAGGACGTGATCGCGCAGATCCGGAAAGTGATGGCGGGCAAGCCGGTCTACATCACCTTTGACCTTGATTGCCTTGACCCTGCGATTGCGCCGGCAGTGTCCAATCTGGAGCCGGGCGAAAAGGGGTTTGATATCGACGAAGCCGTGGCGCTGCTTCACAGCGCGCGCGGCATGAATATCGTTGGCGGCGATATCGTCTGTATGATGCCGACCAAGGACAGCCCGAACCAAATCACCGCCCTGACCGCCTCGGCCATCATGTTCGAGATGATTTCGATGATTGCGGAAAACGTGAAGAACGGAGCAACAGCATGACCCAGCCAGGCGACACCTTCTTTCAGCCGGTCTCAGCCATGGACCTTCCGCGCTTTGCCGGGGTGCCCACCTTCATGCGGCTGCCGTTGCTGACGCCAGAGCACCCCCGTTTCAGCGACGTGCAGATGGGGCTGGTGGGAGTGCCCTGGGATGGCGGCACCACCAACCGCCCCGGCGCCCGCCACGGGCCGCGGCAGCTGCGCGATTACTCCACCATGATCCGGGCGATGAACCCGGTCACCGGCATCAGCCCCTTCGCCGCCGTCAACTGCGCCGACCTGGGCGACGTGCCGCCCAACCCGGTGGACATCCCGGACAATCTGGACCGCATCACCGCCTTTTACACCGGCTTGAAACAGCAGGGCATCACCCCTATGACCGCGGGCGGCGATCACCTGATTACCTTACCGATCCTGCGCGCTCTGGCCCAGGGCGGCCCGTTGGGGCTGGTCCAGTTCGACAGCCACACTGACCTCTTCGACAGCTATTTCGGCGGCTGCAAATACACCCACGGCACCCCGTTCCGCCGCGCGGTGGAAGAAGGGCTGGTTGACCCGAAACGCTTTGTCCAGGTCGGTATCCGCGGCACCGCCTATAACACTGAGGACATCGAATGGGGCCTGGAGCAGGGCATCCGCATCATCCGCGTGGAAGAGCTGTTCGACCGCGGCATCAATGAGGTGATGGCAGAGGTGCGCAGCATTCTGGGCAGCCAGCCCGCCTATTGCACCTATGACATCGATTTTGTCGATCCCACCTATGCCCCCGGCACCGGTACGCCGGAAATCGGCGGCCCCAACAGCTTTCAGGCGCAGCAGGTGATCCGCGAACTGGCGGGCGTCACCTTGATCGGCGCCGATCTGGTGGAAGTGTCGCCGCCCTTTGACGAGTCCGGCGGTACCGCATGGCTGGGAGTGTCACTGATGTTCGAACTGATGTGCGTGCTGTCGCAGGCCCTGGCGCTGCGAATGGGATGAGCCAAAAAAATATATTGCATCCCAAGAATGGGCCGATGGTTGAACGGCCAGTAAAGAAACGTTGAACTCGAATGCCCGCTCTTTAGTTGCCGCTCTGAAGAAGATCAAACGAACGAAGAAGATTCCCTTGGGCTGACGCTGACGCTGCCACGGCCAAGGACAACTTTGCTCGATTTCTGACCTTTCGTGCATTGAGCAGCACCCGGTGGTTTGGGCTCAGACCGGCCCAATGCATCCGCGGCGTTTCCCAAAGAACACACAACCTGACAACGGTCATTCAAACCACCAGTAAACTGAGGCGTCAGCGCTGTGCTGATTTCTGGGTTTGGCGGGAGGATTGGAGGGCAAACTATGCCAAGAGTCCAACTTCCCGCTGTCACCCCGAAACGAAGAGCCTGGAACAAGGGCCGGATCATCGGCCAGAAACGACCACTGTTGCCGAAACAGGTCTGGGCGATCCGCGCGCGGCTCGAACTGGCGGGCAACCTGCGCGATCTTGCGCTGTTCAATGTGGCAATTGATAGCAAGCTTCGCGGATGCGATCTGGTGAAACTGAGTAGCCCCACTTGAGTGGTCCAAATTGAAAGTTAGCGCATGGTTGGCCTTTGGTCTATCAGGACGATGGCCTCCGGCGCAGGTGGGCGGTAGCCCAGAGCACTGCGGGGGCGTTTGGTGTTGTAATGCTTCCTCCAGTTTTCGATGATAATTTGGGCTTCACGCAGCGAGTAGAAGACCTCCCCGTTCAGCAGTTCGTCCCGCATGCGCCCGTTGAAATTTTCGCAGTATCCGTTCTCCCAAGGCGACCCCGGTTCAATGAAAGCAGTCTTGGCCCCGACAGCTTTGATCCAGCTTCTGACGGCCTCAGCAATGAACTCAGGGCCATTGTCTGACCGAATGTATGCCGGCACGCCACGTAGGATAAACAGGTCCGTCAGTGCATCGATGACCTCGTTTGCATTCCGCTTCCGCTTCACTCGGACCGCAAGGCATTCCCGGCTATACTCGTTCAGAATGTTCAATGTTCTAAAAGCCCTGCCATCATCCGTTCGGTGATGCGCAAAGTCGTACGACCAGACGTGGTTGCGATATTCCGGACGCAGCCGGACACATGATCCGTCCACTGCCCGGCAGGGCATTGCGAAGCAATGTCCCGAGAGGGTTGAGCCAGAGCCGTCCCCTCTTGGGCTGCTTCCTTGGAACCTTCAGCCCCTCCCGCCGCCATAAACGTTCGACACGTTTATCATTCACCTGCCAGCCAGCGTCCCGCAGCAGGGCCGCAACCCGGCGGTAGCCGTACCGGCCACACTGACGTGTCAGCTCGATCATGTCGGCGACCAAAGGCCAACCATGCACTAACTTTCAATTTGAACCACTCAAGTGGGGCTACTCAAGGCAGGGACTGAAGGTTCGAACTCTCTCGCTCCGGCCAATAAAACAAGGCTCCGTAGGGCGATTTTATTGTTTTGAAGCGGTGCTTAAGGTTTCCGGGGTAATGAGGGTCAAACCGTTTCCAGCGCGGACATATGCAGCTTTTTCCACAGAACATCCAACGTCGGCTTGGTGCTGCGCGGATCGCGGTAAAGGCGGATTTCCAGATCGGTGGCCAGCCGGTCGTCCACCACCGCAAAGCGCCCCTGTTTAATCTCCTCACGGCACAGGCTGAGGGGCAGCCAGCCCATGCCAAAGCCCTCTTGGATCATCGCCTTGACACTGTTGGCCAGCGCATTCTGGTTGACCACAAAGACCTTCTGGCCAGGCAACAGCTGTGCCAGTGCGAATTCCTGAACCGAGCGCAGCGCCGAGACCGCGCCATAAGACAACAGCGGCACCGCGTCCTTGCCGCCTTTGGGAAAGGAAAATTCCGGCAGCCCGTCAGGGGTTGTGCGGGAAACCGGCACATATCGGTCGGTGGACAGGGTCAGGTGCTCGAAGTTGGCGACTTCCAGGGGCCCAAGGAAATCCATCGACGGATGCCAGTAGGTCAGGATCACATCGCAATAGCCCTGCTGCAGCGCGCTGACGAACTGGTCGGCGGCCCAGGAGGTGGAATTGAGGTCGGTATCCACCCCGCCCTCGCTGGCCAGGGGCGCGATCAGCGTCTTGTAATGCGTCATGTAAAGCGACTGCGAAGCGGCAAAGCGGATCACGTTTTCGCCCGCGGCATCAATCGTCTGGCAGCGTTCGATGGTTTCCTCGTAGGTGCGCAGCATGATGCGGGACTGGGACAGGAACACCTCGCCCGCCGGGGTCAGGGTCAGCGGCAGGGTTTCGCGGTTGATCAGCCGCACGCCGATCTCATTCTCCAGCGCCCGGATGCGGCGGGAGAAGGCCGGCTGGCTGACATTGCGTTCCTCGGCCGCGCGCGAGAAGTTCTTGCACGCGACCAAAGCTTCGAAATCCTTAAGCCAGATGATGTCCAACTGGGTGTCCCGTCTTAACCGGCGGCCACCGCATCCAGCCTGTCTTCCTCGACAGCATGGCAAGCAACGGTGCTGCCATCGGGCTGGTGAATGGCTTTTGGCTGTTCACTTTTGCATCGTGCGTCCGCAAAGGCGCAGCGGCTTTGGAAGGGACAGCCTTGCGGCAGATTGATCGGCGTCGGGATCTCGCCCTTGAGGCGGATGTGGTTCGGCCGGTCATCCTTCAGCTGCGGCACTGCGGACAGCAAGGCCCGAGTATAGGGGTGTTTCGGGTTGGAGAACAGCGTTGCCGTGTCCGCAACCTCGCAAACCGACCCAAGGTACAGAACCGCAACACGGGTGCCGAAATGCTCTACCACGCTCAGGTCGTGGGTGATGAACAGATAGGTAAGGCCACGGCTTTCCTTGGCTTCCAGCATCAGGTTCAGCACCTGCGCCTGGATCGACACGTCCAGCGCGCTGATCGGCTCATCCGCGATGATGAATTCCGGGTCCACTGTCAGAGCGCGGGCAATGGCGATCCGCTGGCGCTGGCCGCCGGAGAATTCATGCGGGTAGCGCTTGGCCCAGCTGGGATCGACCCCCACCGACAGCATCACCTCGGTCACCTTGTCGCGCACCTCGGCCGCCGAGGCGCCGGGGTTGTGATGGCGCACCGGTTCCTCCAGCGCCTGCCGGATGGTCATGCGCGGGTTGAGCGAGGCATAGGGGTTCTGGAAGATCATCTGGATCTTCTTGCGCAGGGGCTGCATAGCGCCGCGCGACAGGTCATCAATGCGCTGGCCGTCATAATGGATTTCACCTGCGGTGGGGGTCAGCAGGCCCGCCACCAGCCGCGCCACAGTGGATTTCCCGCAGCCCGATTCGCCGACCACACACAGCGCCTCGCCGCGGCCCACCTCCAGCGAGACATTGTTCACCGCATGGACCGCACGGCTTTCCCGCACGATCTTGCCCTGTTTGAACTTCAGCGTCTCAAGGAAGCCCTGATCCAGATCGAACCGTTTTTCCAGGTTCTTGATCTGCAGCAGCGGGCGGTCAGTCTTTGCGTCTTTCATGCCCGTGCCTCCTTACGGTCTTCGTCGCTGTGCAGGCGCTGCACCTCGTGGCAGGCCACTTCGACCTCGCCGTATTGCACGGTTTCCGGCACCCGGCTGCGGCATAGGTCGGTGGCGTATTTGCAACGCGGATTAAAGGCACAGCCTGCGGGTGCATTGGCAAGGCCCGGCATGTTGCCGGGGATTTGCTTCAGCCGCTGGCCGGGCACGGTCTGCTGCGGCAGCGCGTTGATCAGACCCTGGGTATAGGGGTGCTGCGGATCATTGATGATTTCCCGCGTGCGCCCCGCCTCGATGATGCGGCCGGCATACATGACCAGCGTGCGCTCGGTCATCTGGCTGACCACGCCCAGATCGTGAGTGATCAGGATCAGCCCCACCTGGTTCGACTGGCACAGCTCCAGCAGCAGCTCCATGATGTCGGCCTGGATGGTCACATCCAGCGCCGTCGTGGGTTCATCCGCGATGATCAGCTGCGGATCAAGCAGCAGCGCAATTGCAATGATGATCCGCTGGCGCATGCCGCCCGACAGCTCGTGCGGGTATTGTTCCAGACGTTCTTCCGGCGACGGAATATAAACTTCGCGGAGCTTGACGATGGCGATCTGGCGCGCTTCTTCGCGGCTCAGCTTGCGGTGCGCCAGCAGGGTTTCAACCATCTGCTGGCCGATGGTCAGCACCGGATTCAGCGTCACCATCGGATCCTGAAAGATCATCGCCATCCGGTTGCCGCGCATGGTGCGCAGGCGCTTGTCGTTCATCTGCACGACGTCATCGCCATCGAACAGGATCTGGCCATTGTCGATGTAACCGGGGCGGCTGAGCAGGTTCATCAGCGAAAACCCGGTGATCGACTTGCCGGCGCCGCTTTCGCCGACGATGCCCAGGCGCTCGCCCTTGGCCAGATCAAAGGAAATGCCGTTGAGGGCTGTGACCGTCTCGTCGCGCATGGCGAATTTCACGGTCAGGTCGCGAACGGAAAGAAGGCTCATCGCGTTACCCCTTGTAGAGTTTCGGGTTCAGGACATCGCGCATCCAGTCGCCCAGCAGATTAATGACCAGGACCAGAACCACCAGCACCACGCCGGGGATGGCGGTGATCCACCAGCTGCCCGAGAAGATGTAATCAAACCCCGAGGAAATCAGCGAGCCCAGCGACGGCTGGCTGGGTGGCATCCCCAGCCCCAGGAAGCTGAGCGAGGCCTCGGAGATGATCGCATTGGCGACCTGCACGGTAGAGATCACAAAGATCGGCGACAGCGAGTTCGGCAGGATGTGCCGCACCATGATCCGCAGCGGGCCAAAACCCAGCACGCGGGCGCTGTCGACATATTCCTTTTTCTTCTCGGCCAGCACGGTGGCGCGCACGGTGCGGGCATATTGCGGCCATTCCGCGACGCCAATGACGGCAATCAGGAACACGACAGCATAGCGGTTGAAGGTATCAGTCCCGAACATCGCCTGGGTCACGGCCAGAAAGATGATCGCCACCATCAGGGTCGAGAACGACAGCTGGATGTCTGCCAGCCGCATCAGCAGGCTGTCCAAGCGGCCGCCGACATAGCCGGCCACCAGCCCGATGGAGATGCCCAGAAAGGCCTGCAGCGCAACCGCGCAGATGCCGATCAGCAGCGACAGCCGGGTGCCATACAGGATGGTCGACCACAGATCGCGGCCCTGATCATCGGTGCCCAGCATGAATTCAGGCAGTGAACCGCTGACCCAGGCCGGCGGATACTCCGAGTTCATGATATCAATGGACCCCGGATCGTATGGGTCAAACGGCGCGATCAGCGGGGCCAGAAAGGCAGCTCCGGCAATCACCAGGAAGATGATCATGCTGACCATCGCCACCGGGTTGCGGCGGAAACTGTAGCCCATGTTGGAATTCCAGGCCTTGGACCAGCGCGACGGTTCGGATTTCGGGGAAAGCGTTTCGGTGCTCATGCGCCCATCCTCGCAATATTCACGGTCGGGTTCACCAGGCCATAGATCAGATCGACAATGGTGTTGGTGACCACAAAGATGAAGCCGACAACAATCAGATAAGCCACGATCAGCGGGGTATCGACACGGTTCACCGCCTCAAGGAACATGAAGCCCATGCCCGGCCACTGGAACACCGTCTCGGTCAGGATGGTATAGGCCACCATAGTGCCGATCTGCACGCCGCCCACGGTAATCACCGGCAGCAGCGTGTTCTTCAAGGCATGGACAAAATAGATCCGCCACGGGCTGATGCCCTTTGCCTTGGCGTATTTGACGTATTCGGATTGGAGCACTTCCATCATCTCGGCCCGGATCAGGCGGACAAACAACGGCAGCATGATCGAGGCCAGCGCAATCGACGGCAGGATGATGTGAAGCCAGCCATCAGCAGTGGCAAAGTTGGTCTGCCAATAGCCCCAGACCTGCACGGTATCACCGCGCCCGTAGGAGGGCAGCCAGCCGTATTCCACCGAGAACACAAAGATCATCAGGATCGCTGTCAGGAACACCGGGATCGAAATGCCGATGATCGACAGGCCCATGATAATACGGCTCAGGATCGAATTGGGTTTGATTGCGGTATAGACACCCAGCGGCACTGAGAAGCCGACGATGATCAGCGTCGCGCCGAACACCAGCTCCAGCGTTGCCGGCAGCTTCTTCAGGATCACGTCCAGCGCCGGCTCCTTGAAGAAATAGGAGGTGCCCAGATCGCCCTGCAGCGCATTGCCCGCAAACCGCAGGTATTGCGTCACAAAGCTGTCGTTCAGACCCAGCTCATCGCGCAGCTGCTGACGTACTTCTTCCGAGACCGACTGCCCGACCAGCTCGCGCAGCGGGTCGCCCAGGTTGCCCTGGATGGCAAAGGCAATCAGCGAGATGACGAACATCACGGCAATCGCCTGGATCACTCGCTTGGCGAGATAGGCAAACATCGTCCTGACCTTTGTAGAGTTTGGTTACAGCGTAAAACACCGTGTTCAAGGGAACCGCGGGTTCTGCATACACGGCTTTGGCGGCCGCTTGTTGTATTGGCGGCCCGGGCCGGCCGGAGGAGACCGGCCCGGGTCAGATCAACGGCTTAGCTGCCGGTTTCGACGATCAGGTCGCCGAAATAGGGGAAGTTCAGCGCATTCACGATGTCGCCTGCGTTCATGCCGGACTTGGCGCCCCATGCCAGGTTCTGCCAGTGCAGCGGAATAAACGCGGCCTCGTCATACAGGATGCCTTCCAGCTTCTGCAGCAGTTCCGTACGCTTGGCCGGGTCTGTTTCCGCGTTGGCGGCGTTCATCAGCGCGTCGGCTTCCGGGTTGCAGTAGTTGCCGGAATTGTACTGGCCATTGCCGGTTGCTTCGTCCGGGCAGGCGGTCAGGAACTGGTGGAAATTGGCGGAGTCTTCGGTATCCGCGTGCCAGCCGATCATCATCATGTCCGCTGCGCGCTCGTCAAACGTCGGCCAGTACTGCGCCTTGGGCATGGTCTGCAGATCCACTTTGATGTTGATCTGCGCCAGCATCGAGGCCACCGCTTGTGCGATCTTGTCGTCATTCACATAGCGGTTGTTCGGCGCCATCATGGTGATCGAGAAGCCGTCGGCATAACCTGCCTCAGCCATCAGCGACTTGGCTTTCTCCAGGTCAAAGCGCGGTGCGAAATCCTCGCTGTAGCCCAGGTAGCCGGCCGGGCTGGCCTGTGCGCCAACAGTGCCGAAGCCGCGCATGATACGGTCGACGATGCCGGAGTTGTTCACCGCATAGTCGATCGCCTTGCGGACGCGGGCGTCCTTGAAGGCCTCAACCCGGTTCTGGTTCATCTGGAAGGTGATGATGCGGGTGCCGGGCATGGTGATCAGGTCGACACCCTGGGCATCCGCCACGCGCTTCAGGTCGGTCGGCGGAACCGGTGCAATGAAATCAACATCGCCGGACAGCAGCGCGGCCACCCGGGTCGGGTCTTCCTTGATCGGGGTCAGCACGATCTTGTCGACGTTGCCGGCATCTGCATCCCAGTAATCGGCATAGCGGTCGAACACCACGCGCACGCCCTGTTCACGCTCGGAAACAATGAACGGACCGGTGCCCGAGACATTGCGGGACGCGAAACTGTCGCCGTGCTTGACGATCTCGGCCTTTTCCTTGCCGTCGGCAGTGGTGCCGGAATAATAGGCGCTGTCCATCGGAAAGATGTAAGTCGCAGAGTGCAGGACCAGCGGATAAGGCTCCGAGGTCTTAAGGTCGAAAGTCATCTCATCGACAACTTCAACATCGGTGAAGGGCGCGAAAATCGCTTTGAAGTCGTCGCTTTCCTTCAGCCGGTCAAAGGTCCAGTCCACGTCCTTGGCGGTCAGCGCGTTGCCGCTGTGGAAGGTGACGCCGCTGCGCAGCTTGAAGCGCATGGTGGTGCCGTCGATCTGTTCCCAGCTTTCGGCCAGGCGCGGTTCGAACTGCAGGTCCTGGGTCCAGCGCACCAGCGGGTCAAAGACCATGTGCGACAGCTGCAGCGTGCCGCCGGACAGCTGTTCATGCGGATCCAGTGAAACCGGGTCAGCGTCATAGGCAACGCGCACTGTGGTCTCGGCATAGGCAACCGGTGCCATCGCCGCCACAACGGCTGCGGCCGCCAGGCTTCTGACAAATTTCGTCATTAGGCATACTCCCCTGTGATTATGGCGTGAACGCTATCCGGTGGCGCGGCGTCTGTGAAATGCCGATATCGCATAGGGTATGCAACCTGCACATTGGAGCTATGCACTTTGGGAATATCTGTTCCTTTGCAAGCGCTTATGGTCAGCAATCGGGCAAAGGCGCAGTGAAAGCCAGCACCTCCGGGGTCAGTTTTCAGCGAATCTTGCGTGGCATTGCTCGGGGAAAACGCCCCGAAATTGCTCTTCCCAGACCGAGAGACCGTGGAGAATGCCTGCCGTTCCTGCAGTCCGGATGCGGTTAAGAACGCCGCCGGGATCATGGGTTGGAAAATTTGACGCGCCTCGGCAACAATATGCGCACATCCACCGCATGAAACGTCGCGAATAGCGTTGCGGCCGATCTGCTGGAAATAAAAAAGACGCCCTAAGGCGCCTTGTTTTATTGGTCGGAGCGAGAGGATTCGAACCTCCGGCCCCTGCCTCCCGAAGACAGTGCTCTACCAGGCTGAGCTACGCTCCGACCGTGGAGGGCGAAATAGCTCAGGGGGCGGGGTTTGACAAGGGCGATTCCGTAGAAAGCTGTGGTTTTCAGGAATTCTTTTTGCGGGCGCCAAAGGGGCCTGCGCGGTCATGGGAGGGGCATAAAAAAAGCCCCGCGCTGACGGTCAGGCGGGGCTTTGAAACGTGCTTGGACCTGCCTCAATATCAGAGGCTTGCCTCCAAGGCGGCAAGCACGGCATCGCCCATCTGGCTGGTGGAAACCGGCTCCACGCCGTCTTCACCCAGCAGGTCGGCAGTGCGCACGCCGTCGGCCAGCACCTTCTCAACCGCGGCTTCCAGTCGGTCGGCCTCGGCGCCCTGATCAAAGCTGTAGCGCAACGCCATCGCAAAGCTCAGGATGCAGGCGATCGGGTTGGCCTTGCCCTGACCGGTGATGTCGGGGGCGGAGCCGTGCACCGGTTCGTACAACGCCTTGGGGCGGCCGTTTTCCATCGGTGCGCCAAGCGACGCAGAAGGCAGCATGCCAAGCGAGCCGGTCAGCATCGCCGCACAGTCGGACAGGATGTCGCCGAACAGGTTGTCGGTCAGGATCACGTCGAACTGTTTGGGCGCGCGCACCAGCTGCATCGCACCGTTGTCGGCATACATATGGCTCAGCTCAACCTCGGGGTAGTCAGCCGAGACACGGGTCACCACTTCACGCCACAGAATGCCGCTTTCCATCACATTGGCCTTCTCCATCGAGCAGACCTTTTTGCCCCGGCGCATCGCCAGCTCAAACGCGGAGCGGGCGGCGCGTTCGATCTCGCTCTCGGTGTAGCGCTGGGTGTTGATGCCGACGCGTTCGTTGCCTTCCTCAAAAATGCCGCGCGGCTCGCCGAAATAGACGCCCGAGGTCAGCTCGCGCACGATCATGATGTCGAGGCCGGCCACGATGTCCTTCTTAAGCGAGGAGAAATCTGCCAGCGCGTCAAAGCACTGCGCCGGGCGCAGGTTGGAATAGAGGTCCATTTCCTTGCGCAGACGCAACAGGCCGCGCTCGGGCTTTACCGAAAAATCCAGATCGTCATAGGCCGGGCCGCCCACGGCGCCGAGCAGAACAGCGTCGGCCTCCTGGGCCTTGGCCATGGTTTCATCCGCCAGCGGTAGCCCATGCTTGTCATAGGCCGCGCCGCCGACCAGATCCTCACTCACATCGAACTGCAGGCCGCGCTTGCCGCCGAACCAGGAGATGATCTTGCGCACTTCGGCCATGACTTCGGGGCCGATCCCGTCGCCGGGCAGAATCAAAATCGATGGGTTGGGCATGGGAGTCCTCCTAAAAACAGCTGGCAAGGGCGTAGCGGGACAGCGGGGCAGGGTCAACAATAGGCCCTGAAATTAAAGGGGTTTGGTTGGGATTCGCGCAGGCCGGGCCGGGTCCTGGCCCTAGTCCAGCGCGATATCGGCCCAAACCAGCCGGTGGCGGCTGGCAATGGCGGCTGCTGCACCCGGAGCATCCGGCCAGACAACGCCGCTGCCGGTGACGGTCAGCCCGGCAGAGGGCAACACATAATCCACCCGCATCCGCCCGGCGCCCTGCCACTCCACGGTTGCAGTTCCGGCTTGCGGGCTGAGCGGCTGCGGGTCCTGCAGCCGGGGATCGCCCAGCAGATTGCGGATGGCGTCCTTGCGGCCTTCACCGCGTTCGGGGTCGAGATTGGCGTCACCGGCAATCACAAAGGGCGCTTGGGGTACGGCGCCCAGTCGGCCATCCAGCAGCAGCTGCCACAGGCGGATTTCATCGCGGTTGCGCCGCCCGTTGCGGTCTTCCGGCCCGTCAAACACTGGCGGCGCAGCGTGGAATGTCATCACGTTCAGCTGGCCGCCGCCGGGCAATTCCAGCGGCACCAGCCAATGCGCGGTGGCAGACAGGCGCTGCACCTTCTGCACCTCGCTGGAGGGAAAGGGGCGCCCGTCCGGGTGTTCAGGCAGCAGCGCGCCAGGCAGGTCCCGCCACAGCAGGGCCGAAAAGTCGCGGATACCGCCGCGATCAACCGGCAGCCGCGACAAAAGCGCAATACCGCCCTGGCCGCGAAACCGGCCATAGCCCTGATTGTCACGCGGCCCGCCGGTCCTGCCATTGCCATCCATGTCCAGCAGGGCCGGGGGCGGCAGCCCGGTATTGGGCTGCAGGAAAACACGGTAAGGATAGGCGGCCCCGGCCTCTGCCAGCAGCCCGGCCAGGGCGGCAAGGCTGCGGCCTTCGTAGTCCCAATCAATCCCCTGCAGTGCCAGCACATCCGGCTGTGCGGCAGAGATCACCTCTACCACCGCGGCAATTTGCGGATCGCCGCCGCGCTCAATGTCGCGCAGCAGCAGGCCGGGCCCGTCCCGTGACAGCTCTGTGTTGAAGGTTGCGATGCGCAGGGTGCCGGCCTGGCCTGCTCCGGCGGCAAGGATCAGAAGAAGGAGGCTCGCCGCCAGCCGCCTCATGCGGTTTGCAGCGCCTCGTCCGCGGCGCTGCCGGCGGCGCGCCGTTTATGCATGATCAGCCCGGCGATGCGCTGCATGGCCATGCCGCGCATGATCATCGAGGCAGGCACCAGCGCCCAGGCGCTGATCACCCAGATCAGCATATGCGGGGCTGCCAGAATTCCGGGATCGACCAGGCCCGAGGCCAGTTTGACCGCGGCGGGCAGGGCAAACGGCAGCAGCACGCCGCCGATGATATTGACCCGCGCGTCGCGCTGCAGCCGCTGCACCACATCGCCGCCAGTGGTGGGGTCGAACAGCGGCAGGTTGACCCAGACATTGAAAGCGCCGCTGCCGACAGGCCAGTGGCCGACACGGATCACCAGCGCAAAGCCGGCAATCGCGGCGCCCGCGATCGCACAAACCAGCCCGGCGGCATCGCGCACCATCAGCATTGTGGCTTCCGGGACCTGCGGCGGCAGCATCAGCACCGTCAGCTGCACCGGCGAATAGGCAAAATCCAGCTGTCCGCCCAGCCAGCCGCCAAGACGGTGGATCAGCGCGGTCAGCCCGGTCGGCTCCAGCGGATGGGCCGCCAGCAGGCTCAGCGCGCCGACAGACGCTGCACAGGCGGCAAAGCGCATCCGGTTGATCGGCGGCGCATTACGGAATTCCACGAAGCTGGGGAAGTGCGAGTTGTATTCGGTGAAGGCCAGGGCCGACCCCAGGAGCGCAATGAACAGGATGATTTCCGGCGACTCGGTGGCCGATGCCGGCAGGATCAGCGTCGGCATGGCAAACAGCATAGCCACCAATATGCCGCGGAACGCCGCGCCTGTGATGCGTGCAAACACGTCTCTCAATCCCTTCAAACTGGAACGGGCGTTTTCGCCTCTGGGTCCAGAATTGAAGCCCCCCGGGAATGGCCCAGGGCGCTCTGCCTCATTTTTGCCCTATTGTTGCCGGGCGGCGGCTTTCCGCTCAAGGCCCGGCGGCAGGGCAGGGGCCACTTTCCCCGCGGCACTGGTGCCCGATTGCATCAGGGTTTTGGTGAAGAACAAACGGGGTGGGGGCCGCCTACCAGATGCAGTGGAAGAGAGCCGGGGGAGCACAACGAAAGGGTCAGAGCTGAATTGCGGCGGGAATGCGGCGCGAATCTGGCGGGCGAAAACAGAAGAGCCGCCCGGGCCGGGCGGCTCTGAAGTGTTTTTGGCAGAATGCGGGGGTCAGACCCAGGGTCAGACCCAGGGTCAGACCCAGGGTCAGACCCAGGGGCGGGCCTGCGCGGTCTTGTCTTCAAATGTCTTGATGGCGTCCGCTTTTTCCATCGTCAGGCCGATATCGTCCAGACCGTTCAGCAGGCAGTGCTTTTTGAAGGCATCCACTTCAAAAGAGATCACTTCGCCGTCCGAGGTGGTGATCTCCTGCGCTTCCAGGTCCACGGTCATGCGGGCGTTGGCGCCTTTTTCCGCATCGGCCATCAGAAGGTCGACCTGTTCCTGCGGCAGCACGATCGGCAGGATCCCGTTCTTGAAGCTGTTGTTGAAGAAGATGTCGGCAAAAGAGGTCGAAACGATGCATTTGATGCCGAAATCGGCAATTGCCCAGGGCGCGTGTTCGCGCGAGGAACCGCAGCCGAAGTTGTCGCCCGCCACCAGAATCTCAGCGTCCCGGTACTGCGGTTTGTTCAGCACGAAATCCTCGATCTCGGTGCCGTCGCGGTTATAGCGCATCTCGTCGAACAGGTTCTTGCCGAAGCCGGTGCGCTGAATGGATTTCAGGAACACCTTGGGGATGATCATGTCGGTGTCGATGTTCACCAGCGGCATCGGGGCGGCGATACCCTGCAGTTTCTGGAATTTTTCCATTACTCGTTTCCTTGTTTCTGGTGCTTCAG
The DNA here is from genome assembly GCF_004123675.1 of Leisingera sp. NJS204. Classification (NCBI taxonomy): domain Bacteria; kingdom Pseudomonadati; phylum Pseudomonadota; class Alphaproteobacteria; order Rhodobacterales; family Roseobacteraceae; genus Leisingera; species Leisingera sp. NJS204. The sequence continues at coordinate 3,502,723 of NZ_CP035417.1, read as the reverse complement.
GCCGCTGAGATCAAAACCGATCTCCTGCGCGTGGCGTGCGATGAAGCTGTGTTTTTCGGGCCGGTGCGTCTTGTGGTAGCGGCGCACCATGGATGCGTAGAGATGAACGGCCAGCGTGTTTTCGGTGAGCCAGCCGTCTTCCTGGCAGTGGCCGCTGAACAGCACGTCGGTCAGAACGCCGCGGATCGGATAGAATACCTCCGGCTCGCGGACGTGTTCGACCTCGCCGGTCAGGTTCAGCGTGTAGTCCAGCGCCCGGGGGCCAAGCGACGGGCGCTGCAGTTCAAAGGCTGCCAGCAGGCGCTTGCCGGGCGGAGCGGCCTCCACCTCCTTGCGGATCTTGCGGCCCAGCCAGGGCGGCACCCATTCGGGATCTTCAAACCAGTCCAGCAGATGGTTCAGCGTTGCGGAGCCTTTCGGCAGCCGCAGCACTGCGCCGTTGATCGAGCGCGTCGGCTCATAGCCCACGTGATAGTCCACGTCCGGCAACGGCCGGCAGCAAAGCATATCTGTGTCGATCCAGATCATCTCCGTCTGTTTCAGCAGATACAGGCGGAACAGATCCGACAGCATAGACGCAGGCGCCTCCCCGTGCCCCGCTTGGACGGGGTCCCAGATTTCCGCTGCCGGGCAGGTGCGGACACCTGGCGGCACCGGCGGCGCCGCAGGCCCGGTGTGGAACAGCACAACCTCGTGGCCGCGCTGCACGAAACTGGCCAATGACAGCTCGTGCAGCCAGTTCAGGCTGTCACCGATCCACAGGCTTGCGACTGCGGGAAGGGAAGGGCTGGACGGCATCGGTGCCCCCTTAGGCTCAGATCAGCTCACGCACATCGGTCAGCTTGCCGGTCAGTGCAGCGGCGGCTGCCATGGCTGGCGACACCAGATGGGTGCGGCCCTTGTAACCCTGACGGCCCTCGAAGTTCCGGTTCGAGGTTGCGGCGCAGCGCTCGCCCTCGGACAGCTGGTCAGGGTTCATCGCCAGGCACATGGAGCAACCCGCAAGACGCCACTCGAAACCGGCAGCCTCAAAGATCCCGGCCAGGCCTTCTTCTTCGGCCTGGGCACGCACCAGGCCGGATCCGGGAACGATCATGGCGCGCATGCCGTCCTTGATCTTCTTGCCCTTCACCACTTCGGCCACGGCGCGCAGGTCTTCGATGCGGCCGTTGGTGCAGGAACCGATGAACACGGTGTCGATCTCGATGTCGGTCAGTTTCTGACCGGGGGTCAGCCCCATGTATTCAATCGAACGGCGGGCCGCCTCAACCTTGCCGCCGGTGAAATCCTCAGGTGCGGGCACCACACCGGTGATCGGCAGCACGTCCTCAGGGCTGGTGCCCCAGGTCACAACCGGCTGGATGTCTTCGCCCTTCAGGGTGACAACCTTGTCGAAATGGGCGCCTTCATCGGTGAACAGGGTCTTCCACCAGGTCAGCGCAGCTTCCCACTGGGCGCCTTTGGGGGCGTGCGGGCGGCCTTTAACATAATCATAGGTGGTCTGGTCCGGGGCGATCAGGCCGGCACGGGCGCCGCCTTCGATCGCCATGTTGCAGACCGTCATGCGGCCCTCCATCGACAGATCCCGGATTGCTTCGCCGCAATACTCAATCACATAGCCGGTGCCGCCGGCGGTGCCGGTCTCGCCGATCACGGCAAGGGTGATGTCCTTGGCGGTCACGCCCGGCTTCAGCTTGCCGGTGATCTCCACCTTCATGTTCTTGGACTTTTTCTGGATCAGCGTCTGGGTGGCCAGCACATGCTCCACCTCGGAGGTGCCGATGCCATGCGCCAGCGCGCCAAAGGCGCCGTGAGTAGCAGTGTGGCTGTCACCGCAGACCACGGTCATGCCGGGCAGGGTCCAGCCCTGTTCCGGGCCAACGATATGCACAATGCCCTGGCGGACGTCATCTACCGGGTAGTAATGCACGCCGAATTCGCGGGCGTTCTTGTCGAGCGCCTCAACCTGGATGCGGCTTTCCTCGTTCTCGATGCCTTTGGCACGGTCGAGCGTGGTCGGCACGTTGTGGTCCGGCACCGCGATGGTTTTATCCGGGGCATGCACGCCGCGGCCGGCCATGCGCAGGCCTTCGAACGCCTGCGGGCTGGTCACTTCGTGGACCAGGTGGCGGTCGATATAAAGCAGGCTGGTGCCATCCTCGGCTTCATGCGCAACATGCGCATCCCAGATTTTGTCATAGAGTGTTTTGGGGGACATGGGTCCACTCCCGTATGTATTTGGGTATGCTGGCTTTGGGCTGGGCAACGGCCTTATAGGCGCGCCAGGACCGTGCGGGCGGCGCCATAGAACCGTTCGCGCAGCCGTGCGCGGTCTTGCAGTTCTATCTTTTGCGCCAATACGAGGGTCATGGCTGTCAGATACATCCGCAAGGGCCGGCAATCAAGATTCGTTCTAACGCCGGGGTGATGCAGGCGGCAGATACATCAAACCGCCGTGCCGTCTGCCCACGGCCGGGCGCCGCCCTTGTCTGTTCTTGATCAAAGCATTCAGGAGCGGCACACTGGCGGGAAAAAGGGGGCGTGATGGAGCCGGAAGAGCAGACCCTGCCAAAGGATGCAATCGCGGAAAGCACCGCCGACGCGCTGGAATTCGGGCAGCAGATCTGGGACTTGCTGATGCAGGGCGGCGAGCTTCTGCTAAGGCCCTGGAACGCCTATCAGGTTGGCATAGCGCTGGCGGTGTACGTTCTGGCTGCCCTGATCGCCAAGCCGTTGGGCAGCGCGTTCCATGACTGGCTGCGCGGGCGCGAGGGCTGGCCGCGCTGGCGGATGCGGGTGGGGCTGGTGCTGCACAAACGGATCCGCGGCATCCTGTTTGTGCTGCTGATCTGGCTGGTGGTGCTGATCATGCAGGAGGCGACCTGGCCCAGCCGCTCGCGGCTGCTGGAGCTGATCGGCAACCTGTCGCTGGCCTGGCTGATTGTCTCATTTGCGACCAGACTGGTCGGCAATCCCTTGCTGCGGAACCTGGTGAAATACGGCGCCTGGACCTGGATCACCCTGCGTATTCTGGGCATCACCCAAGAGGCAATTCATCTGCTGGACGGCGTCGCCATCGAATTCGGCGACCTTAGGATCTCGCTCTATCTGGTGGTTCAGGCGGCGGTCATTCTTGGCGTCATGCTGACGCTGGCGCGGGTGATTTCATCGGTGGCGGCCAACCGTATCCGCGGCAACGCCGATATCTCCCCGTCAATGCAGGTGCTGGGCGCCAAGATGGCGCAGATCCTGCTGTTCGGCGGTGCGTTCTTCATTGGCCTTAAGGCCATCGGCATCGACCTGACCGGGCTGGCAGTGCTGTCCGGCGCCATTGGTGTGGGTCTTGGTTTCGGCCTGCAAAAAGTGGTGTCGAATCTGGTGTCGGGTCTCATCATCCTGTTGGACAAGTCGATCAAGCCGGGCGATGTGATCAGTCTCGGAGACACCTTCGGCTGGATCAACGCGCTGGGTGCGCGCTATGTCTCGGTCGTGACCCGCGATGGCCGGGAATACCTGATTCCTAATGAGGACCTGATCACCTCGCAGGTGGTGAACTGGTCGCATTCCGATAAATTCGTGCGGCTGGATCTGACGTTCGGCACCGGTTACGGCGACGACCCGCACAAGGTGCGCAAGATCGCAATACAGGCGGCCTTGGGAGTGAACAGAGTGCTGAGCGCAGGCGGCAAAAAGCCGGTCTGCCATATCACCGGTTTTGGCGACAGCAGCGTTGATTATGTTCTCAGAATCTGGATCGACGATCCCACTGGCGGCCTCACCAATATCCGCGGCAATGTCTATCTGGCGCTGTGGGATGCGTTCCAGGCCGAAGATATCTCGATCCCCTTCCCGCAGCGGGAAGTGCGGATGCTGAACGACCCGCTGCCGGTCAGGGTTGCACCTGCCGGAAATGAGGGATAAAGCACAGGGCTTGCATCGCCGGAGCGGGGTTTCATTGAAAATTCACCATCTGGTTGCTACATTATTAATAGGCCCGGCGCCGGGGCTTGGCGGCGCGTTGCAAGGAGGACTCTGTCCTGTCACCCGTACCTCAAGCGGCGGATGCCGCTGTCAATGGGGCAGCCGTGATGGCTTCCCAGTCCCAGCCCACCAGCGAACAGCTGCTGGAGCGGATTCTCTCCTCACTCAGCGATGACAAAGCCGAAGATGTGGTGCAGATCGACCTGCGCGGCAAGACGGCGATCGGCGATTACATGGTGCTGGCCTCGGGCCGTTCCACCCGCCAGGTTGCCGCCATGGCTGAAAAGCTGACCGACCGGCTCAAACAGGAATACCAGCTTGGCTGCAAGGTCGAAGGCAAGGATACCGGCGACTGGGTGCTGATCGACACCGGTGATGTGATTGTCCATATCTTCCGCCCGGAAGTGCGCGAGTTTTATCAGCTCGAGAAGATGTGGATGCCCACAGGCACTGCGGCAGCCCCGTCAACCCCGGCTGCCGAGGGCTGATCCAAGGCTGATTTGATGCAGGCCCGCGCCTGGGTGCGGGCCGGATTGCTTTTGGAATTTCATGCGACTGCATATCTGTGCGGCCGGCCGGTTGCGGGCTGGCCCTGAAAAATCCCTCATCGACGACTATATTGCCCGGTTCGACCGGACCGGCCGCGCGCTGGGCCTGGGGCCTGCTCGGGTGGTTGAGATTGAGGACAAGAAGAATGGCGGCATGGCGGCTGAGGCAGCATTGCTGCGCAAGGCCCTGCCCAAGGGCGCGGTGATCTGCACCCTGGACGAGCGCGGCAAGGTGATCTCCTCCCCGGATTTTGCGGACAGGCTGGCAGGCTGGCGCGACAGTGGCCGTCAGGACCTGGCGCTGATTATCGGCGGGGCAGACGGGATTGATCCCGGCTTGCGGGCCGAGGCCGATTTCTCGATCTCCTTTGGCAAGATGGTCTGGCCGCATATGCTGGTGCGGGTGATGCTGGCCGAACAGATCTACCGCGCCGCAACCATTCTGGCGGGCAGCCCGTACCATAGGGTCTGAATGCGCCTGCGGCGCGAGTATTTTCAGAAAGTTGAAGATCAGGGCAGGGTGAGGGCGTATGTGTCCTGGCTCCACCCGTCCACCAGGCAGCGGGCCTGAATTTGAACTTGGGTAGTGCGATCCGGGATCTGCACACCGCTGAGAGACCGGGTAAAAGGCTGTTCGTGTTCATGCGGATGCGCCAGCACGCGCAGGCCCAGCTCCTTGCCCGCCATGTCCAGCACCCGCCAGCCGTCGGCATAGTGATCCCAGCCGGTATCGGGGTGGGAAAGAGTGACGCTGACCGTCCAGCCGCCGCCGGATTGACGGGCGGTTGCATTTTCGATCACCGGCTCTTCCGCAAGGGCAGGAATCGCGATGGAGCAGAGTACGAAGACGGCAAGGGTCTGTTTCATGGCGCTACCTTAGCCGCGCACCCGGAAGAGGTGCAGTCACGAAACTGTGTCCCCTTTGCTGATTGGCGGGATGCGCAGCAGGATTGTGCGGGAGTGCGAGGCAAATTCCCGCCGGTACAGCACCGCAAAGGTGATCACCGCGGCGCCTGCCAGCGGCAGCGCGCCCGCCAGCCAGGCCACGGCAGCCAGCGCAAAATACGTCGCCCGCATGCCGCGGTTGAAGCTGCGCGCGGCGGTGATGCTGATTTCGGCGGCCTGCGCGGCGCGGGGGTAGGCAAGCGGATCCTTGCGGTCATTCGGCACTGCGGCCATCAGCACCGCGCAATAGCCGAACAGCCGGTGCGACCAGACAAATTTCAAAAACGCATTTGATAGAAACAGCAGCACCACCAGGATCTTAACCTCCCAGACAAAGGCCGGGGCGCTGTCCTGGATCAGGTCTTCGGCCACTCCGGCCAGCTGCTCGGTATTGCCGATCAGGGCCAGCCCGCCGCCAATCGCTATCATCGCGGCAGAGGCAAAGAAGGCCGTGGCCTGGCGCAGGTTGCCCGCCAGCTGCGCATCAAAGATCCGCGGATCGCGTTCGACCATCTGTTTCATCCAGTCGCGCCGGAAATCCGCCATCAGCCAGGACACCGAGGGCCGTCCCGCAGGCGGGTTCTCGATCCGCCAGCCGATCCACAGCCAGCCTGCAATCAGCAGGGCGAGAGCGGCAAGGTCGAACAGGGAGAATTGCGCAAGGCGGGTGGTCCAGATCATGGCCCGACACTAGGGGGCTGATCCTGGCGCGGCAATCCGTCTCTTGCCAGGTGGTGTAATTGGTAATATTAGTTTACCAAATAGGAGAGCGCCATGGAGATGCCATCCCCGAACCCCGCCATTCTGGCCCGCAAGGCGCGGCTTGCCGAGCGGTTGCTGGCTGTGCTGCCTGATGATGCGGTGATCCAGGACGCGGCAGAGACACGCGTTTATGAATGCGACGCGCTGACGGCCTATAAATGCCCGCCGCTGCTGGCGGTGCTGCCGCGGAGCACGCAGGAGGTCTCGGACATTCTGCGGATCTGCCACGCGGAAGGCGTGCCGGTGGTCCCGCGCGGTGCTGGCACGTCGCTGGCGGGCGGGGCGCTGCCGACGGCGGATTGCGTCATCCTTGGCGTGGCGCGGATGAACGGGGTTCTGGAAACCGATTACGGCAACCGCATCATCCGGGTTCAGACCGGGCGCACCAACCTGAGTGTTTCCGGCGCGGTGGAGGAGGAGGACTTCTTCTATGCGCCCGACCCGTCCTCGCAGCTGGCCTGTGCCATTGCCGGTAATATCGCAATGAACTCGGGCGGGGCGCATTGCCTTAAGTATGGCGTGACGACGAACAACCTGCTGGGCGTCACCATGGTGATGATGGACGGCACCGTGGTGGAGATCGGCGGAGCGCATCTGGATGCAGGCGGGCTGGATCTCCTGGGTGTGATTTGCGGCAGCGAAGGCCAGCTGGGCGTGGTGACAGAGGCCACCCTGCGGATCCTGCGCAAGCCCGAAGGCGCGCGGCCGGTGCTGATCGGCTATGACAGCAATGAGGTGGCCGGTGCCTGTGTCTCGGACATCATCAAGGCGGGTGTCTTGCCGGTGGCGATCGAATTCATGGACCGCCCCTGTATCGAGGCCTGCGAGGCCTTTGCCAAGGCCGGTTACCCGATGTGCGAAGCGCTGCTGATCGTCGAGGTCGAGGGCAGTCCCGAGGAAATTGATCACCAGCTGGGGCTGATAATTGAAATCGCCCGGTCCCACAATCCGGTAGAGCTGCGCGAGGCCGGCGATGCGGAAGAGGCCGGCCGGATCTGGCTGGGCCGCAAATCGGCCTTTGGCGCGATGGGGCAGATCAACGACTACATGTGTCTCGATGGCACTATCCCGGTGTCCTCGCTGCCGTTTGTGCTGCGTCGCATTGCTGAGATGAGCCGGGAGTTCGGATTGGATGTGGCGAATGTGTTCCATGCCGGGGACGGCAACATGCACCCGCTGATCCTGTTTGATGCCAACAAGCCCGGCGATCTGGAAACCTGCGAGGCTTTCGGGGCAGAGATCCTGAAGCTCTGTGTCGAGGCCGGCGGCTGTTTGACCGGTGAGCACGGGGTCGGGATCGAAAAACGCGATCTGATGCTGCATCAGTACACGGCGGCGGACCTTGAGGCGCAGTTGAAGGTCAAGGATGTGTTCGACCCGAAGTGGCTGCTCAATCCGGCCAAGGTGTTTCCGCTATCGGTGAGCGAGGGCCGCCGGGCGGCGGCATGGGCGGCTGAATGATTGGGGCTTTGCCCCAAACCCCAGAGTATTTTTTGGAAAGATGAAGATGCTGACACCTCAGAGCGAGGCCGAACTGGCCGAAATGCTAGCAGGAGCAAGCGGACCGCTGTGCGTCCAGGGCGGCGGCACCCGCGGGCTGGCCATTGACGGCGAAAGGCTGAGTACCAGAGGCCTGTCCGGCGTGGAGCTTTATGAGCCCGGCGCGCTGACGCTTGTGGTCCGGGCGGGCACGCCGGTGGCTGAGGTCGAGGCACTGCTGACCGCGGAAAATCAGCAGCTGGCGTTTGAGCCGATGGATCATCGCGGGCTGCTGGGCACCGAGGGCGAGCCGACCATTGGCGGGGTGATTGCCGCAGGCGTCTCCGGTCCCCGCCGCATCCAGGCGGGGGCGGCGCGGGACCACTTGCTGGGAGTGCGCTTTGTGGATGGTTCCGGCCAAGCGGTGAAGAACGGCGGCCGGGTGATGAAGAATGTCACCGGCTATGATCTGGTGAAACTGATGTGCGGCGCCCATGGCACCCTGGGAGTGCTGAGCGAGGTGTCGATGAAGGTGCTGCCGCGCGCCGAGGCGTCGGCAACAGTTGCCATTGAGGGTGCTGATCTGGCTGCCGCGGTGGCGGCGATGTCCGCGGCTTTGGGGTCCCCCTATGACGTGACCGGCGCGGCCTATGATCCGGAGAAGCAAACAGCTTTTGTCCGGGTCGAGGGGTTTGCGGACACAGCGGCCTACCGGTGCCGCAAGCTGGTATCGGAATTGGGTGGCTTTGGCAGTCCGCAGATCGAAAGCGAGGACGCCGGCCTGTGGCAAGGCATCCGCGATGGCGCGGGCTTTCACGGGCGGGCAGGCGATGTTTGGCGGATTTCGGTGAAACCCTCCGATGCCGTTGCGCTGGCGCCGCGGCTGCAGGCCGAGGCGCTGCAGTTCGACTGGGGCGGCGGGCTGATCTGGGCATTGGTGCCTGCGGGCACCGATCTGCGCGCGCGTATCGGCGTGCCGGGCCATGCCACGCTGGTGCGGGCCGGCGCGGACACCCGCAAGCGGCTTGGCGTGTTCCAGCCGCAGCCCGGCCCCCTCGCGGCAATCTCCGAGGGGCTGCGGCGCCGGTTCGACCCGAAGGGACTCCTCAACCCTGGACTGATGGGATAAGCACATGCAGACCACCTTTACCGATGCGCAGCTGCAGGACCCGGGCACCCGGCGCGCCAACGAGATCCTGCGCTCTTGTGTGCATTGCGGCTTTTGCACGGCGACCTGCCCGACATACCAGGTGCTGGGTGATGAGCTCGACAGCCCGCGCGGCCGCATTTACCTGATCAAGGATATGCTGGAGAACGCACGGGTGCCGGACGAAAAGACGGTCAAGCACATCGACCGTTGCCTGTCATGCCTGGCCTGCATGACCACCTGCCCCTCGGGTGTGCATTACATGCATCTGGTGGATCACGCCCGCGCCTATATCGAAAAGCATTATGACCGCCCGTGGAGCGACCGCGCCCTGCGCTGGCTGCTGGCCCGGATCCTGCCTTATCCGGGGCGGTTCCGCCTGGCGCTGTCTGGCGCGAAACTGGCGAAACCTTTGAAGGGGCTGATGCCGGACGCGCGGCTCAGGGCGGTGCTGGATATGGCGCCGGGGCACATCCCGCCGGTCAGCCGCAACGACGATCCGCAAAGCTTTGCCGCTGCTGCAGTCCGCAAGAAACGGGTGGCGCTGATGACCGGCTGCGCGCAAAAGGCGCTGAACACCGATATCAACGACGCCACCATCCGGCTGCTGACCCGGCTGGGTTGCGAGGTGGTGGTGGCCAAAGGCGCGGGCTGCTGCGGCGCGCTGACCCATCACATGGGGCGCGAGGACGAAAGCCACGCCACGGCTGCAAAGAACATCCGCGCCTGGGGTGCGGAGATGGACGGCCATGGGCTGGACGCCATCGTCATCAACACCTCGGGCTGCGGCACCACGGTCAAGGATTACGGCCATATGTTCCGCAATGATCCGCTGGCCGCGGATGCTGCGCGGGTGTCGGAACGCACCATGGATATCTCTGAACTGCTGATGCAGCTGGAGTTCCCTGAGGGTGCGGATAAGGGGCTGACCGTCGCCTACCACGCCGCCTGTTCGCTGCAGCATGGCCAGCAGATCAAGACACACCCCAAGACGCTCTTGAGGCGTGCAGGGTTCACGGTGGTGGAACCCGCAGACAGCCATCTGTGCTGCGGATCGGCCGGCACCTACAACCTGATGCAGCCGGAGATTTCCACCGAACTGAAGGCGCGCAAGGTCAAGACGCTGGAAGCCAAGCAGCCCGATCTGATCGCCGCAGGCAATATCGGCTGCATGATGCAGATCGGTTCCGGCACAGAACTGCCTATTGTGCACACGGTGGAGCTGCTGGACTGGGCAACTGGCGGGCCGCAGCCGCCCGCGCTGACGGCGCCGGGCAAACGCGCGCCGGGGGCGCCGGTCCTGCGTTAAAGCGCGTAAAAGGAATCGGGCTGCATAAACTGCGCATTTGCCCTAATTTTGCCTGAACGGACCCGTAATCTCCCAACCGGTGGATAAGAGGAGAGACATGTGAGGCAATGGATTCTGGCGGTTCTGGCAGCCGTGCTGCCGGCGGCGGCGATGGCGCAGGACAGCCTTTTGCAGCGGATGGACACAATGGATGCGGGCCGCAAATGGGAAGCGGTCGGGCGTCTTGATGTGAACGGCGAGGGGTTTTGCACCGGCGCGCTGATTGCGCCGGATCTGGTGCTGACCGCCGCCCATTGCCTTTATGACAGCCAGACCAAGGCGCGCATCGACCCTGCCACCATCGAATTCCTGGCCGGCTGGCGCAACGGGCGCGCCTCGGCTTACCGCAGCGTGCGGCGGGCGGTTGAACATCCCTCCTATGTCTATGACGGCGAACTGTCGACCGACCGGGTCCGCAACGACATTGCCCTGCTGCAATTGCAGCGCCCGATCCGCAACACCACCGTGACACCCTTTGAAACCGACGAGCGCCCGCGCAAGGGGGCCAGCATCGGTGTGGTTTCTTATGCGCATGACCGGTCCGAGGCACCGTCGCTGCAAGAGGTCTGCGCGGTGATGGCACGCCAGCAAGGGGTGCTGGTGATGTCCTGCGATGTCGATTTCGGCTCCTCCGGCGCGCCGGTATTCTCCTTTGAGGACGGCACCCCGCGGATTGTCTCGGTGATCTCCGCCAAGGCCGAGGTCAGCGGCGAGCGGGTCTCGCTTGGTTCTGCCCTGGCCGAGGAACTGACCCTGCTGCAGGCGCAGCTGACGGGTGTGAATACCCGTGGCCGCCTGCCGCCTGGTGTTGGCCGGGTGAAGGTGGGGGAGGGGCGCAGCTCCTCCGGTGCGAAGTTCATCAGCCAATGAATTGGCGGGCACTGATGCTGGCTGTTGCCACCCTGGCGTACGCTGGGCAGGCAACGGCCCAGGGCGCCGGTCTGCGGCGGCTGACTGACCGCGATGACCTGCTGGGCTGGGAGGCTGTCGGGCGGCTTGAGCTGAACGGCCAGGGCTTTTGCACCGGCACGCTGATTGCACCGGAACTGGTGCTGACCGCAGCGCATTGTGTCTATGACCGCAACAGGAATTTGCGCGCGGCTGAGCAGATCACTTTCCGCGCGGGTTTGCGCGACGGGACTGCCATAGCCGAACGCCGGGGGCTGCAGATCGCCGCGCATCCGGGGTTCAACCCGCGGGGACGGCTTGATTTGAATAACATCCGTCACGACGTGGCGCTGATCCGGTTGACTGCGCCGGTGCTCAGCGGTCAGGCAGATGCTTTTGCACTGCATTCCGGTCGCGAATACGGCAGCGATATCTCTGTCACATCTTATGGGCAGGGCCGCGCCGAGGCGCTGTCGCGGCAACGCCAGTGCAACCTGATGGGGGAAAGCGGTGACGTGCTGATGATCGACTGCAATGTCACTTTCGGCTCTTCCGGGGCGCCGGTGTTTTCGCAAGTAGGCGGGCGCGGGCGGATTTTGGCGCTGATCTCGGGCGGTGGCAAATACCGCGGCAAGCAGGTGGCGTTCGGCATGAAACTGCCGCAGCGGGTGGCGGAACTGAAGGCGCAGCTGCGCCGCAATCCGGTGGCCGCGCCCGACCGGCGGATTAAACGCGTCCGGGTAGGCGGCGGCGCGTCGGCGGGCGGCGCGAAGTTTGTGACCGTGGGCGACTGATCCGCCTCTTGAAGCCGCATTTTGCGTTCCTATCTCAGGTCTATCCGGGCCGCCGCTGATTGGGGCCCGGAAAAGACCAGCCTGTCCCTGCGGGGAAGGCGCCCTGAAATCGCTCATGAATGAGGATGACACTATGCGTACGTTTGATTTTGCACCGCTGCACCGCGCCACCATCGGTTTCGACCAGATCGCCAGCCTGATGGACCGCGCCCTTAGCGCGGATGCCGCCCAGTCCAGCTACCCGCCCTATAATATCGAAAAGACCGACGCCGACAGCTATCGCATTTCGATCGCGGTTGCCGGTTTTGCCGAAGACGATCTGAATGTCGAGGTTAAGGAAAACGCGTTGGTGGTGACCGCCAAAAAGGCCGAGGACGGCGATGACCGCTCCTTCCTGCACCGGGGCATCGCCACCCGCGCCTTTGAGCGCCGTTTCACCTTGGCCGACCACGTCCGCGTGACCGGTGCCAGCCATGAAAACGGTATGCTGCATATCGATCTGCACCGCGAAGTGCCCGAGGCGCTGAAACCGCGCCGGATCGAAATCTCCTCCTCCCGCCCGAACCGCGCCGAGATCGAGGCCACGGCGGTCAACTGATCCCGCGATCAAGGTTCGAGTGCTTCAGCCCCCTGGTTCTGCCAGGGGGTTTTTTCGTTTCACCGGGTTGTCCCCGCGGGGACAGCTGCGGGTTATGGTTGCGGGCGTAAATGTTTCTTTAGGTATTGGGAGGCAGGATCGGAGGCAGAGTGATTGGTGCCGCAGCGCAAAGGCGGATTGATGAACCCTCAGGAAATCCAGCATGTTCAGCAAAGCTTTGCCGGGATCTTTGCTCGCAAGGCGGATCTGGCTGAACGTTTTTATGTGCATCTGTTCACCCGCCTGCCAGAAGCACGCGGCATGTTCCGTGGAAATTTTGTGAAGCAGAAGGCAATGCTGACAGCGATGATTGCCGCCTGCGTGCGCAATCTGGACGATCCGCGCACATTGGAAGACCTGGGCGCGCAGCTGCTTCAGGCGCATGCGCATCTGCAGCTTGGCGCGCGGGAGAGCGAGGCGGCAAAGCGGGCGCTGATTGCCGCTTTGCGCGATGTTTTAGGCCCGGCGCTGGACACAAAGACGGAAACCGCCTGGGCCAGCGCCATCAGTCAGGTGGCCGGGACGCTGACCCGGCACTGACACGATACTGCCCTGGTGCTGACCGCCAGCCGGGTCAGACTGCCATGCAGATGTATTTCATCTCCAGGTAATCCTCGATGCCGTGGTGGCTGCCTTCGCGGCCCAGGCCCGATTGCTTTACGCCGCCGAACGGGGCCACCTCGGTGGAAATGATGCCGGTGTTCACACCCACAATCCCGTATTCCAGCGCCTCGGCGACCTTGTACACGCGGCTGAGATCCTTGGCATAGAAATAGGATGCCAGGCCAAAGATCGTGTCATTGGCCATCGCGATCACCTCGTCCTCGTCCTCAAACTTGAACAGCGGAGCGAGCGGGCCAAAGGTTTCATCCGTGGCAAATGCCATGTCTCGGGTTGCGCCCTTGACGATGGTCGGCTGAAAGAAGCTGCCGCCCAGTTCCGACGGGTTGCCGCCCAGGATCACTTCGCCGCCTTTGGCGGTGGCGTCGGCAATATGCTCCTGCACCTTCTCAACCGCTTCCTTGTTTATCAGCGGGCCGAAATGGATGCCGTCGTTAAGGCCGTCGCCGACGTTCATCTTCTCGACCGCGGCTTTCAGCTTCTCCGCAAAAGCATCGTAAACGCCGGCCTGCACATAGATCCGGTTGGCGCAGACGCAGGTCTGGCCGTTGTTGCGGAACTTGCACATGATGGCGCCTTCGACTGCGGCGTCCAGATCTGCGTCGTCAAACACGATGAACGGGGCATTGCCGCCCAGCTCCATCGAGCATTTCATCACGGTGTCCGCTGCCTGGCGCATCAGGATGCGGCCAACCTCAGTCGAGCCGGTGAAGGTCAGCTTGCGCACGGCGTCGTTCTCGCAGAACTCCTTGCCGATCTCCGAGGCGCGCGACGACGGCACGACGTTGAACACGCCCGCCGGAATGCCTGCGCGATCCGCCAGCACCGCCAGAACGGTGGCCGACAGCGGGGTTTCGGCGGCGGGGCGGGCGACAAAGGCACAGCCTGCGGCCAGCGCCGGACCTGCCTTGCGGGTGATCATCGCATTGGGGAAGTTCCACGGCGTGATCGAGGCGGCCACACCGATCGGCTGCTTCAGCACGGTGATCCGTTTGTCGCGCTGATGGCCGGGAATGGTCTCGCCGTAGATCCGCTTGGCCTCTTCCGCGAAAAACTCAATGAATGACGCGCCATAGGCGATCTCGCCGCGGGATTCCGCCAGCGGCTTGCCCATCTCGGCGGTCAGGATCACCGCCAGGTCTTCCTGGTTTTCCATCATCAGGTCGTACCACTTGCGCAAGCAGTTGGCGCGTTCCTTGCCGGTCCATTTGGCCCAGTCTTTTTGCGCGGCTTCGGCCTGGGCGATGGCGCCTGCCACCTGGGCGCGGCTGATATCGGCCATCTGCGCAATCACGTCGCCGCGGGCAGGATTTTTCACGTCAAAGGTGCTTTCGCCTTCAGCGAATTGACCGCCGATATAGCCGCGGGTTTCCAGCAGGCTGGGATCTTTGAGCAGGGATTTCAGGTCTGTGGTTGCGTCGAGCATTGCGGGCCTCCCGGATGTTTTGTCGCTGGAATGCAAATCAGCTGTGCTTAAATAAGTCCAGAATCATCGATGAGTCCAGAATTTGATCAAATCCGCCGCCGCGCGGTGCAGCTGGAGTTTTTCAGACGGGCAATTTGACATGTCCTGTGTCAGACTGTCAGGTAGCCGCAAAGAATAAAAACAGGGGAGATCGGGCATGGAATTGGATGATGCCTATGCCAACGGGGCATATATCGAAAATGCGGACAGCTACCCGCCGCGCTGGGCGGCCTCGGCTGAGGATTTCCGCAACAGCCTGCATGAGCGCGCCCGGCTGGACCTCCCCTATGGCGAGGGCGCGCGGCAGCGGTTCGACCTGTTCCTGCCGGAAGGAACGCCCAAGGGGGTCTTTGTCTTTGTCCATGGCGGGTATTGGCTGGCCTTCGACAAAAGCACTTGGTCGCATCTGGCCCGTGGTGCGATGGCGCATGGCTGGGCGGTTGCGATGCCGTCGTATGATCTGTGCCCCGAGGTGCGGATTGCGGATATCACCCGGCAGATTGCTGCGGCGGTGACCCGGATTGCGGAAGAGGTTGCGGGGCCGATTGCGCTGGCGGGCCATTCGGCGGGCGGCCATCTGGTGGCGCGGATGCTGGACCGCGCGCTGCTGCCGGCAGATGTGGGTGCGCGGATCAAGACGGTGATTCCGATTTCGCCGTTGTCGGATTTACGCCCCTTGCTGCGCACCACGATGAACCAGAAGTTCCAGATGGATTCCGCGGCTGCGATTGCCGAAAGCCCGGTGGACATGCAGGACCGCTACCCCGCAGACGTGACGGTCTGGGTCGGCGGCGAGGAACGCCCGGCGTTTCTGGATCAGGCGGTCTGGCTGGTGGAGGCCTGGGAGGCTGATCACGTTATCGCCTTTGGCAAGCATCATTTCAATGTGATCGAGCCGCTGGCGGACCCGGAAAGCGATCTGGTGATGCTGATCGTGAATTGAGACCTCTTGTCCGGCCGGCTGGCCGGACAAGTAGGCCAGGCAAGGATGCGGCAGGCGGCAGGCAAGATTTCACTTGCCAGAATCCCGTTTCCGCCGCATCTTCTGCGCAAGGGCCAGGCGATGGCGTCGCCGCATGGAATACATGCCGCCCCCAGCATTCCAAAACCGTCCTGAACGCCGGGACCTTTCTTGTAAGAAGGAAGGGTCTGATATGACTTCACGTCCTGAAATGTACCGTTTTCACAATGGTGAAAAAGCACCGCTGCAATTTGCCGTCTCGGAATACGAGGCACGCATTGCCGGCCTGCGCAAGATCATGGCTGAGACCGGCGTGACTGCCGCAGTCTTCACCTCGATGCACAACATCTCGTATTATTCGGGCTTCACCTACTGCGCCTTTGGCCGCCCTTATGGCATGGTGGTGACAGCCTCCGAGGCGGTGACCATTTCGGCCGGCATCGACGCGGGCCAGCCCTGGCGCCGGTCGTTCTGCGACAACATCACCTATACCGATTGGCAGCGCGACAACTTCTGGCGTGCAATCAAGTCGGTCAGCGGCGCGGGCGCGGTTGTCGGTTTTGAAAGCGATCACCTGACCTTGATGCAGAAGGCCAAGCTGGAGAGCTTCCTGGAGCCGTCCAGCCTGGTTGATCTGTACCACCCCACCATGGTTCAGCGGATGGGTAAATCCGCCGCCGAACTGGACATGATCCGTGCCGGTGCCGCGGTGGCAGACGTCGGCGGCTTTGCAATCCGTGACGCAGTCAAGGAAGGCGCGCGCGAGATTGATGTGGCGATGGCCGGCCGGGACGCGATGGAGCTGGAGATTGCCAAGCGGTTTCCGGATGCCGAATACCGTGACAGCTGGGTCTGGTTCCAGTCCGGCATCAATACCGACGGCGCCCACAACCCGGTGACGGGGCGTACCCTGCAGCGCGGCGATATCCTGTCGCTGAACACCTTCCCGATGATCTCGGGCTATTACACCGCGCTGGAGCGGACCATGTTCGTCAAGGAAGTGGACGCCGAGAGCCTGCGCATCTGGGAGGCCAATGTGGCGGCCCATGAACTGGGCATCTCGCTGCTGAAGCCGGGTGCAAGCTGTGCGGAAATCACCCATCAGATCAACGCCTTCTTTGAAGAGCAGGATCTGTTGCAGTACCGCACCTTCGGCTATGGCCACTCCTTTGGCGTGCTGTCCCACTACTATGGCCGCGAGGCCGGGCTGGAGCTGCGCGAGGACATCGATACGGTGCTGGAGCCGGGCATGGTGATCTCAATGGAGCCGATGCTGACAATCGCCGACGGCCAGCCGGGGGCCGGCGGCTACCGCGAGCACGACATCCTGATCATCCATGAGGACGGCAACGAGAACATCACCAAATACCCCTATGGGCCGGAGTTCAACGTCGTCGGCTGAGGCGGGCAGAATGCGAAAAAAGCAGGGGGTGCATGTGTGCCCCCCCTGTGCACCGGCGAGGAGAGCCAGTCTGGTTGAGTGAGGGATTTAAAGCGGCCTGTCAGCCGTCTTTGCTGTCCAGAACTTTTGCGATTGCGGCTTCACCGCAGGCCTCTTCAATGTTCGGGTCCGGCGCACCCGAAAGACCGATCGCGCCGATCAAACTGCCCTCGTGGAACAGCGGCAGGCCTCCGGTGAGCAGCAGGATGTCGTCTTCCATTTTCCCCAACTGGCTGAAACCGTCCGCCTGCGGCGCCATATTGAGAACTGAAGTAGGAATTTTCAGGGACGCGGATGTGTAGGCCTTCCGGAAGCTGGTATGAATGGTGTTTGCACCAGTGCCTTCACCCCGGAAAAAATAGAGCAGCCGTCCTTGGTCATTCACGACCGATACCGATACCGATGTCTCTTTTGCGCGGCAATCTGCAAGCGCTTCTTTGGCGATTGCTTCGGCAATTTCGGTTGTCAGAGCCGGGCGGTTCGGAATTTCAACCGCTGCGGCGGTAGAAGCTGCGAGTAAACCGGCCGCAGCCGCGCCGAAGAGTACCATTTTCATCTATTTGAATCCCTTGTAGCAGATGCTGCGGACACTACGTGTAAAGCCGGAATGAAAAGACAATCTGGGTTGTTTTCCCGATGAAAAATGTGAACTTCCGGAATTGGCTTGACCATTGCTCTGACGAAACCAGGCAGGCGGTGCATGGCAAGGCACGGGGGAGGTGCATCCCCAAAGACGGCTTGGTTCACGAAATCGCTGATCCTGCGCAGGAGCTGTACTTTATTGAAACTGGAACGGTACGGTTCGGGGCGACACACGAGGGCGGCAAACAGCTGATCGTCCGCGACCTTGATGCAGGGGACTGGTTTGGTTTCATCGGGTGCCTTGGGTCCGGTCAGAGGCCGAATGCGGCCTATGCAGTAACGGAGACCCGGTTGCAGGTGGTCGGTTGGAAGGACATCGAGGAAATAGGTCAGGCAGATCCAAGCTTATGGCAGGCGATTGCAGCTGTCCTGGCCGGGCTTGCTGGTCATTTTTATAAGAGTTACGAGAATACGGTTTTTCTCTCGCTGGAACAAAGACTGAAAACCACGCTGCAACAGATTTCCATTTGGCAGAACTCGCGAAAGCTGCAAATCAGCCAGGAGGAACTGGCTGCCATCTTGGGCGTGACCAAAGAAGCTGTGGGCCTTCATCTGAACGGCTTGAAGGCCAAAGGCCAAGTGCAGCTGGGATACAGGAGCATTCACTTGCTGGAGAAGACTGGACCTTAGCCGGATGGCAGCGCGTCAGGCTAACGCCGCATATAGTGGGCCCGGCAGACGCGGGGCGCCTGAATGAAAAGAATGTAGCTTGGTCTCCGGGCAAATGGCCTTTTGGCACGGACGTTGCGCCGGGGCGGGTCTTGGGGCATATGTTCCGCCACTGCATCGCCAGCCTATATGTTACCCTCTTGCAGACGGTGCACGCACGTGCGCCCCGCGAGGAAGAAAGAGCCACCGCCATGTATGACGCCCCGGAAAAGAAGAAATCGGAATTTGCGCTGATCCAGCTGATGCCGAACATGATGACCATTGGCGCCATCTGCGCTGGCTTGACGGCGATCCGCTTTGCGGTGTTCGGAAATTACACCCTGGCGGTGATGATGATCATCCTGGCGGCGATTCTGGACGGTCTTGACGGGCGGCTTGCCCGCGCCCTGCACAGCGAAAGCAAGATGGGCGCCGAGCTGGACTCGCTGGCGGATTTTCTGAACTTCGGCGTCGCGACACCGCTGGTGATCTATTTCTGGGCCTTGCAGGACGTGCGCGGCGCCGGGTGGATTTCGGTTCTCGTGTTTTCTGTTTGCTGCGTGGTGCGGCTGGCGCGGTTCAATGTCAGCACCAAATCCGAGGAGGCGCCAAAGGGGCGCAGCGGCTATTTCGACGGCATCCCGTCGCCCGCCGGCGCACTGCTGGCATTGCTGCCGATGTTTGTCGCCTTTGCCTTTGACGGCAAGGTGCTGCTGCCGGAGCTGCTGATCTGCCTGCATATGGTGGTGATCGGATTGGCAATGATCAGCCACATTCAGACCTGGTCGCCAAAGGCGGTTAAAATCTCCCGCGAGAATGTTAAGTATCTGCTCGTTGGCTTTGCCTTCATGGCTGCGGCATTACTGACCTATGCATGGACGGTGCTGGTTGTGCTATGCCTTGGCTACGTAGTGATGGTGATTTGGGGGCTGGTTTCAAAGCCAAAGGACTAGCCCGTGACGTCCGGGGAGGGACGAATTGGATATCAAGGCAGTTGAAGAATCTTACGCGCGCTGGGCGCCGGTCTACGACAAGACCTTTGGCGCGGTGACGCGCTCGGGCCGCCGCCGTGCGGCCCGCTATATCAACACCCGTCAGGGCAGCGTGCTGGAGGTTGGCGTCGGCACCGGGCTGTCGCTGAAGCATTACGCACCGCATCTGCAGGTGACTGGCATTGATTTCAGCCATGACATGCTGAAGAAGGCGCAAAGAAAGGTGCAGGAGCTGGGCCTGAACCAGGTCAAGCAGCTGCGCCAGATGGATGCGCGGTGCTTGGACTTTCCGGACAATTCCTTTGACACGGTGGCAGCGATGCATGTGCTTTCGGTGGTGCCGGATCCTGAACAAGTGATGCGCGAGATAACGCGCGTCCTGAAACCCGGCGGCGAGGTGGTGATCACCAACCACTTCAAAAGCGGCAAGGGGGTGCGGGCGTCGCTGGAGAAACTCTCGGCGCCGCTGGCCAATGTGATCGGCTGGCATTCGGATTTTGCGCTGGAGACGGTGCTGCAGGAGGACCGGTTGAGCATCAAGCAGCAAGAAAGCATTCCGCCCTTCGGGATGATGACTTTTCTGGTTCTGGGCAAGCAGCAAACCATGTGAAACGGCGCAATTCAGCGAAGCGGCCCCGGAGTGTTCTCCGGGGCTTTTCTTTGTGCGGCCTCTCTGCAACAGTGCGTTTGAACCAGGCGGAATTGCACCGCCTCAGGGGATGTAAATGCTTTTTACATGCCTATATCCGGATCATGAATTTGAGGGGAAGGAACGGATACTATGAGTGTTTCCCAATTTGAGAAGATGGTGGCGGAGAGCCAGGAAAAGGTCCGGGAGTCCCAGGCCAAGATCGGGGCGCTGACCTCGCGCATTGAGACCGCGCGCAACAAGATCGAGGCGGGCGAGGATGCCAGCATCGACATCGAGAACGCGACGCTGGAGGATGTGCACGCCCACACCGACGTGATGAACGCCAATATCGCCGAACTGATTATGGGGCTGGACGATGTGACGGCGGCGTTCTCGAAAGATTTTGACGAGATGCGGGGCAAGACCGGCTGGGAGAGCTTTGTCGGCTTCTTCAGCAGCGGCAAATCGGATTCGATGCGCCAGGAGCGGATGCGCACCGCCAATATTGATGACAAGCTGCAGGATCTGATTGCCAAATCCGATGTGATCGTGAAGCTGCTGGAGGGACAGCTGGCGACGCTGGAAGAGCAGCGCGAAAAGGTCCAGGCGAACCTGACGGCCACCCTGGACGACCGCGAATTCACGGTGCAGGAGCTGGAAGCCGTACGGGCCGGGATCGTGGCGCTGGACCCGCAGATCATCGCGCTGGAGAACAAGATATCGGTCGAGCAGGACGCCGCCGCCCGCACCAAGCTGGAGACCGAGCTGGCCGATCTGAATGCCAAATACAATGCGATGGTGCAGGAGGAGCAGGTCAAGCTTGCCAAGTCCCAGACGCTGGAGCGCTACATCGAGAAGGGCAAGACCTGGGTCGACAGCTTGCAGAACCAGGCGGCAACGCAGATGGTGCTGATCAACAAGCTGCAGACGGACACGGCGCAGCGGGTGGTGCTGTATGACGCGCTGACCAAATCGTTGAAGACCGCACAACAGCAGGACGTGGCGCACCGGATCAACGAGATCGGCGTGCAGACCGACAAGGAAGCCCAGACCGCAATGGCGGCAATCGGCACCGCGACCAACCAGAAGATGGCCGACATGCTGGAAAGCCACGAGGACAACATGGTGTTCGCCCGCGACGTGCTGGAGAAGAAGGCCAAGGCTGATGAACGCTTTGCCCGCCGGTTCGCCGCGATTGTCGAGAAGCACGACAAGAACCTGTATGGGGGGTGAGACGGTTGCGTTTTCCTTTGTTGCAAAACCCGAAGAGCTGGCGTGACTGGTGGTTGGACTTCTGCTGCCTCGCTCTGCTTTTGATGGTGCTTGGTGTATTTACCTCCCTTTCCAAAGCCATACTCATTGCGGCGGGAGTAGGCAGTATGATCGGCACAGCACTTCATCTGCGGTCGCGCTTGAAGAAAGCCCAAAGTGAGAATCCCCTTGAGGGGGCTGGGTGATTTTTCCGCGCTGCGGAAAGAACTTGGGAAAGCCGGAGCAAGATGGCGCCATTGAATTTGAGAAATGAAACGGGACAGCTCCCGGCCGCGGATGGGGGCGTAGTGCCCGCCGTTTTGCCGGAGGCAAACCTGCGGTTTGGAGAGGGCGGCCGGGCGCTGTCAGTGCCGCAAGCGGCACGTCCGGAAAGGGGCGAGGTATGACCGATCCCGCCAAGGACCACGCAGGCCTTGCCGATACCTTCGCCTCGCGCCGGTATTTCAAAAAGTTCGACACCATCATCCGGCATCTCACGCGGGTGGCGGCGGCGATGCAGGCGGAGGGGCGGCTCAGCAAGTCCGATGTGAAGGTGCTGACCGGCTACCTGATGCGGCTCAATTTCACCTTCCGCGCGCTCTCGATGAAATACCTGATGGCGGGGCGGGACACGGGCAGGTTCTTTGGCAGCCTGGCGATGGACAAGCGCGACAGCGGTTTTCCGGTCGCGGCCGAACTGATGACTATGGCCAATGACGCCCAGCAGGCAGAGCGGCATCTGGGCAATATGGCCAGCGAGGAGCAGCTCAAAGACGACATGGTCCGCACCGTCATCGCTGACCGCACGGTGCCGTCAAAGCTGCAATTCGCCCTGTCGCAGCGGCTCTATTATCAGGAGCTGCTGAAGGGGCAGCTGTTCTGGACCCAGAACGACCCGGAATGCGAATGGCTGGAAAACCTTGGCCCGCGCCGCCGGCGCTTTCTGCTGCATTGGGCCGCCTATGACAGCCAGGTGAACTTGCCGGTGATCTACCTGATGGAGCTGGAAGACAGCGGCAAGGTGGCCTTGCCCAAGGATGAGCGGCGCTGGCCCGAGGTGCAGGCGCATCTGATGGCGCAGGCGCTGGCGGGCCTGAAGCTGGTGACCATTGCCAAGGGGTTTGACGAGGATTTCGACGATCTGCATCCCAAGCAACTGCGACGCTATCACGTGGGGCCGATGTATTCCTCGGCCTATACCGAGCAGTCAGGCCCGTTGCACCAAGTGCTGGAGGAGGCAGAGGCGCCCGCGGGCCAGGACTGGGCGCTGGCCTGGACGCTGGAAGAGCTGGAAAGCGAAGAGGTGCGTGAAGAGCGCTCCGGCTGGTTCGGCACCGTGGAGCGGGAGATTTTTGCGCTCGATCCCTTTGGCGGGCGTGGTGCGGATACCGGGGCGACACGCACCCAGCGGGCCATTATCCTGCCGCAGCGTCCGTTCCAGGTGCTGGCAGAGCTGGACCCGCCGGGGTTTGGGGATGTGCAGAAGTTTGTGGTGAGCGAGGCGGGGCAAGTTTTACGGTATTGAACGCCTGCGCGTATTGCGAGGGCAGGAGCCTCCGGCGGGAGTATTTTGGGAAAGATGAAAAGCGGGCCGGATTTAAGGCTGCGCGCTGCGGATTGAGAGGGTGAGATGAGCATTTCAGGCAATCAGATGGAGCTGCGGGAAGAAGATATCCGCAAGCATTACGCCGCTGCGGCGGCGCTGCTGGAGGGGTTTGACCACACCCCGCGCATTGCCAAGCCGCAGGCAGAGGGCAAGGCGCCGGAGCGGTCGGCAGGGATTGGCACGCGGCGCCGCTTCCGCTCGACCACGCCGGGGCTGGTGACGCGCTCCACCGCGCGGCCCGAAGGGGTGCATCTGATTGCCCGCATCGAGGCTGCGGATGAGGAGGATCCGCTGACCTCGCCGCTGCAGGCGACCTTGCAGCATGCCTTGCGCCGGGCGCTGGCGATCTCATTGGCGATGGGGGAGGCTTATGCGGATGTGTCCGGTCTGGGTGAACTGAAACGGGCCAATCTGGCGGGGTCCTTGGACGCGGCCCGCAAAGGTGAGTTCACCGAGCTGCTGGCGGCGGAGGCGCTGGTATCGGCGCATGTGTTTGCCAATGCCGTGGCGTTTCTGCTGGCGCCGCACGGGTCCGAAGCGCAGGCTGAGGTGGGCGAGGCGGAGGAACTGCTAACGGATAATGCGCCGCTTGCCCTGCACGGGGCGCTGTGGGAACTGGACCAGAAACTGGCGCTGCATGGCACTGATGATGCGCATCTGATTGCGGCTGCGGCAGCTTATGCCGAGCAGCTGCTGGAGAAGGCTGCTTTGCGGGCGCAGAATGCAAGCCGGCTGGAAGCCTTCACGTCCGCCGCCTGGAGGGTTGAGGCGGATGACCTGACCATCAGCGGCTTTGACGCCGCGGCCAAGGCGAAATCCACCACCCTGACCATGGCGTTCAAGAAGCCGCATGAGGTGGTCGGCAACCATATCGCCAAATATCAGGCGCTACGGCTGTCGAAGATGCTGATGGCCTATGACTTTGACCGCCGATTGAACCCGTTTGCCGAGATGGGCGGATTCATCTTTACCTTCATGGGCGATGGCAAGCCGGGCACCGGTAAGACAACCCTGATCCAGATGATGGCGGGGCTGATGCATGATTATTGCCAGAATGCAGGCTATGCCTTCCGCTATCAGAATTTCGGCATCGACAATATCGACAGCTATCAGGGTAAATCGGGCCAGAACGCCAAATCGTTCATTCAGAACGTGATCGACCCCGGCGTCATCGGCTTTGGCACCATCGACGACATTGACCAGATCGCAGGAAAACGCGGCGACCGGCAGTCCAGCGCAGGCCAGCAGGAGGTAACGGCGGTGTTCATGGAGGCCTTTGCCGGCGCCAATACCGTGGTGCGGGGCAATTGCACCTTTGGCATGTTCTCCAACTATCCGGAGAATGTGGACGACGCGCTGCGCCAGCGGGCGGGCGCACGGTTCCTGGTGGATGGGCCGCAGACGCGGGAGGATTACATCGACATCCTGACGCTCTTGATGGGCAAGAACCATGCGATCCCGCTGGGGGAGCATGATCTGTACGGTGCGCAGGAAATCAGGAAGGCGGTCGCGCGGTCCTTCGAGGCCTACAACCGCCCGCAGGAACCGGGACTGGCAGAGGTCTTTGGCCGGGTGCAGGATCAGCTCGGAGAGCTGGATGATCTGGCCAAGCTCGGCACCTATCTGAAGGCGATCCAAGCCGCGGATGAACGCTTCACCGGGCGGGCGATCAAGAACATCACCGATGCGGTCAAGGTCCGGGCGATGGATTTCGAGCTGCCGGATGAATGGATGGAGAACCCGGAGCTGTTCCTGTTCAAGGATTACGAGACCAAATCCGCGATGATTGCGGAGCTGCGGGTGCCGATCACGGTCGACATGGTGGTGCAGGAGATCAACCGCTACGCCGACAGCGAGTTCCGCTATGCCGACAAGTCGGATGAGGTGGCAATCGAGAATATGGTGCGCGACTTCGGGCGGCAGGAAGAGGCCAAACGGCGGTATCTGGAGGGGAAGGGGTGAGTAGTACGAAAAATGTACGCCGGGTACGGAAATTGGATATACCCAAGAGTAGTATTCAGAACCTCCCCGAGGAAACGATTGCAGTCTTGGCGGCTTTGAGCTTCGCTATCAGCGAGGTTAACGCTTTATGGCGGATGTACGATAGTTGTAAATTCAGGACGACTGGGAACGAGGATGTTGATTCAGCCATTTCTATTCAGCAGAATTTGGTTCTTCGCATCTGGTCAGCAAAAATCTTTGAACTGTCGGATGAATTAGACGTCAAAATCGAAGATGTAGCTCTGAAGGACTTTCTGACGAAGGCAAAAGAAAAATTGCTTGAAGGCGGGGGTGTTGCCCTGAAGTCCATCGTCAGGAATTTTAGACATGAAACTACCAACCACCTTAATGTTAGCCACATCAAGAAAAAGCACTTAGGGCATGTTTCTACGGCAGCATCCACAAGTTTTTACTTCGACGAACGAGACGCAAATTCGTACTTTCCTTTTGGTGAAGAAGTGGTTTTCGCTGGATGTTTCAACCGAACGGTCGGCAGCAGGCCGAAGGGGGAGCGCTTGCCAGCTTTTGCGGACTGGGTCTCATGGATTTTGAGAGCATCAAAGGCACTGATGCCCTTGTTCGATGAGTTTTTGCAGGAGTTTGTATTCAAAGGCCGTGAGCAACCGAGTTGGCAGTGGATTGAACTTGAACTCAGACCAGGAATGATTGCAGGAGCGGGGGAACAGAAGGTTCCTCTAATAATTGTGGAGGAGGCGATCTGAAACCGTTTGGTGCAAATCATAGGCCGTTCGGCTCCGCGGCGAAGCCGCGACGCGCCCGACCCGCCCCCCAGGGCGGGCGCATCGCTACCGTAATACGGATAGGAGCAATACATGAAACGCCTCATCCAGCATGGCCTGATGTTCGGCAATCTCTTCCATGTGGCCTCGCCCGCGCTGGTGGAGCGGTACAATCGCGCGCTGAAGCATCTGACCGGCAAGGCCACGCAGCTCACCGATTTCCACGTCGATATCTCGGGCTACTCACCAGAAATCGGGGATGAGCTGGGGGATGATCACTATCTGAACCATGCAGGCGTGAACCGGCAGTTCATTCTGCTGTCGACCGAGCAGAAACGCTGCCCGCTGCTGCACGTGAAATTCTCGACCAGCCGGGACATCTTGCGGCGGTTCATCGAGGTCAATGAACGCCAGTTGTTTGCGCTGACGGCGACGGATGCGGTGGCAGGCGAGCTGGTGAATTCAGTGTTTGAGGTGCCCTCTGCGGCCAAGTTGTTCGACATCCGGCAGGTGCGGATCGAGGCGGATACCACCAAGGGTACCCTGCGCCATGCGGACCATCTGGCGGAGCTGGTGGAGCGGTTCAAAACGCATGAGGATGCCTGGTTCGATGACGCGCTGATCGGGGAGATGATCCAGACATCTGCAAAGACCGGCGATGTGACCCGCAATCCGGTGCATCTGGAGCATGAGGTCTTTGAGCAGTCGAACTTCTGGACTGCGCATTTCGGCGGGCTTTATGTGTTTCAGGACGTTGAGCACCCGGCGGTGATTGCCAGCGGAGCAAAGCCCGAGGACGTGCCGCTGGCCCGCGTGTTTGATCTGAGCGAGCGCAATGGGATTGCCAAGTTTCTGGAACTGAACGGGCTGGCAGAGCCGGTGATCCGGTCGCGCGGCGTCGATGGCGCGGCGATCCTGCGGCAGAAAATGGGGTTCCTGGCGGTGAGCGTGCTGACCGGGAAGGGCCGGGACCTCACTGGCCTGTCGCGCGGTGACCTGCGGCGGATGGCGGCGCGGCATGCGGATGAGCTGCCGGCGGAGTTCGAGGGGCTGGCGGCGCTGGTGCGCTGGGCCGAGGGGGGCGGCAAATGGCCGAAGATCCGCTCGGACCATCCGGCCTATTTCTATTCCTTGCGGGCGTCGGACACTGCCCAGCGGGACTTGGTGAATATGCTGCTGGCGGAGCTGTGCCCGCATGACTTCCGCCAGATGTTTATCTGCCACAAGGAAGAATTCTACCGCCAGTACCGGGGCTGGCCGGAGACGAAAAAGGCCTATGCGGCTGAGTTCCTGGCGCGGGAGTATGCGGTGGACAAGGCCGGCGCGCGCGCCGCGCTGTTCGGGCATGAGCCGGATATGCAGGGCCGTCTGCCCAAGCTGCCGCGGGTGCAGCGCAAGGGGATGGTCGATCGGGTCGGCCCCTGGGGCGCGGTCAGCCGGGTAAGGGACCGCTGAATGTTCGGTTTTTTTCGCCTGATCCTGATCCTGCTGGTGGTGCTGACCGTGGCCTATGGCACGGTGTCGCTTTATTCGCGTGAGGTGCGGCGGGCGAAACTGAAACGCCGCTGGAAAGAGAAGGGGTTGACCGGCGACCGCTCCGCCTTCATCCAGCGGGGGCTGAAACAATACGACCGCTCGTTCCGGCGCAAGCTGATCCTGCTGGTCTATATCATTCCGCTGGGGGCGCTGGCGTTTCTGGTCTATGTCATTAACTTCATGTGAGGTGCAGCAGATGCGTTTCATCAAATGGGCTTTCCTGATCACCATCTGGGTGCTGTTCGGGGCCTTTCTGCATTATACGCTGCCGCAGTACGATGTGGTGCGGATCGTCAATACCTATGAGGAGCGGCAGGAGCTGAACGACTGGACGAGGGTTTTCTGGTCGCAGCCGGATGACCAGTCGGCGGAGCTGATCAACCGCGATGTGCAGTTCATCCAGGCGGTGCGCCCCAATGGCCGCAATATCGTGTACCGGAATGAGGATACCGGCTGGAATTGGCCGCCCTATTTCAAGTTCGATACGGCCAATCTGTATACGGATGCCAATGACAGCATCTCAACCAAGGCGAACCCGGAATGGGTGGCGGTGATGCACTACGGCTGGCGCAATGAATTCCTGTCGGTCTTTCCCAACGCGGTGACGATCAACCCGGTTGCGGGACCGGAGGACAAGCCAACCAACTGGTTCACGATCATTGTTCTGGTGCTTCTGGCGGCGGTGTTCTGGGCCGTCTATGTGCGCTGGCGCCGCTTCCGCCGGGCGCGGATCGATCCGATGGTCGAGAATGTCGAAGACAGCCTGTATGCCGCCGGCGATGCGCTTGCCGAGCGCAGGGGGCGGTTCCGGCGCTGGCTGGACAGCTGGAAGTCGAAGTGACGAGAGGGGCCGCGGACCGGGCGGCTCTGAAACTTGCAAACGGATGCGCGGGCCTGAACGGGCCCGCTTTTTTTTATTCGATACGGTCGAGCACCCAATCCAGCGCCGGGGTGAAATCGCCAGCCGAAAGCGCCCCGCGTGGTGCCGCGGCGGCAGCAAAGGCGAAACCGTGTGTGTAATCCACCAGCAGGCAGAGAATGGTGCGGGCCTCTGCGCCAGATACGTCTGCGGCGGTGATTTCCGCCTCGATCAGCCGGGTCAGCCCGGTCAGGGAGGGGCCGATCAGGGCCGGGTTTTCCAGGATGCACTTTGCAAGCTCCGGATGCTTGGTCACCTGGGCGCAATAGCGTGTCATCAGGTCGCGCAGCCGCAGTTTGGGCGTTGCCGCTTCTGACGGGGTGTCTGAACCTGCAAACGCAATGGCGACGAGGGATGCAATCATCTCGTCCTTGGTTCCGGCGTGATGGGCAACGGCCATCGGGGTGACGCCAAGCGCCTTTGCCAGTGCTTTGAAGGTGAGGGCCTTGCTGCCGCCCTCATCGAGCAGCTGCAGGGCCGTTTTCAGCACATCATCCTTGCTGAGGGTCCGGCTGCCCCTGGGCGGGCGGCCCATGCGCGGGGGCATTGGTCAGGCTACCCGGAACGTGGTCTGGACCATGCCGGTGGGCAGGATGCGGGAGCTTGCCACCTGGAGGTCGATGTCCCGGTCCAGGCTGCCGAACAGCGGAATGCCGCTGCCGATCAGAATCGGGACCGTTGTGATGGTCAGATCGGCGATAAGCCCCTGGCGCAGGAAGGACTGCACCATCCGTCCGCCGTCGATATAGGCGCGGGTCCAGCCCTCTTCTTGCAGCTCCTGCATAAGGTCTGCGGGCGCGGCGGTGCTGAGGCGCACCTTGTCCTTCAGCTCCTCGGGAATGTCCTGTTCGGTCAGGCTGCTGCTGAGGACCACAACAGGTTTGCTGTAGGGCCATTGGCCGAACCCGAGCAGGGTGCGCAACGATCCGGTTCCCATGACCAGCCCGTCGACGCTGTCCATGAAGGCGGCAAAGCCGCCATCGTCATCTTCGGCAACAGGCTGTTTGTGCAGCCAATCCAGCGAATGGTCCTGGCGGGCCACAAAGCCGTCGAGGCTGGTGGCGATGAAGACGTGGCCGGTGGTCATCGGGTTCTCCTGTGCATGCGGTTAATTATACGGAATATAATTAACCGCATGCCGCGTTCCAAGGGGCTGACGCAAGATTCACTGCGTGCGAATCGATTCGGTGGGATCAGCCGCGGGTAACCGCATGAAAGATAAGCGCTTGCCGCAAACGGGCCGGCGGATGCCGGTTTGAGTTTCTGGACATCCCTGTCCCGCCCGGCGCGGCAAACCTGCATGTCTTATTCCGGTTTCGCCGGGTCGGTTTTGTTTCCGATGGCGGGAAATTTTTCAGGCAATACCGCAGATAGCAAGGTGCCGTCCTTCGGGGCGGAGAATTGGGAAGCTGGTGAAACTCCGGCACTGCCCCCGCAACGGTGACCCCGGGCAAGGCATGGCAAACAACCACTGAAGCCAAAGGCTTCGGGAAGGTGCCAGGCCCCGCCGCCAAAGCGGCCCCGGGACAGTCCGGAAACCAGCCTTGCCATGAAAACGTCAACCGCGGACGGCGGCGGGGCGGTTGCGGCGCGTGTCCGCAATCCCTTTGCCTATGCCTGCACCCAAGCCAACACGCCGCGGGGATGCGGCAGAGGAGAGAAGCAGATGCTTCACGACAGCGAAATTCTGGCCAAGCTGATGGCGCGGCAGAAAAACCATTCTCTGGAACAGGTGTTCTACACCGATCCGGGTGTTTTGGATCTGGACATGCGGCAGATCTTCTACCGCGAGTGGCTGTTTGCCATTCCCGCCTGCGAAGTGCCGAAAACGGGCAATTATGTGACCCATCAGGTGGGGTCGTATAACGTCATCATCGTGCGTGGCACTGATGGCGAAGTGCGTGCTTTCCACAACGCCTGCCGCCACCGCGGTTCGGTTGTGTGCAAGGCGAAAAAGGGCAATTCGCCCAAGCTGGTCTGCCCTTACCACCAGTGGACCTACGAGCTGGACGGCAAACTGCTGTGGGCGCGTGACATGGGGCCGGATTTCGATGCCTCCAAACACGGGCTGAAGCCGGTGCATTGCCGCGACCTGGCCGGGCTGATCTACATCTGCCTGGCGGATGAGGCGCCGGACTTCGATGCCTTCGCCGACGTCGCCCGCCCCTACCTGGAGCCGCATGATCTGGGCAATGCCAAGGTGGCCTTTGAAAGCTCGATCATCGAGAACGGCAACTGGAAGTTGGTCTGGGAGAACAACCGCGAGTGCTACCACTGCGGCGGCAACCACCCGTCGTTGTGCCGGACCTTCCCCGAGGACCCTTCGGTCACTGGGGTTGAGGGCGGCGAGACCCCGCCGCATCTGCAAAAGCACTTTGACCGGATTGAAGCGGCAGGCTGCCCGGCGCAGTTCAGCATGGATGCGCGCGGCCAGCACCGGCTGGCGCGGATGCCGCTGAATGAGGGCGCGGAAAGCTACACCATGGACGGCAAAGCGGCAGTGGCCAAGCCGCTGGGCCGGGTGCCCTTTGCGGATGCCGGCACGCTGCTGAAGTTCCACTATCCGACCACCTGGAACCACTTCCTGCCGGATCATTCCCTCGTGTTCCGGGTCACTCCGATCAGCCCGACCGAAACCGAAGTCACCACCAAATGGCTGGTGCACAAAGATGCGGTCGAGGGCCAGGATTACGACATCAAGCGCCTGACCGAGGTCTGGATGGCGACCAATGACGAGGATCGCATTGTGGTCGAAGACAACCAGCAAGGCATCAACTCCCCCGCCTATGAACCCGGTCCCTATTCCGAGGTGCAGGAAAGCGGCGTCATCCAGTTCTCCAACTGGTATGCTGAACACCTGACCCGTGCGCTGACCGGCCGCCATCTGATTGCGGCGGAGTAAGATCATGGGATTGCAGGCCAATTTTGAGACTCTGGACGAAACCCTGGCGTGGAAGGACGACGAGATGCTGGAATGCGTCTCGGTTGTTCCGGAAGCGCCGAACACCGCCACCTTCAGCTTCCGCGCGCCGTCGGGCGCGTGGTTCAAATACCAGCCGGGCCAGTTCCTGACGCTGGAGCTGCCGGTGCCGGAAGGGACAGTCTGGCGCACCTATACCATCAGCTCGTCGCCCTCGCGGCCCTTGTCGATCTCGGTCACGGTCAAGGCCCAGGGCGACAGCATCGGCACCCGCTGGATGCTGGACCATCTGCGCCCCGGCAGGGTCCTGCGCGCCTCCGGCCCGGCGGGGGTGTTCACCCTGCCAAAGCGCCCGAATGGCAAGTTTCTGTTCATCTCCGCAGGCTCGGGCATCACGCCCAGCCTGTCGATGACCCAGTATCTGTTCGACCGCGGCCAGTCGCCCGACATCTGCTTTATCAACTGCGCCAAACGCCCCAGCGAGATCATCGCCCGCCAGCAGCTGGAAAGCATGGCGTCGCGGCTGCCGGGGCTGAAGCTGAACCTGGTGGTGGAAGAGGACGACCCTTATCAGGTCTGGACCGGCTACCGCGGCCAGCTGAACCAGATCATGCTGGGCCTTATCGCGCAGGATTACCTGGAGCGCGAGGTCTATTGCTGCGGGCCGGAACCCTTCATGCAGGCGGTGCGCGACATGCTCAACGGCCTGGGCTTTGACATGGAGAACTACAACCAGGAGAGCTTTGGCGCGCCGGTTGAAACAGCCGCTGATGTGCCCGTGATCGACGATGTGGTGCCGGAGGAAACTGCTGCCGCCGAGATCAGCTTTGCGGCTTCCGGTGTTATGGCAACCTGCACCGAGACCGATACGGTGCTGGCGGTGGCCAAGGCCTCGGGTCTCAACATTCCGTCGGGCTGCACCTTCGGAATCTGCGGCACCTGCAAGGTCAAGAAAACCGCAGGCGAGGTGCATATGGTCCACAACGGCGGCATTTCAGAGGAAGACGTGGAGGCCGGTTTCATCCTGGCCTGCTGCTCCAACCCGATTGGCCGGGTTGAGGTCGATATCTGATGAAAACGGGCGCGCGCCGGATCTGGTGCGCGCCCTTGTTTTCGAGGCCTGATCAGGCTTCCAGTGCCAGCTTGTGCACATGGATTTCGTTGATCGGATGGCTCTCGGCGCCGATAACTCCGGGGCGGGCGTGGCGGTAGAGCGAGCGCCAGTAGGGCTGGATCACGGTGCCGTCGTCGCGCATGAACTGCTCGATCTTTTCCATGTGGCCGCGGCGGACATCGGCGTCGGCAATGGCCGAGGCAGCCTCCAGCATGGTATCGAACTCGGCGCTGGCAAGTCCGGTTTCATTCCAGGCCACCCCGGTTTTATAGGCCAGTGTCAGCACCTGCACCCCCAGCGGACGATGGCCCCAGTCGGTGGAGCTGAACGGGTATTTGTCCCAGTCGTTCCAGAAGGTGTTGCCGGGCAGAACCGTGCGTTTGACCTTGAGGCCTGCGTCGCGCATCTGTGCTGCCAGCGCATCGGTGGTATTGCGCCGCCAGTCGTCGTCGATTGAGTACAGCTCATGCTCGAAATCGAGCATCCCGGCCTCCTCCATCAGCGCGCGCGCGGCTTGCGGGTCGCGCACCGGGGCGCCGATATCGGCGTATTCCGGGTGGATCGGGCAGACGTGGTGGTTTTCCGCCAGGGTCCCGCGGCCGTCATAGCCAAGTTCCAGCAGCACCGCGTTGTCGCAGGCCAGCGCCAGGGCGCGGCGGACGCGGGCATCGGCATAGGGCTGCGCGCCATCGACCTCGGCGTCGCGGTTGGTGCGCAGCACCAGCGTGTTGGCCGAGATCGACTCGCTCACGTTCCAGCCGATGGAGGTGAAGATATCGACGTATTCCCCCACGGTTTCATAGACCATGTCGATTTCTTCGGCCTCGGCGGCTGACAGATGCGTGGAGCCGTCGGTGCCGAAATCAACAAACTCGATCCGGTCCAGATGGGCGCCTTCGCCCCACCATTCGTGGCCGGTGTTCTTTTCCAGTGCCACTTTGACGCCGACCTCGTATTCCACCAGTTTGTAGGGGCCGGTGCCGACCGGGTCGGCGCCCGGATCGCCCGACCAGCCGTCCGGCACAATGGCCGCGGGGTATTCGGTCACTGCCGGGATGATTGTGATGTCGGGGCGGGTGAGCTTCACCTTCAGCGTCAGATCGTCGACCACCTCCAGCGCGCCCTCGGCGGGGCCGTCGCCGGCCTCGTTCTGCAAGGAACCCATGCGGGCCGCCATTGAGTTGCCTTCCCATTTGCCATCGCACCAGCGGGCAAAGTTATAGGCCACGTCCTTGGCGGTCAGGGTGCCGCGGCCGTCGTTCCAGTTCACGCCGGGGCGGATGTGCAGCAGGTATTCGGTGGCATCCTCGTTGACCTCCCAGCTTTCCAGGAGGCGCGGCTCAAAGGTGCCGTCTGCGTTGTACTGCACCAGGTATTCCAGATAGCCGCGTACCAAGTTGCCAAGTTGCGGCCAGTTGAACAGCGGCGGATCAAGCAGCGCCCGTACCACCTGCTGGATGCGGATGGTGCCGCCCTCTTGGACATTGACCGCCGCCTGCACCGGCTGACTGAGGCCGATCATGCCATAGGCCGCGGATGCGGTTACACCCAGCGCGGTTGCGCGGGACAGGAACTCGCGGCGGTCCAGTTTGCCTTGGGCTGTTTCCTCCGCATGCATGCGCACTGCGGGGTGGAGGGTTTCCCTGTTGTAGTATTGGGTCATTTTGCTTCCTTTGTTGCTGTGTTCAGCGCCGGAAAAGATGCGGGCAGCATTGGAAAGGGTGTGAATGGCTGCCCCGCCCGCCAGCAGCCATCCGCCGGGGGCTTTATTCCGCCGGCTCCTGGATGATTGTGGTGGCGATCCCTGCCTGTTCGCGGCGGCCGTCGTTGTAGATCGCCTTGATCAGGGCTGCGCATTGCAGCACCATCACCACCGAGAAGGGCAGGGCGCCGATCACCATAGCGGTCTGGATCGCCTTCAATCCGCCGACCAGCAGCAGCGCCGTCACCACCGCGCCAAGCGCCACACCCCAGAAGATGATATGCGGGCGGGCCTTGGGGCCTTCGTCGCCGGCGGCGTTGATGGTGTTGACGATCAGCACCGCGCTGTCCGCCGTGGTCACCAGATAGGTCATCAGCAGGATCACGATCATCACCGACATCGCCCAGCCGACCCAGGGCGACAGCATGTATTGTACCATGGCAAAGATCTTGTCGCCATCAGGTGCCGAGGAGATCTGCCCGCTTGCGCCGCCGTTCAGTTCCAGATCAATTGCCGTGCCGCCGGCCCAGGTGAACCAGACAAAGCACATCAGCGACGGCACGATCATGGCGCCCAGCACAAATTCGCGGATGGTGCGGCCCTTGGAGATGCGGGCCAGGAACAGGCCGACAAAGGGCGCAAAGGCAATCCACCAGGCCCAGTAAAACACCGACCAGGCGCCCTGCCAGCCTTCCAGCTTTGTGGCTACGCTGTCCGGGCTGCCGTCGCCGGTCCAAACGCGGAACATCATATCCGGCAGTGCAATCAGGTAGTCCCACAGGCCGACAACCAGCGCCTGCAAGCCAAAGAAGGTGGAACCAAACAGCAGAAAAAAGCTGAGCAAGGCGATGCTCAGCACCATGTTGATGTTCGACAGCCACTTGATCCCCTTGCCGACACCCGACAGGGCCGAGGCAGTGGAGGCCGCCATAATCACCAGGATTGCAACAATCACACCGGCGGTATTGGCGGTGCCGGCCTCGTTGGTCAGCCCGTCAATGCCAATACGGGTGAGGCCGGAGACGAACTGTTCCACCCCGAAACCCAGGGTCTGCGCCACGCCAAGGATGGTGGCGACCACGGCGACGATATCCACCACATGGCCGATGGACCCGGACAGCCGGGCGCCGAACAGCGGTGTCAGCGACGAGCGCATGGTCAGCGGCAGCCCGCGGCGGTAGCTGAAGAACCCCAGCGCCAGCCCGGCAATTGCATAGCAGGCCCAGGCACCCAGCCCCCAATGCAGGAAGGACCATTTGTAAGCCATGCGGATATTGTCCGCAGCACCGCCATTGGTCAGGCCTTGGATCACTTCGGGGTTATTGTTCCAGTGGTAGATCGGCTCGGCCACCGCCCAGGTCAGCATGCCGACCCCGATGCCGGCCCCGAACATCATCGAGAACCACGAGAAATTGGAGAATTCGGGTCTGTCGTCCGGCTGCCCCAGTTTCAGTTTGCCCGCCGTTGGCCAAATGGCCAGCGCGATGCAGCACAGCACGAACAGTGCCACGGTCCAGACGTACCAGGCGCCGAAGGAAGCGAGGATGAAACCGTTGACCGAATTCAGCACGGCGCCGGATTGTTCGGGAAAGGCAATGGCCCAGACCACCAGCCCGCCGATCATCAGTTTTGACGAAATGGTGACGATCTGGCTGAAGCCCCGGTAAAATCCGCTGTCGGATGTGCCGATCGGCAGATCCGTTAAAGGAGGTTTGATTGACATGAAAATTCCCTGTTTCTGTTGATCTGCCCGTTGATGCCGCCCGGGGCTACGGCTTAGCAGACCTTACACAGGGCATTTTCTGGTACAAAAATTCTGCCTTTTGCAGTAGGCAATAATTTATGAATGACATTAGCAGCATTAATAGGAAGCTGAGCTATAACCTGGTCGCGCTGCATAGTTTCGACCTGGTGGCCCGGCATGGTAATTTCACCGGCGCAGCCGAGGCGCTGGGGCTGACACAATCGGCGGTCTCGCAGAAAATCAAGGGGCTTGAGACGGAATTGGGTATTGCTTTGTTCCGGCGCGAGCACCGCGGTGTGTCGCTGACCAACGAGGGTGTGCGGCTGTTGAATGTGGTCCGCCCGGCGATGGCGCAGATGGGGAACTCGGTGGCGTCGCTGCTGGAGCGGAAGTCCCGCCCCAGGGTGCGGATTTCGGCGGATTTTGCCTTTGCCAGTTTCTGGCTGTTGCCACGGCTGTCGCATCTGCGCGCCGAACTGGGGGATGAGATCGAAATCCAGATCCTCGCCTCGCAGGTAGCGCCGGACGACTATGGCGAGGATTGCGATATCAAGATCCACGTCGGCCCGCGCAGCAGTATGGGTGACGGCGATGTGATGCTGCTGCAAGAACGGGTTGGGGCGGTGTGCAGCCCGGCCTATCTGGAACGGCATGGCCCGGTGTCTTCAGCAGCAAGCTTGCTGGACTTACAGCTGCTCAGCCTGTCGAAACCGGCCTCGGCGGAGTGGCAGACCTGGCAGGGCTGGTTCGACCGCTTGGGTATCGCGGGGGAGCGGTCGAAGAACTACATCAGTTTCAACAACTACGACATGGTGGTGCAATCCGCAGTGTCGGGGGATGGCATCGCCCTGGGCTGGCTGGGGCTGATCGACCGGTTGCTGCAGAACGGGTCGCTGGTCAGGGTGGTGCCGGATGTGGTGGTCAGCGATGCCGGCTATGTGATGTCGCGCGACTATTCCAGCCGCCTGCGGGGGCCCAGCCTGGTGTTCGACTGGATCGCCGAACATCTGGCAGGTTCCGCCGTGATGTAGGGCTGGTGCCGGATTACCAGCCGCGGCGCCCCAGCAGGGCGTGCAGCCGGTTCTGCGGGGCAAAGGCATCGACCGCGGCAGGCCGGGTCAGCCGCAGCAGCACCCGGCGCACCAGCAGCCCGCCCAGGCAGGCAAAGATCACCCCGCCGGCTGCCTGGCCCAGCAGAACCCCCGGTGCGCCACCCAGGGTGCCGCCCAGCACCGCCAGCGGCCAGGTGCCCAGGGTGTGGCGGCCCCAGTTGATCCAGGTGGAATAGACCGGGCGGCCCAGATTGTTGAAGCTGGCGTTTTCGACAAACAGCACCCCGTTGAAAAAATACGCCAGCGCCAGCGGCCCGCAGAATAGGTAGATCAGCGCGCGGGTTTCACCGGTGGCCGAGAACAGATCCGCAATCGGCACCCGCAGGGCAAACAGCACCGCCGCCATCAGCAGCACGTAGACCGCGGTAAAGGCGATGCCGGCCAGAAACGCCTGGCGCACGCGGGCAAACTGCCCGGCGCCAAAGTTCTGGCCGATGATCGGGCCGATGGCGCCGGACAGCGCAAAGATCACCGAAAATGCCACCGGCATCAGGCGCCCGATCACCGCCATCCCGGCGACCGCTTCAGTTCCGAACTGGGCGATTTCACGCAGAACAATAGCATTGCCGAGCGGGGTTGCGACATTGGTCAGCACCGCAGGCACCGCAATGGCCCGGATCGTCCGCAGGTCGCCGCCGATCTGCCGCAGCGAGGGCCGCATGAAGCCCTGATGCACCCTGATGGCGGGCCAGAAGGCGGCCCCCAGCATACAGGCCCGCGCCAGCACCGAGGCAATGGCTGCCCCGTCCAGCCCCAGTCCCAAACCAAAGATCAGCAGCGGGTCCAGCACCGCGTTCAAGCCGCCGCCATACAGCGTCGCCATCATCGACCGGCGCGCATCGCCATGGGCGCGCAGCACCGCCATGCCGGTCATCGCCAGCGCCATTACCCACATCGTCGGCAGAATGATCCAGACATAGCGCATGGCCAGCCGCAGCACCTCGCCCTCGGCGCCGAGCAGCGCCAGGATCTGTTCCAGAAACGCCAGCACCAGAACCGGCATCAAAAGCCCGGCCAGCACCCCGATGGCGGCCACGCTGGTGGCGTAGTGCTGCGCCTGATCCGGCCGCCCCGCCCCCAGCTCCCGCGCTACCAGCGAACCTGCAGCGATCGACAGTCCGATATTGATCGAATTGGTGAAAAACAGCAGCGTTCCGGCATAGCCCACCGCAGCGGCCAGAGAGTCGTTTCCCAGCATCGCGATAAAGGCCATGTCGACGAAATCAACCGCAAACATCGCCATCAGCCCGATGCTGGCGGTCAGCGACATGCGGGTGACATGCCGCATCAGGCTGCCGGTCAGAAAGACGGCTTTGCGGTCCGGCTGGTCTGCCATCGTTCATTCCTTTCGGTCTTCATGGCCCAGGTCCGGGTGGTCCGGGCAAATCCGGCCGCCGGCCTAAGGCAAAGCCGCAATCCCGGTCTTGTCAATGCGCGCTGCCGCACACGCGGCGGCCGGATCAATCTGCGAACAGGTAATGGGTTCCTGCAATCTGCATGGCTTTCTCCTCGGTCAGACCCAGGAAACCGCGCAGCTGCCCGGCGTTTTCCTCCGGGCTGCTGCTTTCCCGCATATGAAACAGCTGGCTGAACCCGGCATCGCGGATGCGGTCGTTTTCATGCAGGATGTCGTTGCGGATAGTCGGCAGCAGGCGCTCCAGCGTCAATTGCGGTGTGCGCTCACCCGCCAGTCCGACCCGGTGCGCGTGGCCGGTCAGATAGTCGTTGCTGAACTCGCATTCGATCTGCAGGAAACGGGTCGAGGAGCGGTCGGAATCGAAATCGTTCATCAGGTCGATGGCGCCGGGATCCAGGCAGATGATCAGCTGATCGGATTCGTAGTATTCGAACAGCATCCGCATCAGCGCGCGGCGGTGCCGGGTGCGCTTCAACAGCGCCGCCTGGATGCCGCCGAGGTCGGGCAACGGGGTGTCTTCTTCGTTGAACAGGTATTCGATGGCCGGGATATTTGTCACTTGGCGGATCTGTTCCAGCAGCCGCTTGGCCACGTGCCATTTCTTGCAGATCACGATCAGCAGCTCGCGTTCACGCCCCAGCGAGCTTTCGGTCTCCCAGAACCGCGGTGCAAACCGGCGCCCGATCCGGCCCCGCTGGACCAGGAATGTATACAGGCTGCGCCCCTCGTTCGAGATTTGAAAGTCGATGCCTTGCGCCGCATAAAGCCGCCCAAGCCGCGATTTCAATTCTGTCGCTTCGGGGCTGATCTTGCGGGCGAACAAAAAGTCCTGGCTCAGCAGCAGGTCGTAATGGTCATTGTGGAAATTCACCGGCATCCCGTAATCGGTGAACATCAGGAAGGTGAGGGTCCGGGTCTCGATCTCGCCTTCCGGGATCAGGTGGCGCACCAGGGTCTGAAAGAAGGTTTCATCCGGGATCCAGGTGGTGCGGAAGAACCGCATCACATCGCGGCGCCTGCGGGTGAAATCCAGAATCCACTCCACCGTGCGGCGGCGCAGGCACCACCACTGGCTGCCGATCTGCACCTGGATATCGGCCGGCACCTCGCGCTGCAGCCCCAGGCGTTTCTGCAGGCCGTGGCTCCAGTAGAACAGCTGCTTGTGCTTGCGCTCGTTAAAAATGTGCCGGTAGATCAGCCGGTCTTCCTTCATGCCGGTCTTGATCCAGTCGCTTTCGAAGAAATCGAAGCTTTCGATGAAATCCTTGTCATGCTGATCAAGGAACCGGTGGGCATACTCCGCAGTTTTCACCGCCATGCAATCGCCCGACAGCATGTAGAAATGGGTGGCACGCGGGAATTCATCAACCGCGCTGCGCAGCGCGTGCAGCGTCGCCTCAACCAGCGACCATTCCCCCCAGCCGCATTTGATCCGCTTTTTGGCAAAGGTCACATTTGGATTGTCTGCCAGTTCAGCCCGGATCAACTGGTAGTCTTCCGGCGCCGCCCGTCCGTCAAAGTGAATCGCCATGTAATCACCAGCCGCGGTCAGCCGCTCAGCCTGCTGGATGATCGCCTCGGGGTCTTTATGGCAGAGCAGAATATATGCGATTTTTGCCATGGCGTGGACGGATTGCCTTGTTTTGCCTGATTGTTTCCCTTGATAAGCGGGCTTAAGGCACGAATAAACCAGATAGTTCCCGTTTCGGTAAACATATGCGAATACTGCTGGGGACAAGGCAAGAATAATCAAGAGGGCAGCGGATGGGGTTTCCCGGCACTTGGATGACGGAAAGTGAAAGTGTGGTCTACCGGGTGGTGCCGAAATGCGCCTGCTCGACGATCGGGCAGATCCTGCATTACTCCGATCATGGGCAGTTCTTCGAGGGCGATATCCATGACGCCAAGCAGGGCCTGCACAAATGGGCGCTGGAACACAGCCAGGGTCCGATCACCCGCAATGTACAGGGGCATCGGTCTTACGCCTTTACCTGTGTTCGCAATCCTTACACCCGCGTGCTCAGCTCGTTCTTTGACAAGATCTGCGGCATCCAGCGCAACGGGCGGCGCTACCGCGGCAATCTGGTGCCCAAGCTGGCCTATGAATACGGCATCGAGGTCGGCGGCGACGACGGCAAGCAGGAATTCGACCAGATCGCCAGCTTCCGCCGGTTTCTGCTGTTCGTGCGCGACACCATCCGCTGGCGCCGCCCGATGGACCCGGACATACACTGGTCGGCGATGTCGGGGCATGTGTCCACCTTCATCCTGAACGGCGGGCGCTACAACCGGATCTTCTGGACCGAAGATTTCAACGCCGGCATGCAAGGGGTGCTTGATGCGATCGAAACGCCGCATGCGGTAGATTTGGCGTCGATCCCTCGGTTCAACGAAAGCGAAGGCCACGGCCCCAAGCGCGCGCACGCCGTTGAGGACTACTTCGACGACCTGTCGATGCATCTGGTCTACGAGATCTACAAACGCGATTTCGAGCTGTTCAAATACGATTTCGAGAACCCGGGCAACAAGATGCCGGTGGGCGAAATCGACCTGGACGAAGTACACGCCAAGCTGGGGGAGTGAGGCGGCAGGGAGGAAAAGGGGGCTCCCGCGCCTGAGCCGCAGCATCAAAGATGCAGCGGCAAGCCTTGGGCCGGGCGCCGCTGGCGCGGCGCGGCGGCGCTCCAGAAAAGCCCGCACAGCTTCTTTCTGGTTCCAAATACTCACCGCGGGAGGCACGCC
The DNA here is from genome assembly GCF_004123675.1 of Leisingera sp. NJS204. Taxonomy (NCBI): domain Bacteria; kingdom Pseudomonadati; phylum Pseudomonadota; class Alphaproteobacteria; order Rhodobacterales; family Roseobacteraceae; genus Leisingera; species Leisingera sp. NJS204. The sequence continues at coordinate 3,461,989 of NZ_CP035417.1, read as the reverse complement.
GTGCGCTAGCGCGGCGCTTGGCCCAACGCCGCTTGGCGCGCTGGCGTTAGCTAGCGGGGCGTAGCGGGGGCGGGAGTTTTTTGCTGAAACAGGAATGATGCTGAGAGGCGGTTCAGGGACAGGCGCCAAAAGAAAACCCGCCGCGTTTTTTGCGGCGGGTGTTGAATGTTTCGTGACTGAAGGGCTTCAATCCTCGTCGGGCAGCGCGCGGACGGCGCCCTTGGCGGCGGAGGTGGCCAGCAGCGCATAGGCCTTCAACGCCTTGGAAACCTTGCGCTTGCGCGGCTCGGCGGGTTTCCAGCCTTTGGCGTCCTGTTCCTCGCGGCGTGCCGCCAGCTCTTCGTCGGAGACTGCCAGGTGGATCGAGCGGTTGGGGATGTCGATCTCGATGGTGTCGCCCTGGCGCACTAGGCCGATGGTGCCGCCTTCGGCGGCCTCGGGCGAGACATGGCCGATCGACAGGCCCGAGGTGCCGCCGGAGAAGCGCCCGTCGGTCAGCAGCGCGCATTTCTTGCCCAGGCCTTTCGACTTCAAATAGGAGGTCGGGTAGAGCATTTCCTGCATGCCGGGACCGCCGCGCGGACCCTCATAGCGGATCACAACCACGTCGCCTTCTTTGACCTTGCCGGTCAGGATGTCGTTCACCGCCGCATCCTGGCTTTCGCAGACATAGGCCGAGCCGTTGAAGGTGAGGTTGCTGGCATCGACGCCGGCGGTTTTCACGATGCAGCCGTCCAGCGCGATATTGCCGAACAGCACCGCAAGGCCACCGTCCTGGCTGAAGGCGTGCTCTTGCGAGCGGATCACGCCGCCTGCGCGGTCCACGTCCAGCTCTTTATAGCGGTTCGACTGGCTGAAGGCTTGCGTTGTGCGCACGCCGCCGGGGGCTGCCTTGAACAGCTCTTCGGCTTCGGGGTTATTGGCAACCTTGACGTCCCACTTGGCAATCGCCTCGCCCATGGTCGAGGAGTGCACGGTGCTGCAATCATTATGCAACAGGCCTGCACGGGACAATTCACCCAGGATCGAGAAGATACCGCCGGCCCGGTGCACGTCTTCCATATGCACATTGGCTGTGTTCGGCGCCACCTTGCACAGGCAGGGTACCTTGCGGCTCAGCTGGTCCATGTGGGACATGTTGAAGTCGACTTCGCCCTCATTGGCGATGGCCAGCAGGTGCAGCACCGTGTTGGTGGAGCCGCCCATGGCAATGTCCAGGCTCATCGCGTTCTCAAACGCCTTGAACGTGGCAATCTCGCGCGGCAGCAGGCCCTTTTCCTCGCCGACATAGTGACGCTTGGTAATATCGACGATCTTGCGGCCGGCCTCCAGGAACAGGTGCTTGCGGTCCGCATGGGTCGCCAGGGTCGAGCCGTTGCCGGGCAGCGCCAGGCCCAGGGCCTCGGCCAGGCAATTCATCGAGTTGGCAGTGAACATGCCCGAGCACGACCCGCAGGTGGGGCAGGCGTTCTCTTCGATGTGCTGGACCTGCTCATCGGTGAACTTGTCATTCGCTGCGGCGACCATCGCATCGACCAGGTCGATCTTCTTCATGTCCAGATCGGCAATGTCGATCTTGCCTGCTTCCATCGGGCCGCCGGAGACAAAGATCGCCGGGATGTTCAGCCGCATCGCGGCCATCAGCATGCCCGGTGTGATCTTGTCGCAGTTGGAGATGCAGACCATGGCATCGGCGCAATGGGCGTTGACCATGTATTCGACGCTGTCGGCAATCACTTCGCGCGACGGCAGTGAATACAGCATGCCGTCATGGCCCATGGCGATACCGTCATCCACCGCGATGGTGTTGAATTCCTTGGCGACGCCGCCGGCCGCCTCAACCTCACGGGCGACCATCTGGCCCAGGTCCTTCAAATGGACGTGGCCGGGCACGAACTGGGTAAAAGAGTTGACGATGGCGATGATCGGTTTGCCAAAATCATCGTCTTTCATGCCGGTGGCGCGCCACAATCCGCGCGCGCCCGCCATGTTGCGGCCATGGGTGGAGGTTCTGGATCGGTACATTGGCATCAGGCTATTTCCCTTAGTCTTTGCCCTCAGGGACACGATTTGCGCAATAAAGGCAACCTGCCGGGGGGCTGTTCGGTAATTTTGGCGCAGTTGGCGCCGGATTTCAGCGGTGAAATGTCTCTCGGGTTGTTTCTCAGGCGCGGGCGGGCGCTGGTTCGGGGCTTTTCAGCCAGTGATTCACCGCCAGTCCCAGCACCAGCGCCCAGAACGGCGCACCGATTCCAAAGAAGCTGACACCGGACACCGTGGTCATAAAGGTGATCAGTGCCGCCTCCCGGCCCTTGGCATCTAACAGCGCGGCAGACAGGCTGTTGCCGATAGTTGACAGCAGCGCAAGGCCCGCGACGGTGGCCACCAACGCCTTGGGTGCGATCAGAAACAGGCTGATCACGGTGGCGCCGCCCAGACCCACCAGAATGTAGACGAGACCCGTCATGACACCGGCCAGATAGCGGGTGTCCGGGTTCTCATCCGCCTCCGGCCCTGCGCAGATCGCAGCTGTGATGGCGGCGAGGTTGAAGGCAAAGCCGCCGAAGGGCGCAAGGATCAGCGAGGCCAGCCCGGTGACGGTTAGGCTAGCGGAGACAGGGGGTGCGTATCCGCAGGCCTTCAGCGCGACCACACCAGGCATGTTCTGCGAGGACATGGTGACGATGTACAAGGGCAGGCCGATACCGATCAGCACAGGCAGCGAAAAAGCCGGCATTATGAATTCGGGGCGGGCCAGGGTGAGGTCCAGCGCCTCCAAGCTGCCAAAAGCTCCGGTGCCTGAGCACCAGGCCACACCTGCCGCCAGCACCGCTGGGATTGTGTAGCGCGGAAACAGTTTGCGGCCCGCAAGGAAGGTGAGACCCATCACCGTCACCAGCGCGGTGTCACTTTGCAGCGACGTGAAAGCCGAGAGGCCGAACTGGAACAGAAGGCCCGCCAGCATAGCGCTGGCCAGGCTGTCCGGGATAAGGCGGGAGAGGGCGGCAAACCAGCCAGTGACGCCGGTAAGGGTCAAGAGCACGGCGCATAACAGGAAAGCGCCGACCGCCTCGGCCAGCGGCACGCCGTTCAGGCTGACCGCCAGCAGCGCCGCGCCGGGGGTGGACCAGGCTGTCAGGATCGGCATCCGGTAGATCAGCGACAGGATCAGGCAGGTGATCCCCATGCCCAGCCCCAGCACCAGCATCCAGCTGCCCGCCTGGGACGGGGTGGCGCCGACGGCCTCAATCGCCTGAAAGATGATCGCAACCGAACCGGTATAGCCCACCAGCACAGCCACCGCGCCGGAGACAAGATGCGAGAGTTTCAGATCCTTGAGCATGCGGCTTTTCCTCTGGCGCCGGATCGGCTAGGGGTGTTGTGCGTTATAGCGCACACTACACATCGTGCGCTATAACGCACAAGTGTTTTTTGAGCGGCGGATCTTATGAGCGATGAAACCATCACCCTGAACCTGCGCAACATCCGTACGCAGGCGGGGCTTAGCCTGTCCAAAGCGGCGGAGATCACAGGGGTCAGCAAGGCAATGCTGGGGCAGATCGAGCGCGGCGAATCCAGCCCGACGATTGCCACCCTGTGGAAGATCGCCAAAGGGTTTCACCTGCCGCTGACCGCGTTGATCGGCGAAGCGACGCGACCCGTGGGAGAGGCGGCGGGTGTTTATGAAACCGTGCAGTTTCCCGGCAGCATCGGTGTGAAAATCGTTTTTCCCTTCGATCCGCTGCTGGGGGCCGAGACCTTTAAGGTCACGCTGCGGCCAGGGCAAAGCCACCAGTCCCAGCCGCATGACACCGGTGTGACCGAGGAAGTGTTTGTGCTGCACGGGTCAATGGAGGTGCTGCGGGGCGGCGAATGGGTGCCGCTGGAGGCCGGGCAGGGCTTGCGCTTTGCCGCCGACCAGCCGCATGGCTACCGCAGCGCCGGGACCGGCGCGGCTTTTCTCAACATGCACCATTACCGGCAGGCAGGTCTGACGCAGCGGGACTGAAATCCTTCACTTGTGCATTGTCTGCGGCGGGCCTACCACTTGCCCAAGCCATTGAGTTTTCTGGATTTGAAAGGGCACCGGAATGGACACGCTGCGCGGAAGCCTGTTGATGGTGCTGGCCATGGCCACTTTTGCGCTGGAGGATATGTTCATCAAATCCGCGGCCCGCGACATTCCTGTGGGACAGATTCTGATCCTGTTCGGGTTGGGCGGCATGGTGATCTTTGCCGCGATGGCGCGTGCGCAGGGTCACGCCCCCTGGCACCCGGGTTTCGGCACGCGCCCGATGCTGCTGCGGTCTGTGGCAGAGGTCGCAGGACGCCTGTGCTACACGCTGGCGATTGCGCTGACGCCTTTGTCCTCGGCCTCGGCCATCCTGCAGGCAACGCCTTTGGTTGTGGCTGCAGGTGCTGTGGTGTTCTTTGGCGAGACGGTGGGCTGGCGGCGCTGGCTGGCGATCGGGCTGGGGTTTGCCGGGGTGCTGCTGATCCTGCGGCCGGGGCTAAGCGGGTTTGAACCTGCCTCGCTGTTTGCGGTTGCCGGCACGCTAGGGTTTGCGGGCCGTGATCTGGCCACTCGCGCGGCGCCTAAAGATATGAGCAACAACCAGCTGGGGTTCCTTGGTTTTGCCATGCTGGTGGTTGCCGGTGTGGCCGCGCTGGGCTGGACGGGCGGGGCGGTCTGGCCAAGCCTGGGCAATTCGCTGAAAATCACGGCAGCCACGGTGATCGGCGTCATTGCCTATAACGCTTTGTCCGGGGCGATGCGGGCGGGCGAAATCTCGGTGATTGCGCCGTTCCGCTATACCAGGCTGATCTTTGCCATGGTGCTGGGGGTGCTGGTTTTTGGCGAACGGCCCGATATGCTGACCCTGATCGGCAGTGCGGTGATTGTCGGCAGCGGTGTTTTCACGCTGCTGCGCAGCCGCAAGGCGTGATGCGCGCCTTGCGCCCGCCGCCGCGCCGCCTTACATCTGCCTCCCATGGCCAATAAGAAGCAGACATCCGACCCGAATTACAAAGTGATCGCCGAAAGCCGGCGGGCGCGGTACGATTACGCGATCGAAGATGATATCGAATGCGGCATCATGCTGGAGGGGTCCGAGGTCAAGGCGCTGCGCGGGGGCGGTTCCAACATCGCCGACAGCTATGCCGCGGTGGAGAACGGCGAGCTGTGGCTGGTGAACGCCTATATCCCGCCTTACGAGCAGGCCAAGCTGTTCAAGCATGAAGAGCGCCGCCGCCGCAAGCTGCTGGTATCGCGCAAAGAACTGTCGGATCTGTGGAACGCCACCCAGCGCAAGGGGATGACCCTGGTGCCGCTGGTTTTGTACTTCAACCACAAGGGCCGCGCCAAGATCAAGCTGGGCATCGCCAAGGGCAAGAAGAACCACGACAAGCGGGCGAGTGAGGCCAAGCGCGACTGGTCCCGCCAGAAGCAGCGGCTGTTGAAGGACGCACGCTGATCAGGGGAGGGCGCTGCCCTCTTGGCCTGGCGGCCAATTCACCCGAGGGTATTTCCAACCAGAAAGAAGCAGGGTTTGTGCGCCTGCAAGCGGATACCGATGCGTGTCATGGCATTGGTGTTATTCTGCCTGACAATCCCCTGCAGCCGGCCGGTGCCGCCGGGGCTGGTCCCGGGGTTCTGGGGGTGCTTTGGGTGTCTGACTGGTTAAGTCAGACATGCGTTGCCCTGCAGGTTCGCTTTTGGATCAAGCCCGGACAGAGACCGCGGCCCAGCGGGATGTGCCGCCGCCGCTGCCGAAGATCAGCGCCAGTGCAGACCGCGCTGAAACTGTACCTGTTAGGGGGTGGCTGCGATGTACTGGGCTATATTCTCTTTCCCAAGCAGGCGCCTGTGCGTCTCGAAGTCAGGGCCGGCAAAGACAATCCGCAGGTTTTCAACCTCCAGCAACGGCTGCAGCGCCTCGACGGGCAGACCGATCGCCCGGAGAATCGAAAGCTCTTTAAGGTTCTTAAGCGGGGTGAGATCGGTGACGGCTGTTCCGGAAATGCTGAAGTCCCAAAGGGTCTCCATGTCCTGCACCGCAGCAAGGCTGGACACGGCAGTATTGGTGAGCGACAGCACACGCAGGTTTTTGCCCGCCAGAGGCGCAAGGCTGGAGACGTCCGTGTCTGTCAGGTTCAGCTTGTGCAGCGCATCCAGCCCTTTCAGCGGTGTGATGTCGCTGATCCGGGTTCCGTCCAAGGCCAGCTCCTTCAGACCGGTTGCCCCTTTTATCGGGATCAGGTCCGCCACCTGCGTGTCTGACAGGATCAGGGTGTGCAATGCAGGTTTTCCCTCCAGCCCCTCCAGGTTTTTCAGCTGAGTTCCATCGGCGCGCAGCATCTCCAGCCGGTCGGAGGCGGCCAGTGCAGCCACGCTTTGGACCGGGCAATTGGAGATCCAGGCCACCTGCAGGTTGGTGCCTGCCAGCGGGCTGAGGTCAGAGACCTGAGTGTTGAAGGCAAGAAAAACCTCCAGCCCGGTAAGGCCTGACAGCGGGCTTAGGTCGGAGATACCGGAATCCGCGATATTCAGGCTTTGCAGCCGGGTCAGGCTGCTGGCAAAGGACAGATCGGTGACGTCCCCGGCACCCCAGACCGAGAGGTGTTCAAGCTGTGTCATCCGGGCCAGCGGGGTGAAATCCGGCGCGCGGACAGAATCAAGGCTGAGCCGCTTCAGCCGCGGCAGCCGGGTCAGTGGCACAAGGCCTGGCGCGGTGATGTTGACCAAGGCCAGCCTTTCCAGCTTTGGCATCGCGGCGAGGGGGGACAGATCGACAGGCTCCTTGAACCGCAGGTCGGCCATCAGTGTAAGGTCAGTCAGCTCAGTGAACTGGATCAGCCCCTGCAAGTCCGGCGTGTGGTTTCCAATCCGGACCTTTGCCTTCAAGTCGTTGCTGCCAATGCATGTTTTGCCGAAATCCACGCATTCCGCGCGCAAGGCACCGGGGCAGCACATGCCCGCTGCAATCAGAAATGCTGCAAGGAAACTGGGGAAACCGGACATACAATGGGCCTTTGCAGTGATATGCTGAAACTGGGGTCCATGTTATTACCGCTCCGTTAAAGCCCCGCAAGATTTTTGTAACCGCAGGTAGAGGGCGGCGCGGTCTTGCACCGCTGCGCCGCCGGATGTACCCATGGCGCATGCGCAGAAAGGGAGACGCTTTGATGCAGGATGATCCGAAGACGCTGGTTTCCACCGACTGGCTGGCCGCCCATCTGAAGGATCCGGACCTGCGGGTGCTGGACGCATCCTGGTATTTGCCGCAGGAAGACCGCGACCCCAAGGCTGAATATGATGCGGCCCATATCCCCGGCGCGCGCTTTTTTGACATTGATGATATCTCGGACCACCGCTCGGAATTGCCGCATATGGTGCCGCCGGTTGAGAAGTTCATGTCCCGCCTGCGGGCGATGGGTGTGGGCGACGGCCATCAGGTTGTGGTCTATGACACTGCCGGGCTGAAATCCGCCGCCCGGGTCTGGTGGCTGTTCCGGCTGATGGGCCAGCACAACATCGCCGTGCTGGACGGCGGCTTCCCGAAATGGCAGGCCGAAGGCCGCCCGGTTGAAGACTTGCCGCCGGTGATCCGCGACCGCCATATGACCGTGCGGGTGCAAAACCACATGGTCCGTGATGTCACACAGGTGTCGTCTGCTGCCAAACTGGGCGACCATGAAATCATCGACGCCCGCGCCGCCGAGCGGTTCCGCGGCGATGTGCCGGAACCTCGCGAAGGTCTGCGGGCAGGGCATATCCCCGGATCGAAAAACGTGCCCTTTGGCAGCTTGCTGAATGCGGATGGCACCATGAAAGATGCTGATGGACTGGGCGCCGTGTTTGCCGCGGCCGGTGCCGATCTGAACAAACCTGTGATTACCACCTGCGGGTCGGGCGTCACCGCCGCCGTCCTCAGCCTTGCACTGGAGCGCATCGGCAAGACCGATCATGCGGTCTATGATGGGTCGTGGTCGGAATGGGGTGCCTTCCCGACCCTTCCCGTTGCTACCGGAGAGAACTGATGTTCGAGACCCTGAAACCCCAGCCCGCTGACAAGATCCTGGCGCTGATGCAAATGTACCGCGACGACCCGCGCGCGGACAAGATCGACCTTGGCGTCGGTGTTTACAAGAACGCCGAGGGCGTCACCCCGGTGATGCGCGCGATCAAGGCGGCTGAGCACAAGCTGTGGGAAGAACAGACCAGCAAGGCCTACGTCGGCCTGGCCGGCGATCCGGCCTATGCGGATGCGATGATCAAGCTGATTCTGGGCGATGCGGTGGCGCGTGGCAATATCGCGGCAGCCGCGACCCCCGGCGGCACCGGCGCAGTGCGCCAGGCGTTTGAGCTGATCAGGATGGCCAACCCCAAGGCCCGGGTGTTTGTGTCGGATCCGACCTGGCCGAACCATGTGTCGATCCTGAACTATGTCGGCATTGAGACCATCACCTACCGCTATTTCGACCGCGAAACCCGCGGTGTGAACTTTGATGGCATGATGGAAGACCTGAAAGGCGCGCAAAAAGGCGACGTGGTGCTGCTGCACGGCTGCTGCCACAATCCGACCGGTGCCAACCTTAATGAGGTGCAGTGGAAAGAGGTCATCGCGCTACTGAACGAACGCGGGTTGATCCCGATGATCGACATTGCCTATCAGGGCTTCGGCGACGGTCTGGAAGAGGATGCGCTGGGTGTGCGCCTGGTCGCCTCCAGCTGCCCCGAGGTGCTGATTGCGGCCAGCTGCTCCAAAAACTTCGGCATCTACCGCGAGCGCACCGGCCTGTTGATGGCGGTGTCCAACGACGCGGGGGCGCAAGGGTTGAACCAGGGCACGCTGGCGTTTCTGAACCGCCAGAATTACTCTTTCCCGCCGGATCACGGCGCGCGTCTGGTGACGATGATCCTGAACGATGAGGCTTTGCGCGCCGATTGGGCGGCAGAGCTGGAAGAAGTGCGCCTTGGCATGCTGGACCTGCGCCAAAACCTTGCGGATGAATTGCAGCGGCTGACCGGCTCGGACCGGTTCGGCTTCATCGCCCAGCACCGCGGCATGTTCTCGCTTCTGGGCACCACGCCGGATTTGGTCGAGAAGATGCGGCAGGACAACGGCATCTACATGGTTGGGGACAGCCGCCTGAATATCGCGGGCCTTAATGCGCAAACCGTGCCGGTGCTGGCCAAGGCGATTGTCGACGCCGGCGTCTGAGGCCACGCCGTCAGGACAACCCGAAACGCGCTCCTTCCGGGGCGCGTTTTTCTATGGCGGCGGCAAATCCAAGACTTTTGGAAAAGTCTTGGCAAAAGTTTTCCAAAACTTTTGCGCGCTGCAAATGCACAGACGGCGCTCCATGAAAGCGCCGTCCTTTTGTTTCAATGCTGTGCAATGGGTCAGCTTGGCGAGAATTCCGGATAGGCCTCCATGCCCAGCTCCGCCATGTCCAGCCCGTTGACCTCATCCTCTTCCTCCACCCGGATGCCGGTGGTGGTGCGCAGGATGATCCACACTATGGCCGAGGCGGCGATGGTGAAGACCCCCACCACGGCAATCCCGGTCAGCTGTTTCAACAGTGTTGCATCAGGGTTCGACAACACGACCGCAACAGTGCCCCAGATACCGCAAAGCAGATGCACCGGGATGGCGCCGACCACGTCGTCGATCTGCAGCTTGTCCAGGAACGGTACTGCAAAGACCACGATCACGCCGCCAATGGCACCGATCAGGGTGGAGAGCCCCAGACCCGGCGTCAGCGGTTCGGCAGTAATCGCCACCAGACCGGCCAGCGCGCCGTTCAGGATCATGGTCAAGTCCGGCTTTTTGAACAGCAGTTGCGTCAGCACCAGCGCGGCCACCGCGCCACCCGCTGCGGCGGCATTGGTATTGGCGAAGATCCGGCTAATGTCAGCCACATCCCCAATCGACCCCATCGCCAGCTGCGAGCCGCCGTTGAAGCCGAACCAGCCCATCCACAGGATGAACGTGCCAAGCGTTGCCAGCGCCAGGTTGGAGCCGGGCATCGGGATGGTCTTGCCGTCCTTGTATTTGCCAATGCGCGGCCCCAGGATCAGCGCCCCGGTCAGCGCCGCCCAGCCGCCCACCGAATGCACCACGGTCGAGCCCGCGAAGTCCAGGAAACCCATCTGCTCCAGGAAGCCGCCGCCCCATTTCCAGCTGGCCTGGAACGGGTAGATCACCGAGGTCAGAACGATGGTGAAAATCAGGAAAGGCCACAGTTTGATGCGCTCTGCCAAAGTGCCCGAAACGATCGAGGCAGTGGCGGCACAGAACATCAGCTGAAAGAAGAAGTCTGAGCCGGTGGCGGCATAGGAATAGTCATCTGCACCTTCCGCGGTGATCCCCACCGCCTCCAGCACGCCGGGGCCGAATACTCCGGACAGCACACCGTCAACCGCCCAATTGCCCAGCGGATACATCAGGTTATAGCCGATCAACCAGTAGAATACGGCAGCCAATGAAAATAGCGCCATGTTCTTGGTCAGCTGCATGGTCACGTTCTTGGAGCGCACCAGGCCGGCCTCCAGCATGGCAAAGCCAGCGGCCATCCAGAACACCAGGCAGCCGCCGATCAAAAACAGCAGCGAGTTCAGGATGAATACGGTATCGGTCGCGGGGTTCACGCCCGGCGCAGGGCCGTTTTGGGCCAGTGCCAGACCCGGCAGCGCGGCCAGTGCCAGCGCCGCCAGGGGAAGTTTCAGGGTCTTCATAAGTCTTTCCTCCATGCCGGGCGCCTTCAGAGCGCCTCGAGGTTGGTTTCGCCGGTGCGCACCCGCACGGCCTGTTCCACGTCCAGAACAAAAATCTTGCCGTCGCCGATCTTGCCTTCACCCAGCTTCCCTGTGCGGGCGGACCCGGAGATTGCGCTGATGGCCTGGTCGGCCTGATCGGCGGGCACCACCAGTTCCAGCTTCAGCTTGGGGATAAAATTCACCTCGTATTCGGCGCCGCGGTAGATTTCCGTGTGCCCGGCCTGGGCGCCAAAGCCTTTGATTTCGGTGACCATCAGCCCGCTCACGCCAAGACCGGTCAGCGCCTCGCGGACCTCGTCCAGCTTGAAGGGCTTGATGGCGGCTATGATCATTTTCATCTCTGCATCCCTTGGTTTCCGCGCTGCTCCGGCCCTGAGCATCATGTCTGGGCCGACGCATTGTGCACCTGCAGCAAAACCCCCGGCCCGAGTCGTGCAAAGCCCAAGGCCAGCAAGTTTCCGCGTGTCATTCTGCGCACGCACAATAATTTTGCGCCTTTTGCCCGCTTCGCTTAAAAACCGGCCATCTGGCAAAGGGGGCAAGCTCCGGATTCTGCCCCCTCTACAAACCGGGGCGGGCAGGGTATTGTCCCGGGAAACGGGCAAACCGGGCAGGACATGACGATGGCACAAGGATCCGGGCGCAAGCCTTTGGTGGCAGAAAAACGCTATTCCGCGGGCGGCAAGGGCAAACCTTCCGCTGCGAAAAAGCCTGGGCGCAAGAAACCTGCACGCAAGGCCAAACCCAAGAAGACCGGCCTGTTCGGCCTGTTTTCCCGCAAAAAGACACGGGCGAAAGCAGCGCCAAAGAAGCGCGGCTTCATCGGTCTCTTGCTGGCGCCTTTTGTCTGGGCGTTCCGGCTGGTCTGGGGCTTCAGCTGGCGCGTCGGCATGGTGGTCTGCCTGCTGGTCGGTCTGGCGGTGGCGCTGCAATATGCCAAGCTGCCCGAGGTCTCGGCCTATCTGGACGGGCGCGCGCGCGGGTCGGTCACCCTGCTGGACCGCAAGGGGGACGTCTTTGCCTGGCGCGGCGATCAGTTTGGCGGGGTTATTCGGGCAGATACCGTTTCGCCGCACCTGAAGAACGCGGTTGTCGCGACCGAGGATAAGCGGTTTTACCGCCACTTCGGCATCTCCCCGCGCGGCGTCGCCAGCGCCATCCGCATCAACCTGCGCGAAGGCCGCGGTCCGCTGTCCGGCCATGGCGGTTCCACCATCACCCAGCAAGCCGCCAAATTGCTGTGTCTGGGCCGGGTCTATGATCCGGACGAATGGAAAAGCGAAAGCGCTTATGAGGCCGACTGCCGCAAGGGCTCGCTGTGGCGCAAGGGCACCGAGGCGATCTTTGCCCTGGCGATGGAGGCAAAGTATACCAAGGACGAGATCCTCTCGATCTACATGAACCGCGCCTACATGGGCGGCGGTGCATACGGTGCCGAGGCTGCAGCGCAACGCTATTTCGGAAAGTCCGCCAACCAGCTGAACCCGGCCGAAGGCGCGATGCTGGCGGGTCTGCTGACTGCGCCCTCGACGCTGGCGCCCACCAACAACCTGCAACGTTCACAGGACCGGGCGGCCACTGTGCTGCGGCTGATGCAGGAACAGGGCTATCTGACCACCGCCGAGATGCAGCAGAACCAGAACGCCCCCGCCGTGCTGAGCGAAGCCGCGGCGGCACGGGCAGGGGGGTACTTTGCCGATTGGGTGATGGATTCCATCCCGGATTTCCTGGGCGATCAGACCACCGAGGATGTGGTGATCCGCTCGACCCTGGATCAGCGCCTGCAGGGCGCGGCAGAGGAAGCACTGAAATACATCTTTGAGAATAAGGTCCGCCCGGGCTCCAAGGCGCAGGCGGCCATTGTGGTGATGAGCGCCGATGGCGCGGTGCGCGCGATGGTGGGCGGCCGCAAGACGCGGGTCTCCGGCGTGTTCAACCGCGCGACCCAGGCCAAACGGCAAACCGGATCGGCCTTTAAACCTTTTGTTTACGCCACGGCACTGGAGTTGGGCTATTCCCCCTACGACCGGGTGCTGGACGCAAAATACTGCATGAATATTCCCGGCTCCGGCCAGTGGTGCCCCGAGAATTATACCCGGAAGTATTATGGTGAAGTCACCCTGGCACGGGCGTTGCGGGATTCGCTGAATGTGCCGGCGGTGAAAGTCTCCGAGGCGGTGGGCCGGGACAAGGTCAGCATCGTGGCCAAGGATTTCGGCATCGACAGCGATCTGGCCGCAGGCCCGGCGCTGGCGCTGGGGGCCTCGGAAAGCACTCTGCTGGAGATGACCGGAGCCTATGCGGGCATCCTCAATGGCGGTTCGTCGGTGACGCCCTATGGGGTGACCGAGCTGAAACTGGTGAACGACAGCGACGCGCTGATGGGTGCCAGCGGCGGCATCGGCGAGCGGGTGATCCGCCCCGAAGCCGCCCAGCAGCTGGTCTGGATGATGGAGAAAGTGATTTCGGGCGGCACCGGCAAGCGGGCGCAGATCCCGGGCTGGCAGGCGGCTGGCAAATCGGGGACGACTTCTGCCGCCAAGGATGCCTGGTTCATCGGGTTTACCGCGGAGTATGTGGCAGGGGTCTGGATGGGCTATGACGACAACACGCCGCTATCGGGTGTGACCGGCGGCGGCCTGCCGGCCGAGATCTGGCGCGAGACCATGGTGCGGGTGCATGACGGACTTACTCCCAAACCGCTGCCGATGCTGGAGCCTGCCCCGATCGCCCCGCCGCCGCAGCAAGCCCGGCGCGAGCGCCGCCGCCGTCAGGGGCCGCAGCTGGGCAAGGAACTGGGCCGCGCGGTGGACAACATCCTGCGCGACATCCTCGGAAACTGACCGATTGCAGCAAACGTGGGGCTCCCGCCCGGTGCAGGCCCCCTGAGGGGGGCCTCCGCCAGTTGGGTCCGGCGCCGCACCTGACGGTGCGGCGCACGTCCTGCCCGCCGGGCAGGACGCCAGGCCCAACGGGAGCGCAGCATCCTGGATGCTGCAGCGACGGGCGGGAGTTTTTGCCTTTGCTCCGCAATGCGCCAGGCCGGACTGCAAACAAGAAAAGGCTCCCCGAAGGGAGCCCTTTGACTGTCATTCTTTGTGTGCCTGTTTCAGCTCAACCGCTTCAACTCTGCAATCAGCGCGTCGATGTCGCCCTTATGGCTGTCCAGAATGGCGCCGATCTCGGTGCGTTCGGTCAAGAGCAGGTTCACGCCTTCGATGAACATATTGAAGAACAGATCCCGGCCGGAGCGGTCCGACACCAGGAAGGTCACTTCAAACGGCGACTGGCCCTTGAGGTAGGCAATGGTGCTCACCTCATACCATTTCTTCACCTTCTTGACGCCTTTGACTTCCAGCTTGCCGCCGATGAATTCGCGAAAGCGCTTGCCGTATTTGCGCGAGATGTAGCCCTGGAACGCCTTGGAAAAGGCCTTCTTCTGGGACGCAGACGCCCGGCGCCCGTCCACACCCAGCGCATAGGCTGCGATATAGGATGTGTCGCTGTAGCGCTTGAAGATCCGCTCGAACTCGCGGAACATGGCGTTCTCGCCCTTGCCGGAATCGATCACCCGGTTGATGTCGCCGACCAGGCCGTTGATCAGCGTGCTGGCTCTGTTTTCGGTCAGCGCCCACAGGGCTTGCGGTGCGGCAATCAGAGCAGCGGCTCCGGCACCCAGGCCGGTCAGGAATTTGCGGCGGTCCATATTCAAAATCCTTCAGTGTTCAGTTCGAACGGATCAATCTCCTGGATCTCCTCTCCATCCCCCAGCTGGAACCGGCGGTTCTGCAGATAGATCAGGCGCGATTGCGCATAGCTGTCGGCGCTCTCGTAGAGAATCGAGTCGATCGTGTCGGAATAGTTGCCACGATCGCCCATGCGGCGCACGATCTCAGCGTAAATTGTGATATTGTCGGCAGTATTCTGCTCGGCATAGCCCAGCGGGTTGGTGAAGAAATCGACAGCGACCCCCACGGCATCACGGCTGGTGGAGGGGCCCAGCAGGGGCAGCTCCACATAGGCGCCTTCGCCGACGCCCCAGGTGTGCAATGTCTCGCCGAAATCGGTATCGACTGCGGGCACGTTGAATTCGCTGGCCGGGTCGGCAAGCCCGGCAAATCCGACGGTGGAGTTGATCACAAACCGCGAAAATGCATTGCCGGCCAGTTTCAGATCGCCCTGCAGCAGCGCATTGACCATTTGGCCGGGCATCGACAGGTTCTCGGCAAAATGCGAGAAGCTGGTCACCATCGGCGCCGGCACGATTGCCACATACCCTTTGGAGGCAGGCCGGAAGGCCAGCCGGTCAACGCCGCGGTTAAAGCTGTGAATGGTGCGGTTGGTGCGCTCATAAGGATCAAAGACTTCACCCGAGGCCCGTGCAACCGGATCCTGCGTTGCGCAGCCGGCCGCAAAAACGGCCAAAATCAGCGCAGATACAAATTTCAGCGGTCGCAAAAGAAAAGGCATTCGGGTAAGTGTCCAATTGATGCTGGAACAGACGGGTCGGAGGGCAAATAAGGGTTCCTCAGCCTATTTCCAGTGCGATTACATTTATTCACCAGCTTGTGTCTGTTCTGATACAATTTCAGGCACTACCAATGGCCCGGGAACTTCTATTGCAGACTGACCATGAATAAAAGCATTTATAAGAGCGGTTATGATGAGCTTCGGGCTGTGCGTCAGCAGAGCCGGGGGCTGTACTGGTTCACCGGGATTTTCAGTTTCTTCGTGAACCTGCTGATGCTGACCGGGCCTTTGTACATGATGCAGGTCTATGACCGGGTGCTGGGCAGCCGCTCGGAGGCGACGCTTTTGGCGCTGTCTTTGCTGGTGGTGTTCCTCTACGGCATGATGGGGCTGCTGGATTACGCCCGCGGCCGGATCATGGCGCGGGTCGGGGCGCGGCTGCAGGCGGCGCTGGACCACCGGGTGTTCGATGCGATGATCCGGCGCTCGGCGGTGGCGCAGGATCCGGCGGCGCAGACCGGGCTGCAGGATCTGGAATCGGTGCAGCGGCTGATCTCCTCGCCGGTGCTGACCGCCGCCTTCGACCTGCCCTGGACCCCGGTCTTTCTGGCGGGCATTGCCCTGTTCCATCCCTGGCTTGGGCTGCTGGCCCTGGGCGGCGGCGCAGTGCTGGTGATGATTGCGATCCTCAACCAGCTGTTCACCAGGCTGCCGGTGCAAAAGGCCAATATGACCGGCCACAAGGCCAATCTGATGTCCGAGGAGATCCGCAACGAGGCCGAGATGATCCAGTCGATGGGCATGCGCGGCGCGGCTTTCGGGCGCTGGAAGCAAGGCCGCGATGCGGCGCTCACCGACAGTGTGACGGCCAATGACACCGGCGGCGGCTTCACCACGCTGACCAAGACGCTGCGGCTGTTCCTGCAGTCGGCGATGCTGGGGCTTGGCGCCTATCTGGTGCTGCAGGGCGAGGTGACGCCGGGGGCGATGATCGCGGGGTCGATCCTGATGGGCCGCGCCCTGGCGCCGATCGAACTGGGCCTGGGCCAATGGGCGATGGTGCAGCGGGCGCTGAAGGGCTGGCACAGCCTGGCCGAACTGCTGGCCAAAGTGCCGGAAGAGGCCGAGCGCACGGCGCTGCCGAAACCCAAGGCGCTGCTGGAAGTGCAGGGCATGGCGGTGGTGCCGCCGGGCAGCAAGACGCCGCTGTTGCGCAATGTCAGCTTCCGGGTGCAGCCGGGCCAGGCAATCGGGGTGATCGGGCCGTCGGGCTCGGGCAAATCGACCCTGGCACGGGCGCTGACCGGGGTCTGGGCGCCGGCCGCGGGCTCGGTGCGGCTGGACGGGGCGGCGCTGGATCAATACGCGCCGGATGTGCTGGGCGGCCATATCGGCTATCTGCCGCAGCGGGTGCAGGTGTTTGACGGCACCATTGCCCAGAACATCGCCCGGCTGCAGCAGCAGCCGGATGCCGAAAAGGTGGTGGAAGCCGCCAGGAAGGCCGCCGCCCATGAGATGATCCTGAAACTGCCCGAAGGCTATGACACCAAGGTTACCGCCACCGGCGGGCGGCTGTCGGGCGGCCAGATGCAGCGGGTCGGCCTGGCCCGGGCGCTTTATGCCGATCCGGTGATCGTGATCCTGGACGAGCCGAACTCGAACCTCGACAACGAAGGCTCGATCGCGCTCAATCAGGCGATCAAGCAGATCAAGGCCGAGGGCCGCTCGGTGCTGATCATGGCGCACCGGCCCGCGGCGATCCAGGAATGCGACATGCTGCTGGTGATCGACAAGGGCACCCAGACCGCCTTTGGCCCCAAGGACAAGGTGCTGCAGGAAATGGTCGCCAACCACCAGAACATCCGCCAGGCCACTGGCACAGGAGGCGTGCGATGAGCGGGCAAAGCAACTGGCCGGCCCGGCGGCCGCTGATCATCGGCCTTTTGGCGCTGCTGGTGCTGGTGGGCGGCTTCGGTTCCTGGTCGGTGCTGTCGTCGATTTCCGGCGCGGTGGTGGCGACGGGGCGCATCGAGGTCGACCGCAACCGCCAGATCGTGCAGCATCTGGACGGCGGCATCGTGGCTGAAATCCTGGTTGATGAGGGCGACACGGTGACCGAAGGCGCCACGCTGATCCGGCTGGACGCCAATGAGCTGACCTCGCAGCTGGTGATCACCGAGGGCCAGCTGTTCGAGCTGATGGCGCGCCGCGGCCGGCTGGAAGCCGAGCGCGACACCGCCGCTGCGATCACCTTTGAGCCGGAGCTGCTGCAGGCGGCTGAAGTGCAGCCGGATGTCAGCGATCTGGTGCAGGGCCAGCGCCGCCTGTTCCAGGCCCGCAAGGACACCACCGCCCGCGAGATCGAGCAGCTGGAGAAGCGCCGCACCCAGATCCAGGAGCAGATCCGCGGCGTCGAGGCGCAGCAGACCTCGATGAATGTGCAGCTGGGGCTGATCGGCGAGGAGCTGGAGAGCCAGCAATCGCTCCTGGACCGCGGGCTGGCGCAGGCGGCGACGGTGCTGAACCTGCGCCGCACCCAGGCCGATCTGCAGGGCCGGCTGGGCGAGCTGGTGGCCTCGGAAGCACAGTCCGAGGGCCGCATCACCGAGATCGACATCGAGATCCTGAAGCTGGCCACCAGCCAGCGCGAGGAGGCGATCAGCCGGCTGCGCGACCTGCGCTACCAGGAGCTGGAGCTGGCCGAAAACCGCCGCTCGCTGCAGGGCCGCCTGGCGCGGCTGGATATCACCGCGCCGGTTTCCGGCATTGTCTACGGGCTGCAGGTGCAGACGCCTCGCTCGGTGATTCGCCCTGCGGATCCGGTTTTGTACCTGGTGCCGCAGGACCGGCCGCTGGTGATTGCGGCGCAGGTGGCGCCGACCGATATCGACCAGCTGTACACCGGCCAGGAGGTCACTTTGCGGTTCTCGGCGCTGGACCAGCGCTCGACGCCCGAGCTGTTTGGCCATGTCACCCAGGTCTCGGCGGATTCCTTTGAGGATCAGGGCAGCGGGATTTCCTATTACCGCGCCGAGATCGAGCTCAACCCCGGCGAACGCGGCCGCCTGCCTGCGGGCACGGTGCTGATTCCGGGGATGCCGGTGGAAAGCTACATCCGCACCGCCGACCGCTCGCCGCTGGCCTATCTGGTCAAGCCGCTCGCAGACTACTTCAACAAGGCCTTCCGCGAAAGCTGAAGGCTGCCTGCCCCGGGAAAACGGCGTCCCTTCAACGGGGCCAAGAATGCGCAAAGCCGCACTGGTGCTTCGCATTTGCTCTTTCCGAATTCCATCTGTCCGGGTAGCGTCCCGGCCAGCAAAGACTCGGAAGGAAATCGGCCATGAGCATTGAAGCAAAACTGAAGGAGCTTGGCGTAACCCTGCCCGAAGCACCGGCACCGGCGGCGAACTATGTGCCTTATGTGGTTTCGGGCGATATGGTTTACATCGCGGGCCAGATCTCGGCTGATGAAAACGGGCTGATCACTGGTAAGCTGGGCGCTGATCTGGACGTCGAGGCCGGCCAGGCTGCGGCCAAGCGCTGTGCAATCGCGCTTCTGGCCCAGCTCAAGGCAGCTTGCGGCGGTGATCTGGACCGGCTGGTGCGGGTCGTCAAGCTGGGCGCATTTGTGAACTCGGCCCCTGACTTCACCGGCCAGCCGATGGTTGTGAACGGCGCCTCCGACTTCCTGGTCGAAGCCCTGGGCGATATCGGCCGCCATGCGCGTTCTGCGGTCGGCTCGGTGTCGCTGCCACTGGGTGTCGCAGTGGAAATCGACGGCGTTTTCCAGATCAAATGAAGCCCGCCCTGCCTGCCGCTATCCTGACTGTCCCGCTGGCCCATCGTGCACTGCATGATGCCGCGGACGGGCGCCCGGAAAACAGCCGCGCTGCCATCCGGGCAGCGATTGCGGCGGGTTATGGGATTGAGATCGATCTGCAGCTGTCCAGTGACGGCTGCGCCATGGTCTTTCATGACAACGATCTGGACCGGCTGGCGGAAGCCTCGGGGCCGGTCCGCGCCAGGACCTGCAGCGCGTTGCAGGCAATTCCGTTGAAAGGCGGCGACGGGGAAGGCATTCCGGAGCTGTCTGAAGTGCTGGAGTTGGTGGCAGGCCAGGTGCCGCTGCTGATCGAGCTGAAGGATCAGAACGGGGAAATGGGCCTTACCGATGGTGCGCTGGAGCGGGCCACGGCAAAGGCGCTTAAGGGCTATGCCGGCCCTGTGGCTGTGATGTCCTTTAACCCCAATTCAGTTGCGGAACTGGCCCGGCTGGCGCCGGATATTGCCCGCGGCATCACCACCAGCGCCTATGATCCCGCGGAATGGCCGGAGCTGCCCAGGGCGGTCTGCGACGGCCTGCGCGGCATTCCGGATTTCGCGCGCACCGGGTCGAGCTTTATCAGCCACGAGGCTGGCGATCTGCCCCGTCCGCGGGTGCAGGCGCTGCGCAACGATGGGGTGCCGGTGCTATGCTGGACCGTGACCTCTGCGGCGGAGGAAACCGCGGCGCGCGTCTTTGCCGACAATGTGACGTTTGAACAGTACCTCTCGCCGCTAACACCTTGATCCCGCAGGCGCAGACCCCACATCTTTGAAGCGGTGCGGAGGAATTGCATGACCCAGGCGCAAATCGAAATCCGGATGCTGGCCTCACTGTCGCAGATCGCGGCAGAGGACTGGGATGCCTGTGCCTGTCCTGAGGCGGCAGACGGCACCCGTCCGCTGGACCCGTTCACCACCCACCAGTTTCTGAGCGCGCTGGAAGACAGCGGCTCGGTCGGGCCGGGCACCGGCTGGCAGCCGCAATATCTGACAGCCTATCAGGACGGGCTGCTGATCGCCTGTGCGCCGCTTTACGCCAAGGGGCACAGCCAGGGCGAATATATCTTTGATCACAATTGGGCGCATGCTTACGAACAGGCCGGCGGTCATTACTACCCCAAGCTGCAGGTCGCGGTGCCCTTTACCCCGGCCACGGGACGGCGTTTTCTGGTGCGCCCCGGCTTTGACGGTATCGGCCATTCGGCGCTGGTTCAGGGGGCGGTGCAACTGGCAGCCGACAACAAACTGTCATCGCTGCATGTGACCTTTTGCACGCAGGACGAGGCAAGGATGGGGGCGGAGATGGGGCTGATGCGCCGCTCTACCCAGCAGTTTCACTGGCAAAACGACGGTTATGCCGATTTCGAAGGATTCATGCGGGCGCTGTCCTCGCGCAAGCGCAAGAACATCCGCAAGGAGCGGATGCAGGCGCAGTGCTTTGGCGGCGAGATCCGGGTGTTTCAGGGCAGCAGCCTGCAGCCTGAGCATTGGGATGCCTTCTGGGAATTCTATCAGGACACCGGTGCGCGAAAATGGGGCGCGCCTTATCTGACGCGGCAATTCTTCGATATCGCCCATCACACGATGGCGCAGAATATGGCGCTGATTCTGGCGGAGCGCAACGGGAGGTATGTTGCGGGCGCCTTGAATTTCATTGGCCGCGAAACGCTTTACGGGCGCTATTGGGGCTGTGTTGAGCACCATCCCTGCCTGCATTTCGAGCTGTGTTATTATCAGGCGATAGAGCTGGCGATAGCCCTGGGGCATGACCGGGCTGAGGCGGGCGCGCAGGGTGAACACAAGCTGGCGCGCGGCTATCTGCCGTGCGAGACGCACAGCTTGCACTGGATCGGCGATCCCGGGTTTGCCGGGGCCGTTGAACGCTACCTCGAGGCTGAACGGGCCGCCACCGAGGAAGAGATTGAAATCCTGACCGATTACGGCCCGTTCCGCAAAGCCCAAGTGGAGGAGCAAGAATGACGGAGAAACTGTCCGACGCCACCCGCGGTCCGCTGCTGGAGCCGCTGTTTGCCACCGGCTGGGAAATGGTGGAGGGCCGGGATGCTATCACCAAGATATTCAAGTTCAGCAATTTCGCCGATGCCTTCGGCTGGATGACCCGCGCCGCGATCTGGGCCGAAAAATGGAACCACCACCCGGAGTGGAGCAATGTCTACAACCGGGTGACGGTGGTTCTTACCACCCATGATGTGGACGGGGTCAGCGCGCTGGATGCCAAACTGGCGCGCAAGATGGACGGGCTGTTCGGCGAGCCGCAGACGTGAACGGACGCTCTGACGAAAAGGTCAGCAATTGTGTCCAAATGTTTCGCGCGCGAAACATTCCGGCAGGCATGCTGACCTTATTTTTCACCGTTTATTAAGGGGTTGCCCTGCGGCCGCCGGGGCAGGCAGCCGCAGCCGGAACAGGGGTCAGCCCATTGATTCCAGCAAACCCTCGCCCGCGGAAAGTTCGCACTGGCCGGGGTTTTCTTCCTTGTTGAGAACTTTCACTTCACCGTCCTCCACCAGCATCGCATAGCGCAGCGAGCGGCCGATCAGACCGGCTGAGGGCACGTCCAGACGCATGCCGATTGCCTCGGTCAGCGTGCATTCGGCATCCGACAGCATGGTAATCCCGGCCTCGGCCGCACCGGTGTTTTCGCCCCAGATGTTCATGACAAACGGGTCATTGCCCGCCAGGCAGATGATTTCCTCAACACCTTTGGCCGCGAACTGATCCTTGGTGCGGATGAAGCTGGGCACATGCGCCGAATGGCAGGTGCTGGTAAAGGCGCCGGGAACCGCGAACAGCACGACTTTGCGCCCCTTCAGCTTGTCTGACAGCTGCACCTGCTCGGGGCCGTTGTCTCCGATGAGCGTCAGTGTCGCGTCCGGCAGTTGGTCTCCAACAGAAATCATCGCAGGTTCCTCTTTCTCATGATTGCGTTTTGGAGCCCCGGGTATATAGGGTCCGATGAAAGCGTGACGGGAACTGCTGAGGGAGGCAAGGGATTATGTCCCACATCGTCGTTATTGGAGCAGGGCAGGCGGGATCGTCGCTGGTGGCAAAACTGCGCAAGGACGGGTTTGACGGGGAGATTACCCTGATCGGCGCTGAAGCGGCGCTGCCCTATCAGCGCCCGCCCTTGTCCAAGGCCTATTTGCTGGGCGAGATGGAGCTGGAACGCCTGTTCCTGCGGCCAGAAAGTTTCTATGCGGACAACAACATCACCCTGAAGCTGGGCCAGCGGGTGACTGGCATCGATCCCGCAGCCAAAACTGTGAGCCTGGGCGATGAGCTGATCCCTTACGACCAGCTGGCGCTGACCACCGGTTCCGACCCGCGCCGCTTGCCGGCGGCGATCGGCGGCGATCTGGACGGCGTCTATGTGGTGCGCGGATTGACCGACGTGGATGCAATGGCGCCGCATGTGACCGAGGGCAAGCGCGCGCTGATCGTCGGCGGCGGCTACATCGGGCTGGAGGCAGCCGCGGTCTGCGCCAAGCGCGGAGTGCAAGTGACGCTGGTCGAGATGGCCGACCGCATCCTGCAGCGGGTGGCGGCGCCGGAAACCTCGGACTTCTTCCGCAGCCTGCATTCCTCCCACGGAGTGGACATCCGAGAAGGCGTCGGGCTGGAGCGGCTGGAAGGCGAGAACGGCAAGGTGACCCGCGCAGTGCTGAGCGGCGGTGAAGCCGTTGAGGTGGATTTTGTCGTCGTTGGCGTCGGTATCACCCCGACGTCGCAACTGGCTGAAATGGCCGGGCTGGAGCTAGACAACGGTATTAAGGCAGACGCCAAGGGCCGCACATCGGACGCCGCGATCTGGTCGGCGGGCGATTGTGCCTCCTTCCCGTTTCAGGGCAAGCGCATCCGCCTGGAAAGCGTGCCGAACGCCATTGATCAGGCCGAAGTGGTGGCGCAGAACATGCTGGGTGCGGACAAAGAGTATATTGCCACACCCTGGTTCTGGTCCGATCAGTATGACGTCAAGTTGCAGATCGCGGGCCTGAACACCGGCTATGACAATGTGGTCACCCGCCAGGGCGAGGGCCGGCAGGTGTCGTTCTGGTATTACAAGGGCGATCAGCTGGTGGCAGTGGACGCGATGAATGACCCGCGCGCCTATATGGTGGGCAAACGCCTGATCGATATGGGTAAGACAGCGGATAAAGCGGTGGTTGCCGACCCGGCTGCCGATCTGAAGCCGCTGCTGAAAGCGTGAGGATCATCGCAGGAGACTTCCGCGGCCGTGCCTTGGCCGCGGTGGGCAAGGGCGATGCGGGCGCCCATCTGCGCCCGACCACCGACCGGGTGCGCGAAAGCCTGTTCAACGTGCTGATGCACACCGGCGCCATTCCCGGCGCCCGGGTTCTGGACCTGTTTGCAGGCACCGGCGCGCTGGGGCTGGAGGCGCTGTCACGCGGCGCGGCTGAGGCGGTTTTTGTGGACGACGGGCGCGTGTCAGGCGGTTTGATCCGCAAAAACATCACCATTTGCCGCGCCGAAAACCGCTGCACCCTGGCCCGCCGCGACGCGCTGAAGCTGGGGCAGAACCCGGCGGCACCCTTTGATCTGATCTTCCTTGATCCGCCTTATGGCAAGGGACTGGGGGAAAAGGCCCTGGCCGCAGCTGTGGCCGGCGGCTGGGTGGCGCAAGACGCTCTGGTGGTCTGGGAAGAAAACGCACCGGTCGCCGCACCGGAAGGATTCGAGCTGCAGGACAGCCGGAAATACGGCGATACCCACATTTCGCTGATGTGGAAAGCCGCCTGAGGCAGCCTTCCTGTGGCAATTTGCTGCAAGTCCTGCACGGATAGTGGAAAACAGGGCATTTTCCGTGCAGTTCACAGCCGCTGGTCCGGCGCGTTTCCCAGTGCAGGGCCGCAGTCTTTTGGCGCATCACTGCTGCGGATCCCCGGCAGGTTTTGCCAAGGCTGTTGCCGTTTCCACAGCGAATACGATCCCGGCGAAACCTCGCAATTATCCCACCCTTGCCCCGATCTTGCCCGATTTCACCCGCATCACTGGGGGCAACACGGATACACGAGGATGGGTGAATATGGACCGACTGACCGAGATGGAGGCCTTTGCCAATGTGGTGGACCAGGGCGGCTTCACCGATGCGGCACGCAAGATGGGGATCTCGAAATCCGCAGTCTCCAAGCATGTTTCAAGCCTGGAAACCCGGCTTGGCGCACGGCTTTTGAACCGTACCACCCGCCGGGTGTCCCCGACCGAGATTGGCCTCGCCTATTATGACCGTGCCCGCCGGGTGCTGAATGACGCAGGCGAAGCGGATGCGCTGGTCACCTCGATGCAATCTGCCCCTTCGGGTCTGCTCAGGATTTCGGTCGCCACTGATTTCGGCGTCAATCACCTGTCGCCGGTGCTGTCGGACTTCCTGCAGGATTTCCCGGACATCACCGTCAACATGGTGCTGAACAACCGCTATGTGGAGCTGATCTCCGAAGGCTTTGACATGGCGGTGCGGATCGGCGAGCTGGAAGACAGCTCCCTGCGGGCCCGCAAGCTGACCGAAACCACCAAGCGGATGATCGCCTCTCCCGCCTATCTGGAGAAATACGGCCGCCCGCAAAAGATTGATGAATTGAACAGCCACAAGCTGCTGCATTACTCCAGCCAGTCCAGCGGCAACGTCTGGAAGATCACAGCGCCGTCGGGTGAAAAACGCCAGGTGCGCACCTCAGGCTGGTTGTCGGTGAATGACGGGCAGTCACTGCTGAATGCGGCGATTTCGGGCCTCGGCATCGCCTACCTGCCCAGCTTTCTCTACTCGGAGGCGCTGGAAGAAGGGCTGGTCGAAGACGTGATGCCCAGCCTGCCGGTGGAAACCCAAGGCATCTATGCGGTCTACCCGCCCGGAAAATTCACCCAGCCAAAAGTCCGGGCCTTCATTGACTTTCTGGTGCAGGCCTTTGCCGACCGCGACCCGTCGGAATGGAAAACCTGAACCGGTACTACGGAAAACCGGACCAAGATATCCCTCGAAGACCTGCCCCCGCACCGAATGCGGGGGCTTTTTGGGGTCGACATTCTGCCGTCCGCGAAAAACACAGCCGGAAGGCTCCCGCCCGTCCCGGATCAATCACAGATTGACCCGCGCCCGTTGGGCCTGGCTCGGCGCACAGCGCCGAGCCAGGCCCAACGCCGCCAAGGGGTCTTGGCAAAGCCAAGGCACCTGCGGGGGCGGGAGGTTTCCGGAGCGCATCTTTTGCAGCGCCTCATTCGGCGAGCAGCACCGCTTCCACCCGCCGGTTGGCTTCTCGGCCTTCCGGGATCAGATTGCTGGCAATCGGGGCCAGGAAACCGGCACCGGCGACCTCGATCCGTGCCGCATCCGCGCCCAGCTCCTTGATCAAACGGTCTTTCACCGATTGCGCGCGGCGTTTGGAAATACCGATGTTCTGCTGCTGCGAACCCACCGTGTCGGTATGCCCCACCAGCAGCAGGCGGTATTGCGGATTGACGGCCAGATAGTCCGCAAGCGCGCGCAGGCTGGCATAGGAGCCGTCCTGCAGCCGGGTGGAGCCGCTTTGAAACACCAGATCCGTCAGAACAGCGTGGCCGCGCACCTCCAGCAGCTTGGCCAGTTCTACCGGCCGCACCGTTCCGGACGTCCCGGCGTCAGGTTTCACCACTGCCGGCGCGGCTGTTGCCGTTGCAGCCGATCCAGGCGGATGCACTGTGATCATTTGCAAAAAAGCCGCGCCGCCTGCGCGCGACACCAGAAGCGAGACCGCCTCATCCCCCTTGGCCGCAGACAGGAAGTGATAGCTGGAGATATCCACCATCATGTCCGGCGACGGCACCACCTCGATCCCGAAGCGGAAGCCGAAGCCGCCGCAATCGCGCGCGGCACAATCCAGCAGCACCTCATAGCCATCAGCCTGCAGCTGGTCCCGCAAGGGCGCCAGGATCTGCAGCACGGTGCTGTTTCCCTCGACCCGCCAGGTGCGGCGCAGAATCTGCCCTTCGAACCGGCGCGAGGGGACTTTGTCCGCCTCTTCCGGCCCGGTCGGCAGCTGGTAAACACCAAGCGCCGTGATCCGTTCCGAAACAGCAGACGCGCCGGCCGGCAGGGTGATCTCAGCCGCCGCCGGCAAAGCCGGAAGCAGCATCACCGCGGCTGCCCAAATCAAACGTCTTAGCGGCACTGGCTGTGGTATTCCGGGTTGGGAACCATGGCAGTGGCGCTGGCCACCCGGTTGGACATGTTGAAGAAACCCGCAACATTGGCAATGTCCCAGATGTCCCGGTCGCTGAAGCCTGCATCCCGCAGGCCTTGCCGGTCCGTCTCACCGATTTCCGCGCTGGCAGTGGTCATCCTGGCTGCAAAATCCAGCATCGCGCGCTGGCGCGCCTCCAGAGGCGCCACCCGGTAGTTCATCACCAGCATTTCACCCAGAGCCGGATCGCCCGACAGCTGCCGCACTGCTGCGCCATGCGCCACCAGGCAGTAGAAACAGCGGTTGATCGCCGAGACCACCACGGCGATCATCTCACGCTCCAGCTTGCTGAGGCCGCTGTCCGCCAGCATCAGGTCATTGTACATGGCGGTAAACGCATTCAGCTTTTCGATATCAAAGGCATTGGCCTTGAGCACGTTGGGCACAAAGCCCAGCTTTTCGACGCAGATATCGAAATACTTCTGCGTCTCAGGCGGCAGCGAATCCGCCATCGGCAGATCCAGGGCTGTGGGCGGGGTCTGATCCGTCATTGTTCAATGACCTTCCTGTAAAATCCGGTAGTGGTACTGTCCGGCGCATTTCATGCCGAGGGAAGCATAAAGCCCGTTGGCGCCCTCGTTACGTTTCGTGCACAGCACCGCCAGCTCGGTCGCGCCGTTTTCCAGCGCCCAGAATGCCGCCTGGCGCATCATCCAGGCGCCCATGCCGCAGCGGCGCTGGTGCGGCAGGATTTCCAGTGCGTGGACCATTGCCACCCCATTGTGAATGGCGACAAACCCGGCGCCTGCCGGTTTGTCCTTGTGACGGGCCAGCAGCCCGGTCTTTGGCCCCTGTACCCGCTGCATCACCGCCAGGCGTTCAGGCCCGATGCCGCCCTGCGCCCAGATCTCGCGCTGGATCGCCAGCGGTTCCCATACGCAAAAGGCGGTGACCCGCGGCACCGGGATGTCCGTCAAATGCGCGGCCGGGCAGGTCCACAGGCTGACCGGATCCTTGACCGCATAGCCGCGTGCAGCCAGCTGCGCGTCCAGATCCGTCTCGCCATCGCGGATCATAAACAGGCAGTCCTGGCCCATCGCGCGCATTGCGTCCTCAGCGGCGGCAATTTCCGCATCCGAGGCAGTGCCGTGTACGGTCGCCGCCGACACCCGGCTGCCGCCGCCCTGACCGTCGCGCAGGGTCACGGGGCCCAGGCTGCGGGTGGCGGCAGGCGGCCATGTCGCGTCGGTCACGGCGTAGTAACGGGGATCGGTGGTCACTGATCCAGCTCCTTTGCCAGTTCTGTCATTGCCGCATCAATGCGCGCGCCATCGGTGCCGCGGATCACGATATTGGCGCCAAAGGCGCCGTCTTTTTGGAACGGATAACAGCCGACTGACAGATCCGCATAAGCCTCGGCCAGTACGCGCAGCGGTCCGGCAATCTCCCCTTCGCCGCGCAGCACCCGCAGGGTCTGCGACAGCATCGGCTGGCCGCCGGTCAGGGTCGGCATCACGCTGGCCACCATCGCCTGAAAGATCAGCGGTACACCGGCCATCACATGCACATTTCCAAGGGTGAACCCCGGCGCGGCCGAGACCGGATTTTCGATCAGCGCGGCGCCCTCCGGAATGCGTGCCATCCGCAGGCGGGCCTCGTTCAATTCCAAGCCTTGGGTGTCGTAATGCGCTTGCAGGATCGCGCGGGCGTCGCCGCGCACGTCCAGATGCGCGTCAAAGGCTTTGGCGATGCAATCGGCTGTAATGTCGTCATGGGTTGGACCGATGCCGCCGCTGGTGAATACATGGCCGTAAGCCCCGGCCAGCGCCTGCACCGCGCCGATGATCGCGGCCTCGTCATCGCTGACGATGCGCACTTCCATCAGATCAATGCCGTGTTTGGTCAGCTCGCCCGCCAGATAATGCATATTGGCATCGCGGGTGCGGCCCGACAGGATTTCATCTCCGATGACCAGCATGGCAGCCGTTGGATTGGCCATGATCTTCCTCCCTTGATACCTCGTCTTTGCAGATATAGGCCTAAGCCCATGCGCTTTGAAACCCCTCTGATCCCCGCCGTGCTGATCCGCCGCTACAAACGTTTCCTTGCCGATTGCCGGCTGGAGGACGGGCGCGAGGCTACCGCCCATTGCGCCAATCCCGGCAGCATGATGGGGCTGGCAGAGCCGGGCATGAAGATCTGGCTGGAGCCGAACGACGACCCGAAGAAAAAGCTGAAATACGGCTGGCGCCTGGTTGAGCACGCGGACGGCCATTTCACCGGCGTTGATACTTCGGTTCCGAACCGCGCCCTGCGGGCTGCGCTGGAAGCCGGAGAGATCGCGGAACTTAGCGCTTATAATACCGTGCGCCCGGAGGTGAAATACGGCGAGAACAGCCGCGTCGATTTTCTGTTGCAGCAAGGCGGTCTGCCGGATTGCTATGTCGAGGTGAAAAGCGTGACGCTGTCGCGGGAACCGGGCCTGGCGGAATTCCCGGACAGCGTCACCGCCCGCGGCACAAAACACCTTGGCGAATTGGCCAATATGGCGGCCCGGGGCCACCGCGCGGTGATGCTGTATCTGGTGCAACGCACCGACTGCGACCGGTTTCAACTGGCTGCAGATATCGACCCGGCCTATGCCGCCGCCTTTGCCAGCGCCTATTCGGCCGGGGTGGAGCGGCTGGTGCTGGGCACCAGGATCACGCCGCAAGGGATCGAGGCCGGCGCACCGATCGCCGCTGCACCTTAGCAACGCCGGCCTGCTGGTCAGGCGGCCTTGCTGGCCTCGTCTTCCTGGCTGGCAGCTTCGGCGTGAACCAGTGTCCGGGTCGGGAAGGGAATGTCGACCCCGGCTGCATCCAGTGCTTCTTTGACCTTGCGCTTCATGTCGGCCTGATACTGAAAGTACTCGGCTGCATCGACCCAGACACGCACCAGAAAATCCACCGAACTGCTGTTCAGCGCATTGACCTGGATGAAGGGTTCCGGATCGCTGTGCGAGCGGCTGTCGGCCATGATCGTGTCGCGGATCACCTGTTCTGCCGTGGCCAGGTTGGCGCCATAGCCGACACCAAAAGTCCATTCTGCCCGGCGGGTGTCGAAAGACGAGTAATTGGTGATGGTATTGCCCCAAACCTCGGAGTTGGGAATGATCACCTTCAGATTGCTGAGGCTGGCGATGACAGTATTGTTAAGCGTCATTTCATGCACCGTGCCCATTTCGCCGTTCACATCGATGAAATCACCCAGCTTGAACGGGCGGAACAGGATGATCATCACGCCTGCTGCCACATTCGACAGCGCACCCTGCATGGCCAGGCCGATCGCCAGGCCGGCAGCACCGATGGCCGCCACAATCGAGGTGGTCTTGACGCCAAAGGTATTCAGAACAAACAGCACCGCAAAGGCGAGAATGACATAGCGCGCAAGATTGCCGAGGAAATGAAACAGGGTCACGTCGAGTTTGGCGTGGGTATCGCCCAGTGCCACGATCCGCCGCTTGACCCAGCGCGCGGCGATGAAGCCTGCCAGAAGAATGACAGTTGCGGCCAGCACGTTGCCCAAGGCCTGTGCCAGAAATTCCAGCGTCACCAGATCGGCCAGTGATTTTCCTCCGTAAATCTCAGTCTTCATCAGGTCATCAATGTTATCCATGCCGCTGCATTCCTCCTGGCTTGTGCCGTTTCCGCTCTCCCGGTCCAACGCAGCAAGGCTGAAAAAGTTCCACCAAGCCGCCGCTGCCCCCTCTGGCCCTTTTGGCCAAGACCCCTTAGATAGCTACGGAACAAAACCCGATGGAGCTCCGCCTGATGAGATCGAAAGACGGCCGCACAACCAAGGACGGCATCCGCATTCATGAAGCCGGCGATTTTGCCGGCATGCACAAGGCGGGTGCCTTGGCGGCGCGTATTCTGGACGAGATTGCCGCGCATGTGTTTCCGGGCCAGACCACTGGCGAGATCGACCGCCTGATCACCCAAAAGGTTGAGGATGCCGGCGCCAAGTCCGCAACCATCGGTTACAAAGGCTATCAGCACGCCAGCTGCATCTCGGTGAACCATGTGGTTTGCCACGGCATTCCCGGCGACAAAAAGCTGAAGGATGGCGACATCCTGAATATTGACGTGACTGTGATTGTCGACGGCTGGTTCGGCGACACTTCGCGGATGTTTGTGGCGGGCAAGCTGCCGCGCAAGTCCGAGCGTCTGATCCAGGTCACCCATGATTCGCTGATGAAAGGGATCGAGGCGGTGAAGCCCGGCAATACCTTTGGCGACATCGGCCATGCGATCCAGGTTTACGCCGAAAGCCAGCGGATGAGCGTGGTGCGCGATTTCTGCGGCCACGGATTGGGCACGGTCTTTCACGCGCCGCCCAACGTGCTGCACTATGGCCGCCCCGGTACCGGCCCGGTGCTGGAAGAGGGCATGTTCTTCACCATTGAGCCGATGATCAACATCGGCCGCCCGGAGACCAAGATCCTGGCGGATGAATGGACCGCCGTCACCCGCGACAAGTCGCTGTCGGCGCAGTTTGAGCATTCGATCGGGGTCACCGCGGACGGGGCCGATATTTTCACCCTGTCGCCGGCCGGGAGATTCCACCCGACCTACGGGTAAGCTGTCAGGGCGGCGGCGGGGGCCGGCCCCCGCACCCCCGGGGTATTTTCAACCAGAAAGAAGCAGCAGCGGGCTGCGGCTTTAACTGTCCCGGTCCTCTGCTTCCTGCTGCTTCCACAAGGCCAGCAGCATGGTGCTGCCTGCCCATGGGGTTACCGCGTCCTGAATGAACAGCGGTGCCCGCAGTGGTTTCGGCTTGGGTCTTGCCCTGGTTTCAGTCTCTGCAAGGGAGGGCAGAAACGGGGTGCGCAATGTCTGCTCCATGCGGGCGACAATACCACAACGGCCTCAGATCGACAAAAGGGCCGGCACCTCTGCCATATCGTTGAACACCTCAGCCCCCAGCGCGGCAAGCCTGCTGCCGCTGCCTTGCGGAGCATACCCGAGGCAGCGCATGCCCGCGCGCACCGCAGCGGTGACGCCGCTGCCGCTGTCCTCGATCACCAGGCAATCGCGTGCCTGCACACCGAAGTGGCTGGCGGCGGCCAGGAACAACCCCGGTTCCGGCTTGGCCACACCCAAGGATTGGGCTGAGAACATGGCCTGCGGGTGGAACCGCTCCCACAGCCCGTTCTGGCCCAAAGTGATGCGCATCTTTTCCTCGCTGCCATTGGAGGCCACGCAGACCGGGATGCCATGTGCATCAAGCTGTGCCAGCAAATCGGGAATACCCGCTGTGAGCGGTATGCCCTCTTTCAGCCGGGCATAGGTCTCGGCATGGATTTCCGCGATCCAGTTTTCCGGCAGGTCCGCGCCCAGGCTGCGGGCCTTGGCCATCACATCCGCCATGGTGCCGCCGGTAAAATAAGCCATTGCCTGCTCTAAGGTCAGATCCAGCCCGTGGCGCGCAAGGTTGTCTGCCATCGCCTGGTTCGAGGCCGGCTCACTGTCCACCAGCACGCCGTCGCAGTCGAAGATCACCAGTTTCGGGGTCGGATAGGTCTTGGGCAAGGTGGTCTGCCTCTATTCGGGAATGGCTGCAGGTCACAAGCTTACCCGTCATGCCCGGCTGCGGCAAAGCCGGAAACAAAAAATGCAGGAAGAAGACCCCCTGCATTCCTGTTTATACCCCGAAGTTCAAGCGGCTTCGAACTTGCAACGCTTCTTCTTTGCCAGACCGACCAGCACTTCGTGACGTTTGTTTGCCGCCTCCAACGCCTCGTTTGCGTTGGCATAGTTCCCAATCACGGCGGGCCAGAACAGCAGTGCCGCCGCAACGTTCTTTCCAGATGCCGTTTTGCCTTTCTTGGCTTCGGCACGGATTTCATCAAGCTGGCCCATCTGGGTCTTGATCCCTTCGCAGGTCAGCGAAGCGTCATCGACATTATTTGTGGTGACAACGTCCGGTGAAACGCAGCCCGACAGGAGCAACGAACCTGCTGCGAGCAGGCCAAGAAACGATGCAGTTTTCATATTGGATCCTTTTAAACCGCAGGAAAAGGCCGCGATTTGGGTTAACTCACCTGCTAACTACAATCTGTGATTTGATCCTGCAAACAATAATCACGCATTCGGAGAAAGGCCCATCAGATGGTACGGGCTGCGCTCTGGCGCCGCACGCTGCTGCTGGTGGCGGGCGACGCTGGCCATGTGCCGCACGCCACGCCGGATGTTTCGGAACTGATCACCATCATCGTCGCGTAACGTTTCGGTCTGGACCGAAGCATCCAGGAGGCGGTGCGGGCTAGACAGGAGGTTCCGAAGAAACAGAGGACTTTCACATGCTGACCTGCATAATCCGTTACCGTATCGACCCTGCCAAGAGGGCGCAGTTCGAACTCTACGCCCGCAACTGGGGGCAGGCGATCCCGCGCTGCGGCGCGGATTTGGTCGGGTATTTTGCGCCGCATGAAGGGTCGTCGACACTGGCTTATGGCATCTACAATGTGGAGAACTTAGCTGAGTATGAAGCTTATCGTGCCCGGCTGGCGGCGGACCCCTTAGGGCGCGAGAACTATGAGTTTGCGCAGAAAGAGCGGTTTTTGCTGCGCGAGGACCGGACCTGGCTGAAACTGGTCTCGGCACCGCATGGGGCTGGTTGAGGGGGTGGATATGATAGCCGTGATGTTCGAAGCGGAGATTGCTCCGGGACAGAAAGAGTCTTATCTGCAGGCCGCGGCCGCACTGCGAGAGCTGCTGGAGCAGGTGGACGGCTTTATCTCGGTTGAGCGGTTTCAAAGCCTGAGCGCGCCGGAGAAGCTGTTGTCGCTTTCTTTCTGGCGGGATGAGGCAGCGGTGCAGCGCTGGCGCGAGGGCGCAGAACACCGGGCAGCACAAGGCAGCGGCCGGAAAGGTGTCTTTGCGGATTACCGGCTGCGGGTGGCTGGAGTGATCCGGGACTATGGTATGGCGGACCGGCTGCATGCGCCGGCGGACAGCCGGTCAATGCATGGTTGACCGGGACTGAATTACAACAGATGCCCGTTCCGGGGGAACCCGGACGAGAGGCAGCTTGTGGCGGCTGCGGAATAAGACAGCGCGCCGGGTGGCGGCTCCCGCCCGGCTTAGGAGCATGAAACATGCTCTGCGCCCGTTGGGCGTGGCAGCGCGCCTTTGCGCGCTGCCATCTGCCGCGCCGCAGGCGCGGCCGGGCCCAACTGCAGGCCGGGTCCGTCAGGACCTGGAGCGGCAGGCGGGAGCGCCTTGCCTGCTTTTAGAGTTCCGCCGCCAGCCGCGTGCCCTGGTTGATGGCGCGCTTGGCGTCCAGTTCCGCGGCGACGTCGGCGCCGCCGATCACATGCGCAGTGATGCCATGCTCAGCCAGATCATCTGCAAGCGACCGGTCGGAGATCTGTCCGGAGCATAGGACGATGGTGTCCGCCGGAACCAGAGTGGGATTTTCGCGTGCGTCGCCAAAGGAGACATGCAGACCGTCCTCATCAATGCGCTCGTAGTTCACGCCGCCCAGGAATTCCACGTCCTTCATCTTGAGCGTGGCGCGGTGAATCCAGCCGGTGGTCTTGCCCAACCGCTTGCCATGGCGTTCCGCCTTGCGCTGCAGGAGTGTTACACGGCGGGCAGGGGCGGCAGGCTGCGGGCCTTCAGGGGCGAGGCCCGCGCGGTGCTCTGCCGGGTCGGTGACGCCCCATTCCTTCATCCAGGCGGGCAGATCGGTGGCGGGGCTGTGGCCCTCTTCCAGCAGGAATTCCGAAACATCAAAGCCGATGCCGCCGGCGCCGATCACCGCAACCCGCTGTCCGGCCGGTTTCTTGTGGCGCAGCACGTCGATGTAGCTGAGGACATTGTCCCCGTCCTGGCCCGGAATGGCCGGGTCGCGCGGGATCACACCGGTGGCAACAACGACCTCGTCAAAACCGGTCAGGTCCCCGGCGGAAACGTCGCGGCCCAGTTCCAGCGTGACGCCGGCCTCGGCCACCATGGTGCGGTACCAGTCGACCAGGCCCCAGAATTCCTCTTTGCCCGGAACCTGTTTGGCCATGTTGAGCTGGCCGCCGATTTCATCTGCCCGGTCGAACAGGGTGACCTGGTGGCCGCGCTGGGCGGCGGTGACGGCAGTGGCAAGGCCGGCAGGGCCTGCGCCCACGATGGCCACGGATTTCACCGCGGCGGCGGGTTCGATCGCCAGCTCGGTCTCGTGGCAGGCGCGCGGGTTGACCAGACAGAACGTCAGTTTGCCGCTGAAGGTGTGGTCGAGACAGGCCTGGTTGCAGGCGATGCAGGGGGCGATGCGATCCGAATGGCCCGCCGCGGCCTTGGCCACGAAATCCGCATCTGCCAGCATCGGCCGCGCCATCGACACCATGTCTGCGCAGCCCGTTGCCAGCACGTCTTCGGCCACTTCCGGGGTGTTGATCCGGTTCGAGGTGATCACCGGAATGCCAACTTTGCCCATCAGTTTCCTGGTAACCCAGGCAAAGGCGGCACGGGGAACCGAGGTGGCAATGGTCGGTATGCGCGCCTCGTGCCAGCCGATGCCGGTGTTGAGGATGGTGGCGCCGGCCTTTTCAACCTCTTGCGCCAGCTGCACAACTTCCTCGTGGGTGGAGCCCTCAGGCACCAGGTCGATCATCGACAGCCGGTAGATGATGATGAATTCAGGGCCCGCCGCTTCGCGGGTGCGGCGCACAACTTCGATGGGCAGCCGCATCCGGTTTTCATAGGACCCGCCCCAGCGATCGGTCCGTTTGTTGGTACGGGTGACCAGGAACTGATTGAGGAAATAGCCCTCGGACCCCATGATCTCGACCCCGTCATAGCCTGCCTCCTGCGCCAGGCGGGCGGCGTTGACGATGTCGGCGATCTGCTTCTCAATCCCGTCCTCGTCCAGCTCATGCGGCGGAAAGGGGGAGATCGGCGATTTCACCGGGCTGGGGCCAACGCATTTCGGCCCATAGGCATAGCGGCCAGCGTGCAGGATCTGCATGGCGATCTTGCCGCCTGCCTGATGCACGCGCTCCGTCACCACGCGGTGGTTCTCGACGTCTTTGGCACAGGTCATCATTGAGGCACCGGGCAGCACCGAGCCTTCGAGGTTCGGGCCGATTCCGCCGGTGACCATTAGTGCGACCCCGCCGCGGGCACGGGCGGCGTAAAAC
The DNA here is from genome assembly GCF_004123675.1 of Leisingera sp. NJS204. Classification (NCBI taxonomy): domain Bacteria; kingdom Pseudomonadati; phylum Pseudomonadota; class Alphaproteobacteria; order Rhodobacterales; family Roseobacteraceae; genus Leisingera; species Leisingera sp. NJS204. Next base: position 3,426,540 of record NZ_CP035417.1, on the reverse strand, counting down.
TCAGCGACCCGGTTCCAGTCGCCGGTTTCCTCCAGCCCGGTGTGCATCGAACCCATCAGCACCCGGTTCTTCAGCGTGGTAAAGCCCAGATCCAGCGGGGCAAGCATTTTGGGGTACGCAGTCATCTGAAACTCTCCCTGGCAGTTGCGCCTAGGATCGTGGGCGCGGGCCGCCTTGTCACGTGCAAACGCCGCGTCACCCCCTTGCGTGCCCCGGCGGCAAGCGGTCTAAGGTTGAGCAATGTATGGTTAGGAGAGCCTGATGACGCCGGAAGAGATTGCCAAGCTGCCCTACCGCCCCAACGTGGGCGTGATGCTGATCAATGCCGAGGGCGCGGTGTTTGTCGGCCAGCGCAAGGACCGTTACAAGGACGCCTGGCAGATGCCGCAGGGCGGAATTGATGCGGGCGAGGACCCGCGCGCGGCGGCCTTGCGTGAACTGGAAGAGGAAACCGGCGTGGCGTCGGAACTGGTGGAGATCATCGCCGAGAGCGATGGCTGGCTGCCCTATGACCTGCCGCATGATGTGGTGCCCAAATTCTGGGGCGGCAAGTACCGTGGGCAGGAGCAGAAATGGTTTCTGATGCGGTTTCTGGGCCGCGATGATCAGGTTGATATTGCGACGGATCACCCGGAATTCTCGGCCTGGTGCTGGCAGCCGGTGGCGCAGCTGGTGGAGAAGATCGTGCCGTTTAAGCGCGAGGTTTATGCGCGGGTGGTGGATGAGTTCAGGGAGTATTTGTGAGATGGGATTGCGCCGGCCTCTCCTAAGCTGTTCAGCCTGGCCGAAAGGCCGGGCAGCGCCTGACCTTCCCCGCGGGACGGCGCTTTGCACCTCGCCAAGGTCAGGCGCTGCCCTAAGCGTTCTTATCGCGGCAATGGTTGTGACAATATTTGCCAATTCTGCTGCCGCCCTCAGCTGCCTTCCTTGGGGACCTGCGGACGCCTATCTGCAGGCCGCAAAATCGGACAGCGTCTACAATGTCATCGCGGGGGAATTGCGGTTCGACGAAAATCTGCTGCCGCAATCCCATGCTGACAACCCGAATGACACGCCGCCGCTGACCCGCATCCCGGCGCAGCTGTCAGGCAAGATGCTGGACGGCAAGTATTTCTCTAAACGGGTCAACGCGCAGGCAGTGCTTGAGGTGGAATGCCTCGGCCCCTGGTGCGGCGGCATGGCCTCGGGCGCGGAGCAGGTGTTCTTTGCCGAACAACGCGGGCAGGAGCTGGTGATCCGGGCGGGTGCCTGCGGCGGGTTTGTGTTTGCCGATACGTCAGAGGTGCGGCGGCAGGTTCTGGATTGCCACCGCGGCAAGGCGTGCGAGCCCGCAATGCCGCGGTGACCGGGGTTACTCCGCCGGGGCTGGGTGCCGTTTGGCGCGCAAGCGCAGCCGGGACTGGCCAAGCCACAGGCTGAACAGGGCCAGCAGGGCGCCCAGCATCTGGTTGGGCGTCAGGGTCTCAGCCAGCAGCAGCCAGCCCAGGATCACGGCCGACAGCGGGCTGAGCACACCGAGCAAAGACACCTGCGACGGCTCGATCCGGGCCAGGCCGCGGAACCACAGGATATAAGTCAGCGCGCCGCCGATCAGGCTCATATAGGCGAGGCCGGCGATGTTGGCGGCGGTGAAAACGGGGACCTCCGGCACCATCCACAGTGTTACCGGCACCAGCAGCAGCCCGCCAGCAGTCAGCTGCCATGCAGTGAAGGTGAGCGGCGGCACAGGCGGCTGCCATTTGCGGCTTAGAACCACACCGCCAGCCATTGACAGCGCCCCGCCTAGGCCGGCCAGCACGCCCCATGTGTCGAGTCCGGCCGCAGGGGTCAGCACCAAAAGAGCAACGCCGGCAATGCTCAGCAGGGCGGCGGCAACGGCGGCGGCGCGGATCTGCGATTTCAGCAGCAAGGCCGACAGAAACACCACGATCAGCGGCTGCACTGCGCCCAGCGTCGCGGCGACGCCGCCGGGCAGGCGGTAGGCGGATACAAACAGCAGCACCCAGAACAGCGAGAAATTCAGCGCCCCCAGCACCGCCAGGCGCGGCAGCCAGTTGAGCGGCGGCAGCCGGCGCACCAGCAGCAGCAGCAAAAGCCCCGCAGGCAACGCCCGCAGCAAGGCCACCACCAGCGGCGAGTGGCCGGGCAGCAAAGAGGTCGTCACGATATAGCTGCTGCCCCAGATGGCAGGGGCAAGCGCGGTCAGCAGAAGGGTCCGGATGGGCATGGGGTTCTCCTTATCTTGATGTCGAGATAATGAATTTTATCTTGACGTCAAGATGCAATCTTCTAAACCGGGGATATGGACCATGTGGATTTTATTACCCAGCAATGGGAACGGGAGCGGCCGGACCTTGATGTCACGGCCATGGGCGTGATTGGCCGGGTGGCGCGGCTGTACCTGGCGTATCAGCGCGGAATGCACACGACCTTTGCAGAGTTCGGGCTGAATGCGGCCAAATTCGATGTGCTGGCCACGCTGCGCCGTTCGGGAGATCCTTACACATTGTCGCCGGGCGAGTTGCTGAAGGCAACAATGGTGGCCTCGGGCACGATGACCAACCGGATCGACCGGCTGGAAGCGGACGGGCTGGTCAAGCGCGACGTGAATCCGGAGGACAGCCGCAGCTTTCTGGTGGGTCTGACTAAGGAGGGCCTTGCCTTGGTTGACCGGGCGGTAACCGCGCATGTGCAGACGCAGGCGCGGCTGCTGGAGGGGCTGGGGACACAGGAGGTTGAGACCTTCAAGACGCTTTTGAGCAAAGCCCAGGCAGCGGCTGACAGCTGACGCCAAGAGTTCAAAAAGTCCAAATGCGCTGAAGTAAGAGGGCTGCGCGGGCTGGCGCCCTTGCGTCCTGCGGACGGCGGGGCGGGGGTGGCGCAGCGCGGCAAAGCCGCTCTGCGCCACCCCCAACGGGAGAAACTGCACCGTCAGGTGCTGGTTCGACGGGCGGGAGAACGCCGCTGAATTCAGGCCAGTCCGGCTTCTTCCAGCAGGTGCAGAACATTGGTTTCCGGGCGCGGGCCGATATGGCGGATCACTTCGCCTGCACAGATGCAGCCCATCCGGGCGCAGACGTCCAGGCTGCGGCCAGTGGCCATGCCGAACAGGAAGCCGGCGGCAAACTGGTCGCCCGCGCCGGTGGCATCGACCGGCACAATGGCTTCGACCGGGACGTCGATGCGCACGCCGTCATTCAGCACGGTCACCCCGTCGCTGGACCGGGTGCAGACCACCAGCGGGCAGATTGCGGCGGTCGATGCCATCGCGGCCTCCAGGTCATCGGTTTCAAACAGCGCGCAAATTTCGTCCTGGTTGCCGATCACAAAATCCAGTTCGTTGCCGATCAGGCTCAGGAAGCTGTCCCGGTGCCGTTCAACGCAGAACGGGTCGGAAATCGACAGGCCGACCCGGCCGCCGCCCTCGCGGCACTTGCGGGCCGCTTCCATGAAGGCGGTCTTGCCCTTGTCCTTGTCGAACAGATAGCCTTCCAGGAACATGATCCTGGCCTTGCCGGCGGCGTCTTCGGGAACATCCTCCGAACTCAGCTCGGAAGAAATCCCCAGGTAAGTGTTCATTGAGCGTTCACCGTCGGGCGACACAAAGATCATTGACCGTGACGTCGGCTGCTCGCCATCGGTAACCGGCGGGTTCACAAAGGCGACGCCTTCGTTGTTCATCGCATCGGCATAGAATTGTCCCAGCGCATCGCCGCGGACCCGGCCGATAAAGGCGGCCTGCAGCCCCAGCGCGCCGGCGCCGGCAATGGTATTGGCGACCGAGCCGCCCGGGGTCAGCACCCGGTTGCCCATCGCAGCATAAAGATCCTCGCAGCGGTCGCGCTCGATCAGCTGCATGATGCCTTTTTCGATGCCCTGTTCGGCCAGGAAGCTGTCTTCGCATTGTGCAATCACATCGACGACGGCGTTGCCGATACCGACGAGCTGATAGGTTTTGGTCATGGTCCCTCCTCGGGAAAATCCGGAGCGGTTCCGGTTCGGAAAATATGCCGCGCCAAAGGTTTATAGGTTCTTGTCTTCATACATGCACAGATCGCGGATCAGGCAGCTGCCGCACATCGGTTTGCGTGCCTTGCAGTGATAGCGGCCATGCAGGATCAGCCAATGGTGGGCGTGCTGCTGGAAATCTGCCGGGATGTTATCCTCCACCGCGCGTTCGACGGCGTCCACATCCTTGCCCGGGGCAATGCCGGACCGGTTGCCAACGCGGAAGATATGGGTGTCCACTGCCTGTGCGGGCTGTTTCCACCACATATTCAGCACCACATTGGCAGTCTTGCGGCCCACCCCCGGCAGCGATTGCAGTGCGGCGCGGGAATTGGGCACCTCGCCGCCGTAGTCATCAACCAGGATCTGGCTGAGCTTCATCACGTTCTTGGCCTTCTGACGGAACAGGCCGATGGTCTTGATGTGTTCGGTCAGCCCTTCAAGCCCCAGATCCAGCATTTTTTGCGGGGTATCGGCGATCTTGAACAGCGCGCGGGTTGCCTTGTTCACGCCGGCATCGGTCGCCTGCGCCGACAGCGCCACCGCCACCACCAGCGTGTAGACATTGACATGTTCCAGCTCGCCCTTGGGTTCGGGCTCAGCTGCCTTGAAGCGCGTGAAAATCTCGCGCAGCGTATGATAGTCGAGTTGCTTTGCCATGGCAGCGCTTATGTACAGGTCAGACCTTAAAGAGCAATTGAAATTGCGGTGCCGGGACAGTTTGCGGCGGCATGTAAGAGAGCAGGCGGGCAGCTTTTAATGCTGCGTTTGCGGCAGCGGATTTTACAGAATTTTTCCGGTCCGGCCCGGCACTTCTGTGATTGCCGCTCCGGTCCCGCTTTGCCAAGCGAGTGCGCGGGGCAGGGGATTTCGCAAGTTCCGGGTCGAACGGCCGGAGCAGGCGTAGTAAGTTGGTCCATAAGTCAGAACAGGTTGGGCCGATGAATATCGAAACACGGGAAAACACCTATCATTACGGCGTCATGCGCCGGGCGATTGAGCTGATCGACGACGGCGGCGAGGATCTGACGCTGGAGCAGCTGGCCGCCCGCATGGATATGAGTCCGGCGCATTTTCAGCGGCTGTTTTCCTCCTGGGTCGGTGTTTCGCCCAAACGCTACCAGCAGTATCTGCGGCTGGGCCATGCCAAGGCACTGCTGCGCGAGCGGTTCACCACGCTGGAGGCCTCGCACGCTGTGGGGTTGTCGGGGTCCGGCCGGCTGCATGATCTGTTCCTGCGCTGGGAGGCGATGAGCCCCGGCGAATATGCCCGCAAGGGGGATGGCCTGCGGATCTTTTGGGGCTGGTTCGACAGCCCCTTTGGCCTGGCGCTGGTGATGGGCACGGAAAAGGGCATCTGCGGGCTGGGGTTCGCTGCCGAAACCGGGGCGGAACCAGCCATGGCAGACATGCGCGCGCGGTGGCAGCAGGCGGAATTCGTCGAGGATCCCGCAGCCCTGCGCCCGCTGGCAGAGGCTGCATTTGCCCAAAAAGGCGAGACCGCGCTGCACATGATCGGCGCGCCGCTGCAGATCAAGGTCTGGGAAGCGCTGCTGCGCATCCCGTCAGGTCACGTCACTACATATTCCGAGCTGGCGCAGGCAATCGGATCCCCAAAGGCCGTGCGTGCGGTTGGAACTGCAGTCGGGCGGAACCCGGTCAGCTGGCTGATCCCCTGCCATCGGGCCCTGCGCAAATCCGGGGCGCTGGGCGGCTATCACTGGGGCCTGCCGGTCAAGCGCGCGATGCTTGCTTATGAGGCGGCGCGGGACGAGGAGGCTGCGGCAGATGATATGCGCGCTGCCGGCTGAACAGGCGCCGCAGCAGGCCCGGATGTGACGGTTTGGCCGGTAACCGGGCTTCGTGGCGCTGGCGGGCGGCTTCGCGTTCCGCTTCATAAGGTTTCGGCAGATGGTGCTGCGTGTCCCAGCGGTCCTTGCCCAGGGTGATCATGGAAATCCATTCATAAGTCAGCATTGTGTGTCTCCTTCTTGGAGGTGCAGACAACCAGACCACTGCTGACAGCCTGTTGTCAGTGGATTGTGCTAGGGTGTCAGCAGACTGTCACAGGAGCCTGCCCATGCCGCGCACTGGCCGCTTGTTCGAAATTATCCAGATCCTGCGATCCGCCGCAGCCCCGCTGCGGGCCGAGGATCTGGCAGCGAAGCTGGAGGTTTCCAAACGCACCATCTACCGCGATATCTCTGCCTTGCAGGCGATGCGCACCCCGGTCGAGGGGGAGGCCGGGATCGGTTATATTCTGCGCAAAGGCTATGATCTGCCGCCGCTGAATTTTGACGAAGAAGAGCTGGAAGCGCTGCACGTGGGTCTGGCGATGCTGATGCGCACGGGGGACGGCGCCTTGCAAAAGGCCGCGGAACGGGTCAGCCACAAGATCAAGGACGTGCATGCCACTGCCGACTGGTTGCAGGTGGCTCCCTGGGGGGCACCGCTGGATGATCCAGAACTGGGCTGTGTGTCCAAGGCGCTGCTGCGCCAGGCGGTGCGGGACAGCTGCAAGCTGCACCTTACCTATCTAAGCCCGGAGCGGGGTGAAAGCCGCCGGACCTTGCGCCCCCTGGCGCTGATCTACCACATTGAATGCACCATGCTGGCTGCCTGGTGCGAGCTGCGCGGCGGGTTCCGGCATTTCCGCACTGACCGGATGCTGGCAGCGGAGTTGCTGGAGGATAGTTTTGCGCCAGAGGCCGGCGCCTTGCGCAAGCTGTGGATGGAGCAGGAAAGCTGGGACTTTGCCTTTGCGCCATAACAAGGGCTCAGGCGGATTTTGCGCGGTATTTCGCCCATGATTGCGGATCCTGACTTGAGATGGCGGCGCCGCACCCCGATATTCGTTCGGAATGCCGGGCGTTGCCCGGGACTGAGAAAAAAGAAGGCAATTTGATGATGCAGATGAAACTCACCACGGCAGGTATTGTTGCCGCAGCACTGGGCCTGGGCGCCTGCACCGATCCGGCAACCGTTGGCACGCCGGGCAGCAACACCCAGCAGGGCGCGATCCTGGGCGGCATTATCGGCGCCGGCGTCGGCGCTATTGCCAATGATTCTGACCGCGGCCTGGGGGCGGTGACCGGTGCACTGGTCGGGGCCACTGCGGGCGGGGTGATCGGCAACCAGCTGGACGCGCAGGAACGCGAGCTGCGCCAGACCCTGGCCAATGACGATATCACCATCGTCAACACTGGCGACCGGCTGATCCTGTCCTTCCCGAACGATCTGACATTTGCCACCGACAGCGCCGCAGTGGCGCCGGCTGTGCAGGGCGACCTGCGCCGGGTGGCCGACAGCCTGGTGCGCTATCCCAACAGCACAATCCAGGTGATCGGCCATACCGACAGCGATGGCGATGCCGGCTATAATCAGGGCCTGTCCGAGCGCCGCGCCAATGCGGTGGCCAGCCAGATCCAGGCCGGCGGGGTGCCCTATCACCGGATGCGCATCATCGGCCGCGGCGAAGAGCAGCCGGTGGCCTCGAACCTGACGCCCGACGGCAAGGCCCGCAACCGCCGCGTCGAGGTGGTGGTGATCCCGCAGGCGGCCTGATCCGCCGGCCCCCGGCATGTTTCGCAGCCCGCCCCTTCCCCGGGGCGGGCTTTTTCCGTCTCAGGGGCACCGGCTTACGTAACGCTGCACATGGCCTGCGCGGTGAAAGCTGTTTCTTCGCGGGGCCTGCCTCCTGCATGATGGCCGCAACAGAGACGCGAACAAAGAGGTACTCCTATGGCTGACCCTGTCTTGCTGACCCTTTCCGGCTCCCTGCGCCGCGAGGCCACCAACCGCAAACTGCTGGCCGAAGCTGCGCGGGTATTCGGGCCTGCGACCGTGGTCGAGGCGGATCTGCACCTGCCGCTGTATGACGGCGACGCCGAAGCGGCGGACGGCATCCCGCCTGCTGTGCAGCTTTTGGCGGATCAGATCGCGGCAGCAGATGCGGTGGCGATCTCTACCCCGGAATACAACAAAGGCCCGTCCGGCGTGCTGAAAAATGCGCTCGATTGGGTGAGCCGCACCGAGGGCAACCCCTGGGTGGACAAGCCGGTGGCGGTGATGTCGGCGGCGGCAGGCCGGGCCGGGGGCGAGCTGGCGCAGGCGCTGCTGCGCGGTTTTCTGGTGCCGTTCCAGCCGCGGATCCTGACTGGGCCGGGGGTGCATCTGGCGGGATCCAGCAAGGAGTTTGATGAGACCGGCAGGCTGACCAGCGATCACTATGAGGCGACGCTGAGCAAGCTGATGCTGAAGCTGCGCGGTGAACTGGACCGCTGAGCTTGCCTTGCCGCAGCGCGGGGTTAAGGTGACGGCATGAAACGTGATATGGCCTTCACTCCCGTGCAGCATTCTATGGACATGATAGACCCGGCCCGGGCGGCTGCCTTTCAGGCGGCGCTGGGGCGGCGTATGGACATTTCGGCGGGCAGTGTGCTGCCGCCGTTTTTTCATCAGCTCTACTTCTGGAAACCGCTGCCGCCCGCGGATCTGGGCCGCGATGGCCACCCTAAGGTGGGCGGCGCTGGTCTGATCCCGGACATGGGCCTGCCGCGGCGGATGTGGGCCGGCGGGCGGCTGCGCTTCGCGGCGTCCTTGCGGGCCGGGATTGCGGCAGAAAAAACGTCCGTGCTGGAAAGAGCTGAGAAAAAAACGGGCCGCACCGGGCCGTTGGGGCTGGTCACATTGCGTCATGAGATCCGCCAGCAGGGGGCGCTGTGCCTGACGGAATGGCATGATCTGGTCTACCGCGAAGACCCGGATCCTGCGGCCGCCAAACCGGTGCCGCCGACAGCCCGCACCGACGAGACAGAGGTGCGGCAGATCTCGTTCAACTCGACCCTGCTGTTCCGGTATTCTGCGCTGACTTTCAATGGGCACAGGATCCACTATGACCTGGAATATGCCCGTGAAACAGAGGGCTACGCGGGGCTGGTTGTTCACGGCCCGCTGCTGGCGCAGCATCTGATGCTGCTGGCGGAAGAACTGATGGGACCGCTGGCGGAGTTTTCCTTCCGGGCGTCTTCACCGCTGATGCATTTCGAGACCGCCAGCCTGTGCTGCAATGGCCAGGACCTGTGGGTGCGCGGCCCGGACGGGCGGCAATGCATGAGCGCAGTCGCAGTGCCCAGAGGCTGAAACGGGAGGCTCCCGCGCCCCAAGCTGCCCTTGCCGGGCAGATTAGCGGCTTGGGCGTGGCGCTGCTGCGCAGCGCAGGGAATATTGCTGAGAAGCGCTTGACGGGCAATGCTGCCCCTCAAGGCGCCAATTCAATTGTGAACAGCCCGTTGACGCCTCAAGGGTGAACCGCGCGTGCCGCGCGACGGCTGCGCCGCCCTTGACCCGCCAAAGGGCAGGAGGCGCGCGCAGGTCAAAGATTGTTTTCGACGCGGAAACCTTCGGGGATGCTGTCCGCATCCTCCAGCAGCAGATCAGCCATCACTTGGGCCGCTTTGGGGGCCATGCCAAAGCCGATCTTGAAGCCCCCGTTGGCGATGAAATGACGGTCGCGGCCGGGCCAGGCACCCAGCATCGGGGCGCGGGACTTGGCGCGGGGGCGCACGCCGGCCCAGCGTTCGATCACCTCGGCGCCGTGCAGCACCGGCACCGCGGTGCGGGCGCGTTCGACGATATCGTCGAGCTGGGCGTCGGTCGTCTTGCCGTCCTCAAATTCACGCTCGCTGGTGGAACCGATGGCCAGGGTGCCGTCGGCGTGCGGAATGATGTGCAGGCTGTCGGCGTAAAGCTGCGGCACCGCGCCCTCGTGAAAGCGCAGGAGCGCGGCCTGGCCCTTGACGCCGCCGCCCACAGTTTTGCCGAACGCCTCGTTCAGCTCCAACAGGCCGGCGTAGCCTTTGGCATGGACCACCTTGCCCTGATCGGCGGCCTCCGGCTGCACCTCGACCCCCATCACAGCCAGGGCAGAGACCAGTGCCGCACAAGCGCGGCGGGGGTGCATCCGGGCGCTGAGAGTGTCGTGAATGACATAGCCCGTTGCGCTGGGCGGGACCCAAGGCCCCAGGCTGTCCGCCTTGCAGACGCGCCATTCGGCGGTGTCCTTCCACAGCTCGCGGGCGGTGATTTCGCGCTGACGGGCAAGCTCCAGCGTGCGCGCGTCATTGATCGGCTGCAGCCGCCCGGTGCGGCCATAGCCTGCGGAGACGCCGCCGGCCGCCTCGACCCCGGCCCAGAAACCTTCGGCCATCAGCAGGCTTTCCAGCTGAAACTGCTTCTTGGCGTTCCAGTTCTCCGGCACATGCGGTGCCAGCGCACCGACAAGACCACCGCTGGAACCGGCGCCTGCTCCGAACGGGTCCGCGATCTGCACATGCGCGCCGCGCCGGGCGCAGATCCAGGCGATGGACAGGCCGAATATGCCAGCCCCGCGCACCGTTACATCTGCCATTGCCATTTGAGGATCCTTTCGCCAGTGTCGCGCCGTTCCGGACAACCACTTAGGGGATTATAGCATGGCAGACCAGCAGGCCCGCCTCAGCTGGCGCGATGGCACCGTGCCGGTGTCGGACCAGTTCGATGATCCCTATTTCTCGCTTCAGGACGGGCTGGCGGAAACCGAGCATGTGTTTCTGGCGGGCAACGACCTGCCTGCGCGCTTTGCGCCCGGATTCCGCATTGCCGAACTGGGGTTCGGAACCGGCTTGAACATGCTGGCCGTCTGGCGCGCCTGGGAGGCGGCAGGGCAGGCAGGGCCATTGCACTTCACCAGTTTCGAGGCTTTCCCGATGGCGCCCGCCGACATGGCCAAAGCGCTGGAGGCCTTCCCCGCGGTTGCCCCCTGGGCCGCGCGGTTTCTGGAGAAATGGCAAGGCACTGGCACCTGTGATCTGGGCAGCCTGCAGCTGGAGGTGATTGCCGGCGACGCGCGCGTGTCGCTGGCGGAGTGGACAGGGCAGGCGGATGCCTGGTTTCTGGACGGGTTCTCTCCGGCCAAGAACCCGGAATTGTGGGAAGAGGCACTGATGGGCGAGGTTGCGGCGCATACCGTGCCGGGCGGCTCGGCGGCGACCTACACGGCGGCGGGTTTTGTGCGCCGCGGGCTGGAGGCCGCAGGATTTGAGGTGACCCGCATCCCCGGTTACGGGCGCAAGCGGCATATGACAAAGGCAGTGAAGCCATGACACAGGCAGCCCCGGCCCGGGCCCAGACCAATAACGTGCCGCTGGGCATTCTGCTGATGATTGGCGCGACGGTTGTCTTTGCATTGCAGGATGGTATCTCGCGCCATCTGGCGGGCACCTACAATACCTACATGGTGGTGATGGTACGCTACTGGTTTTTTGCCGCCTTTGTGATGTTCCTGGCAGTACGGGCGCCGGGCGGCATCCGGGCTGCGGCGCGGACCGATCAGCTGTGGCTGCAGATATTCCGCGGTGTTTTTCTGGTCGGTGAAATCTGCGTGGCGGTTTATGGCTTTACCGTGCTTGGCCTGATTGAGAGCCAGGCGGTGTTCATCTGCTATCCGCTGCTGGTGGCGGCCCTCAGCGGGCCGGTGCTGGGCGAAAGCGTCGGCTGGCGGCGCTGGGCGGCGATTGGCGTCGGGTTGATTGGCGTGCTGATCATCCTGCAACCGGGCATGGGGGTGTTCAACCCCGCGGCAATCATCCCGTTTATCTCGGCGCTGATGTTTGCCGTCTACGGGCTGGTCACCCGCTATGCGGCGCGCAAGGACAGCACCGCCACCAGCTTCTTCTGGACCGGGGTTGCCGGCATGGTTTTCATGACCGCCATCGGTATCTGGTACTGGGAACCGATGAGCCAGACCGACTGGTTCTGGATGGCGCTGCTGTGCGTGTCCGGCGTGACCGGCCATTGGCTGCTGATCAAATGCTACGAGATGGCCGAGGCCAGCGCGGTGCAGCCCTTTGCCTATTTCCACCTGATCTGGGCGGCGGCGCTGGGCATGGCCGTGTTCGGCGAGGTGATCCGCACCAATGTCGCCATCGGCGCCGGTATCATCATCGGGGCAGGTCTGTTCACCCTATGGCGCGAACGCGTGAAGGGTTGAGCCGCGCAGTTCCTCTGAGAACGGGACGGGCAGCGGAGCCTTGCCCAGCCGGGCGCGATAGACCGGCAGGCTTTCAGTTACCCGCATTACATAGTTGCGGGTCTCGTTGAACGGGATGTGCTCGATCCAGTCGACGATATCCGGGCTGCCATCGCGCGGATCGCCATAGCGCTGCATCCACGCTGTGGGCCGGTGCGGCCCGGCATTATACCCTGCTGCCATCATCACCACATTACCGCGGAATTTGCCGGCCAGCCCAGCCAGGTAATTGGCCCCCAGCTTGGCGTTGTAATCCCATTCGGCGGTCAGGCGGGAGGTCTTGTGGCCTGCCAGGATGCCCAGCTCGGTCGCCACCAGTTTCGCAGTGGCAGGCATCACCTGCATCAGCCCGCGCGCGCCGGCATGGCTGATCACCGCCGAGTCGAACTCGCTTTCGCGGCGGGCGATGGCCAGGGTCATTTCCTCGGCCATCGGCAATTGCCGCTTGGCCACCGGGTGCAACGGGTAGTAGGCGCCCTCCAGCTCCACCCCGCCGCGCGCCGCGCGTTTGGAGATCATCACTGCCAGATGCGGCTGGTTCAGCTCCACTGCCATCTGCCCAAGCTGGCGCGCCTGCACCGGCGGCAGCGTTTCGACCAGATGGGTGAAAAAACGCTCGGCCAATGCCAGATCGCCAGCTTTCAGAAGTTCGAGCCCGGCCCTGGTGACCGAGGATTTGGCAAAACCGGCCTTGCTCCAGTCCGGCAGGTCTGCCGGTTTCACCAGCGCCGGATCAAACGGGCGGCCCAGCTGTTCGGCGGCCAGCAGCCCATAGAATGACGTCTGGTACTCCGCACCCTTGGCATAGGCCTCATGCGCCTTGTCCGGCTGGCCCATCGCCGCATAAGCGCGGCCCAGCCAATAGCCGCCGCGTCCGATCGAAATCGGGGTCTCGACCGAGGCCAGGAAGCGCTGAAAATGCACCGCGGCCAATTCCGGGTCCCGCAGTTTTTGCAGGGCGATGTATCCCGCCAGCCATTCACAGTCCGAGTAGCCATAACCGTCCTCGGGTGAGGAGAAATGATAGGCGGCCAGCTGATAGGCGCGTTCGTAATCCTTGTCCCGCATCACTTGCCGCGCCAGATCGCGGCGGCGGCGCAGCCATTTGGCTGGCTCGCCCAGTTTTTCGGCACTGGTGCTGCGCTCCATCAGCATCTGAATGGCGCCATCCTGCAGCCGCTTGCGGTCGCGCCAGGCAAACCGGTCATAGGCAAGGCCTGCCGATCCCTTCAGCCGGTCCGGAACGGCCTCGATTTTGGCATCCACTCCGGGCGCGCGTTCCTGCAGGGCGATGCGTGCCTCCGCCAGCTTGCGTTCGCCCTCGGGCACCAGTGGCAGCATCCGTTTGGAACTGACCAGATGATCCTCCCACAACAGCCGGTCCAGCCGCGCCGCATGATGCGGTTTCAGCAGCTTGGAGAAATCCCGCAGGTACGCCTTTTGAATGGCGCTGCCCATTGCCTTGGTGCGCCAGGCCAGAACGATCTCCGCCTCGCCATCGCCGCGCCGCCCGGCGGCAATCAGCGCCTTGCCCAGGCTCAGCGCGCCTTCGGCGGTCTGCGGGCGTTCATCCGCGTAAAAGGCCAGAATGGCATTGCGGCCGGCGGCCGCAATCGCATCCTCGTTCCGGCGCCGCAGATAGGCGAGACCAGGCCAATCCTGCCGCCGCTCCAGAAACGCCATCACGTCGCGGGCCGAGCCCAGCCCGGCCCGCAGCCGGTGCCATTCGATGATATCGCGGGTGGTGCTGTGCCGCTGCCCGGCTTCGCGGGCGGCCAGATCCCATTTCTCTGCCCGCATCAGATCCAGGGCGGAGCCAAGGCCGCGCGCCAAGGCAGGCGACCCGGGAAGGGCCGCCGAGATTAGCAGAATAAGGGCCAGGATGCGTGTCATCTCTTGCATTTTCCAGCGGTCCGGGGATAGAGGCTTGAACGTTACTCATTGGCGTGCCGGTATCAACTCAAATCCCCGGCATTCTATATCTTGACGGCGGCGGATTGCCGCCTGCACCTGCAGCAAAGGGAGCGTGCCCATGTTCAAAGGCTCTATGCCAGCACTCGTCACCCCGTTTTCGAACGGCGAGCTGGATCTGGATGCGCTCAAACGCTTGGTGGAATGGCAGATTGCCGAAGGCTCCACTGGTCTTGTGCCCGTCGGCACCACCGGCGAAAGCCCGACGCTGACCCATGACGAGCACGAGCTGGTCATCGCGGAAACGGTCAAGGCGGCAGCAGGCCGGGTGCCGGTGATTGCCGGTGCCGGCTCCAATAACACCGTCGAGATGATTCGATTCGTCGAGTTTGCCAAAAAGGCCGGCGCCGATGCGGCGCTGGTTGTGACCCCCTATTACAACAAGCCGACCCAGCGCGGGATGGTGCAGCATTTTACCGCAGCCCATGACTGCGCGGATCTGCCGATCATCATCTACAACATCCCGGGCCGTTCAATCGTCGACATGAGCCCGGCCACTATGGGCGAGCTGGCCAAGCTGCCGCGCATTGCGGGTGTGAAGGATGCCACCGGCGATCTCGCCCGTGTCAGCCAGCAGCGCGCCTCCTGCGGTGCGGAATTTGTGCAGCTGTCCGGCGAAGACGCCACCGCGCTGGGCTTCAACGCCCATGGCGGGGTGGGGTGCATTTCGGTCACCGCCAATGTGGCGCCGAAACTTTGCGCCGAATTCCAGGCCGCGACCCTCGCAGGCGATTACACATCGGCGCTGGCCTATCAGGACAAGCTGATGCCGCTGCATGAAGCGATCTTCATCGAGCCGGGCCTGGTTGGTGCCAAATACGGCCTGTCGAAACTCGGCATGTGCAGCGAAGAGGTCCGTTCGCCGCTGACTACGCTGGAAGATAGCACCAAGGCCGCCATCGACGCTGCCATGGGGCATGCCGGCCTGCTGTAAGCCTCGGGTCACTGTCACAAAATCAAGGGCGGCCTCCGATGGAGCGCCGTCCTGTTTGCTTCTTTCTGGTCTTCAATACCCCGGGGTGAATTGCCCCTTGAGGGGCAAGAGGGGCTGGCCCCTCTCTCCCGCTCAATCCAGTGCTTTGGCCAGATGCCGCGTCTTGTCGGGATTGCGGGTCACGTAGATCCGGGAAATCCGGCCATCCCGGATTTCCAGCGCTGTTGCTTGCAGAATACCGTCCTCTGCCCAGTTCAATATGGCCGGCAGGCCGTTCAACTGGCAAAACCGCCAGCGGTCCGGCGTCCTGCGGCCGGATTTGCGGGCAAGCCCCTCAAGCAGCCGCAGCACCTTGTCCCGCCCGTAGATCGGGTTGAGAGCCGCCATTGCCTTGCCGCCGCCGTCGGAGATCAGCTGAACCTCCTGGGTCAGCAGCCGGGTCAGCGCCGCTGTGTCGCCGGTCTTGGATGCGCGGAAAAAGGCTTCGGTCAGATCGCGTCCCTGGTCCGGATCCGCGGGGGCATGCGGCCGAAGCTTCTGTACCTTGCGCCGGGCCCTTGCCGCGAGCTGGCGGCAGGCCTCCGGGGTTCGGTTCAGCGCCGCGGAAATGTCCTCATAGGCGCTGTCGAAGATATCGTGCAGCAAAAAGGCGGCGCGTTCCAGCGGCGACAGGGTCTCCAGCGCCAGCAGCAGGGCAACGGTGACATCGTGATCCAGAAGCTCGGTCGCGTCTTCTGTCAGAATCGGTTCGGGCAGCCATTCACCGGGGTAGGTCTCGCGCCGGGCGCGGGCCGATTTCAGCTGGTCCAGGCACAGGCGCGTGGTGATCCGTATCAGATATCCGGTCGGATCCTGCACCTGCGCTTGCGGGGCTGCCTGCCAGCGCAAAAAGGCATCCTGCAGGATGTCCTCGGCGTCGCTTACGCTGCCCAGCATCCGGTAGGCGGCCGCGAATAATCGCGGCCGCGCTTTCAGAAACGCATCGGTTTCGTCTGTTTCGGGGTTTGCAATCACGCGGCAGTTGCCTCCTGTCCGGCAGGATGCGAGGTGCGGAAGCCGATTGCAATCCGGTTCCAGGCGTTGATGGTGGAAACCACCAGTGTCAGCGCCGCCTGTTCACGGGGGGAAAACTGCTGTGCGACCAAATCATAATCCGCGTCCGGCGCCGCAGTGGCTTCAATCCTTGTCAGGGCTTCGGTCCAGGCCAGGGCGGCCTGTTCCCGTGCGGAGTAAAGCGAGGACTCCCGCCAGGCATTCAGCAGATGCATCCGGTCTTCGCTCTCACCTTTCGAGCGCATATCATGCGTGTGCATGTGAATGCAGTAAGCACAGCCGTTGATCTGCGAGGCCCGCAGCTTCACCAATTCAATCAGGCTGTGTTCCAGCCCGCTGTCTTTGAGCGTGGCTTCAAGCGTCAGCATCGGCTGAAACAAGTCGGGGGCGGCTGCGAAGTAATCAAGGCGCTGGGTCATCATTCTGTTCCTTTTCAGATGGCTTCAGGAACAGGACGAGACAGCAGGGGCGTTTGTGACATGCCGTCGTAAAAATACACAAAAAAATCGGGGCGCCGCAGTGGGCGCCCCGGAATATGTCAGCGTTTGCCGTAGTAGAGGCCGACCACATGTTCGGCCTGCGCAAAGAACAGCCAGCGCGATACGGCGATGCCAGCGATGTGCGAAATGACCGCAAGGGCTGCAAAAAGATGTTTGATCACCACACCCTGAACCGGGGTCAGGATCAGCAGCAGGGGCAAGGCAAAGCCCAGCACAAATGCGATCATCCGCAGCTTCTGCGCGTGTTTGCGGCCCACCACATGCACAAATTCGCGCAACAGGTAGTTGGAGCCGGTGTGCGGCGGTTCAAAGGCGCGGACCGCGCCGCGCTCACCCAGACCGGTGGCGGTGCCGATGTCGGTGCCGGAGGCCTCCAGCGCGCGGTCGCCCTTGGCCCAATAGGCCAGTTGCACAGCACCTGCGATGGCCAGCAGCCAGGGCGCCACGGCCTCGGCCCCCGCCAGCAAGGCGCCGCCAGCAAGGCTGAAGGAGAGGAACATCACCGGTGTCAGTTCCATATTCCAGCGCGGGATGGTCTTGAGCTGTGTGTAGATCATCGAGGTGGTGAATACCGTGGCAAGGCTGAGAGCGGCGCCGATCCAGCCCAGCAACGTCCATTGGCTGTCCAGGAACACCGCGCCAAGCGCGTAAAGCCCCATGACCAGCAGGGCACCGACGGCGCAGACACCCTCGCGCGACAGCCAGCTGGTTTTCCACTGGGTGAATGCACGCCAAGCACGCTCCGGGCGGCCAAGGTGGAAGGTCGAGGCCATCAGGCCGCCGCAAGCCAGGCCAAAGGCGATGGCGTAAAAGACAAAGGCCACTGTGCCGGTCACCGCGGGTTGGCCGAGACCAAGGAATGCCAGCAGGCCAAAGCCCAGCCCCGACAGTGTGGTGAATATGATGACGGATGGTGCGGGATGCATCAGTTCGCCCCCCCTGAAGATCGGCCTGAAGATTGACCTGGAATTTTGTCGAGTGCTTTGTCCAGCCAGCCCAGGAAACCCTGAGGTTCTTCAGCGACTGGCGCCAGCAGCGGGGCGAGGATGTCGATCTCTTCTTCGATTGTGTCCTTGGGCCGGGGCGGCAGGTATTTGTTCACCGGTTTGGTGCCCATTTCCGGCATCAGATCCATGCCGCCGCGCTCCGCCACCAGTTTGGAGACATCGCTGCCGGGATCGCCAAGGTCGCCGAAATGGCGCGCGCCTGCCGGACAGGTCCGAACACAGGAAGGAACGCGGTCCACCTCCGGCAGGTTTTCGTTATAGATCCGGTCCACGCAAAGCGTGCATTTCTTCATCACACCTGCGGCCAGGTCCAATTCGCGTGCGCCGTAAGGGCAGGACCAGGCACACAGGCCGCAGCCGATGCAGTGGTCTTCGTTCACCAGCACGATGCCGTCTTCCACCCGTTTGTAGCTGGCGCCGGTGGGGCAGACGGTGACGCAGGGCGCGTCTTCGCAGTGCAGGCAGGATTTGGGGAAATGGATCAGCTGCGCTGCCGGATCCGGCTGGCTGCTGCAGGGGGATGGCTTCACCTCATAGGAATGCACCCGGTTCAGGAAGGTGCCCGAAGGGTCGCTGCCGTAAGGATCCTGGTCCGACAGGGGCGCGCCGTAGTTTTCGGTGTTCCAGCCTTTGCAGGAAATCACACAGGCATGGCATCCAACGCAGGTGTCCAGGTCGATGACCAGACCCATTTTGCGGTCGGTCTTGGCGGGAAGCTCAGTCATTGCATACTCCGTGTGCGGCTTGCGGAGCCAGGAAAATTCAAATTTTCCTGGCAATTTTCTTCGAAGAAAATTGCGCCCGTCATTTGCCTACTTTCCACTTCAGTTCTTTCGGGCCGGTGCCAACGGGCGACTCCTGAGCAGGGAAGGCCGGCTGGCTTTCCTGCAGGTCAGCCGGGGCGGCGGCCTTTTCGATTTTGACTTTCAGGTCGAACCAGGCCGCCTGGCCGGTGATCGGGTCCGAGTTTGCCCACCGCATGCCGTCGCCCTTGGGGGGCAGCAGTTCATGGATCAGGTGATTGAGCAGGAAACCCTTGGTGGCTTCCGGCGCGTCCTCTTCCAGCGCCCAGGCGCCCTTGCGCTTGCCGATGGCGTTCCAGGTCCAGACGGTGTTGTCGTTGAGCGCCGCCATTTCCATCACCGGCACGGTGATCGACCCATGCGGCGAGGTGACCTTGGCCCAGTCACCGTCCTGCAGGTTGTTCTCGCGCATCAGCTTGGTTGGAACATACAGCGGGTTGCGGCCGTGCAGCTGGCGCAGCCAGGCGTTCTGGGTGCCCCAGGAGTGGTACATCGCCATCGGACGCTGGGTCAGCGCGTTGACAGTGAAGCCCTCGTTTCCCTGCTGGTCGGTCTCGTACCAGATCGGCAGCGGGTCCATCACGTCCTTGACCCGCTGGCGCAGATGTTCGGGCGGCTGGCGGTCGCCATGGCCTTCGGCGGCCAGCTGGAACTTGCGCATCGGCTCGACGTAAAGCTGGAACAGATAGGGCTGCGGGCTGTCATAGATACCCATGTCCACGGCCCAGTCCTGATAGGCGGTGTTCCAGGGTTTGTAATACCCTGCCTCTTCGGGGATGTGGGCCACATGGAAGCCGCCGTTTTCGATGTATTGGTTCAGCTGTTCCGGGTTCACTTCGCCGCGGCCGGTCTTGCTGCCGTCTTCACCGCGGAAACCGGACAGCGGGCCAATCCCCGGCTTGCGCTCGTGGTTGACGATGTAGTCGGCGTAGTCTTTCCACTTGGCGGTGCGGTCTGCATTGGTGAAGCCCGGCAGCTTCATCCGGTTGGCGAGCTGGACCAGCACCGTCTGGAAGCCGCGCACATCACGGTCCGGCTCAATCACCGGCCAGCGGATGGCATCGGCTGCGGCATCCGCCTCGCAGATCGGGCGGTCCAAGAGCGAGATGCAGTCGTGGCGCTCCAGATAGGTGGTATCGGGCAGGATCAGATCGGCAAAACTCACCATCTCCGAAGAATAGGCATCCGAATAGATGATGTGCGGGATCTTGTAGTCGCCGTTTTCATCCTTGTCGGTCAGCATCTCCATCACACCTTTGGTGTTCATGGAGGAGTTCCACGACATGTTGGCCATATACATGAACAGCGTGTCGATTTTGTAGGGGTCGCCCGCATGCGCGTTGGAGATCACCATATGCATCAGCCCGTGGGCCGACATCGGGTTTTCCCAGGTGAATGCCTTGTCGATCCGCGCCGGGCTGCCGTCTTCCTTCAGTGCCAGATGTTCCGGTCCGCGCACGAAACCCAGGTGCGGACCGTCCAACGGGGTGTCGGGGGTTGCCTTGCAATGCGGGGTCGGGTGCGCCTCGACCGGTTTGGGGTAGGGCGGTTTGAAGCGGAAGCCGCCGGGGACCTCAACCGTGCCAAGGATGATCTGCAGCACATGCAGCGCGCGGCAGGTCTGGAAACCATTGGCATGGGCCGAGACACCGCGCATCGAGTGCATCGAGACCGGGCGGCCGGTCATCTTGGTATGTTTTTCGCCGCGGAAATCGGTCCATTCGACGTCCAGCTCAAACGCCTCGTCAAAGGCGACGCGGGCCAGCTCGCCCGCAATGGCGCGAATGCGTTTGGCCGGGATGCCGCATTTTTCCGCGACGGCTTCGGGGGTGTATTCGTCGGCCAGGTAACGCTCGGCCATCTGGTGGAACACCGGACGGTGGGTGACGCCATCTGCCTCGTACACAGCCGACAGGTCGGGGCGCACGCCGGGCTGGTCGAACGGGGTCAGCTTGCCGGTGTTGCGGTCGATCACCAGCATCTTGCCGTCATCGTCCCGCAGGAACAGGCCCTTGTCCGGCCCTTCGGAGGCATTCACCAGCACCGGAGCATTGGTGTAACGGCTGAGATAGTCGAGGTCGATCTTGCCGGCCTTCATCAGCACGTGAATCATCGACAGAATGAACAGCCCGTCGGTGCCCGGCGTGATACCGACCCATTCATCTGCAATCGCGTTATAGCCTGAGCGGATCGGGTTGACGCCGATCACCCGTGCGCCGCGCTTCTTGATCTTGCCCAGACCCATCTTGATCGGGTTGGAATCGTGGTCCTCGGCGACGCCGAACAGCATGAACAGTTTGGTGTGGTCCCAGTCGGGCTGGCCGAACTCCCAGAACGCGCCGCCCATGGTGTAGATGCCCGCGGTCGCCATGTTGACCGAGCAGAAACCGCCGTGCGCCGCATAGTTCGGAGTGCCGAAGCTTTGCGCCCAGAAGCTGGTGAAGCTTTGCGACTGGTCGCGGCCAGTGAAGAACGCCAGCTGCTCGGGCGCCTCGTGGCGGACCGGCTCCAGCCAGCCCACCGCAATTGCCAGCGCCTCGTCCCAGGAGATTTCCTTGTATTGGCCCGAGCCGCGCGGGCCGGTGCGGATCATCGGCGCCTTCAGCCGTGACGGCGCGTTGACCTGCATAATGCCGGCCGACCCCTTGGCGCAGAGCACGCCCTTGTTCACCGGGTGGTCGCGGTTGCCCTCGATATAGGCAACCTTGCCGTCTTTCATATGCACGTTGATGCCGCAGCGGCAGGCGCACATGTAACAGGTGGTCTGCCGGATCTCGTCCGAGACCTTGGGCGACGTGTTCAGGATTGGCTGCTGATGGGTCATGGGCGGGTCCTGTTGGGTGTTTCGGGCGACCGTATGACGGAAAGCCTCAATTTGGGAATAGTGTTCTGCGAGGGTTCGGATTTTTGGGAGGATGGTTCAAATATCCGGACCCGGGGCGCCTGCGGCCTGCAGGATGGTGACGGCGATGATCTGGGTGACGTCTTCGGCGCTGCAGCCGCGCGACAGGTCGTTGGCGGGTTTTGCCAGCCCCTGCAGCACCGGGCCGATGGCGGAATAACCGCCCAGCCGCTGGGTGATCTTATAGCCGATGTTGCCGGCATCCAGATTGGGGAAGATCATTACATTGGCCTGGCCCGCCACGCTGGAGCCGGGCGATTTCCGCTCCCCTATGGCAGGCACAAAGGCGGCGTCGAACTGCAGTTCGCCATCAGCCTGCAGATCAGGATGCGCATTCTGAAACAGCCCCAAAGCCTCGGTCACCTTGTCCACCGCCGGATGCTTGGCGCTGCCTTTGGTGGAGAA
This sequence comes from Leisingera sp. NJS204, assembly GCF_004123675.1. NCBI lineage: Bacteria > Pseudomonadati > Pseudomonadota > Alphaproteobacteria > Rhodobacterales > Roseobacteraceae > Leisingera > Leisingera sp. NJS204. The sequence goes on along the minus strand of NZ_CP035417.1, from coordinate 3,404,889 downwards.
GCTGAGGAAGGCCAGTTTCGGATCCACCCGCAGCAGCGCGCTGGCTGACCGGGCCGAGGCGGCGGCGATTGAGACCATCTCAGCCGGGTTCGGATCAATCACCAGGCCGCAGTCGGAATAGAGCATCGCCCGGGCGCCATCGGGGGCGCCGTCGGGCGGGTACATCAGAAAGAAAGAGGAGACCATGCCCGCATCCGGCGCCATGCCGATCACCTGAATGGCACTGCGCACCACATCGCCGGTGGTGTGGACTGCACCGCCAACGGTGCCGGTGGCGTGGCCCAGACGCACCAGCATGGCGGCATAGACCAGCGGGGTTTCGGCAGCGGCGCGGGCCTTGGCCTCATCCACGCCCTTGTGCTTGCGCAGGCTGTGGTACTCAGCCGCGAAGGCTTCGGTCAGCCCGGATGCGGCCGGGTCATGAACCGCGACGCCCTCGCTTGCGCTGGCACCTTCGGCTTGCAGGGCGGCGGTGACGTCGGCTTTGGGACCGATCAGGATCACATCGGCGATGCCGGCCTGATGCGCGGCCAGGGCACCCGCCACGACGCGGGGATCGCTGCCCTCGCTGAGCGCGACAACAGGACGGACGGCCGGGGCTTCGGCCTGCAGCAGTTCGAGGGGCGAGAGTGTTTTGGTCACGGGCATTGGTCCTGTAGCTGCGGTTCGGGGCGTCGGGCGTTCAGAACGCCAGCCGCGCAATATTGATCAGCGAAAAGGCGGTCAGCATCAGCACCACCGCGCGCCGGAACAGTCTTTGGGAGACCGCATGAAAACCGCGGGAGCCGGCCCAGATGCCAAGCCCCAGAATGGGAAAGGCCAGCAGGATGCCGGTCAGCGTTTCCGGACCAACCAATCCGTTTGCGGCCATCACCGGCAGCGCCATCAGGTCGATACCGGTCAAAAATACGATCATCGTGGCGCGGAACACCGCAGGCGGCACCGGTTGTGCCGTCAGGAAGGCCGCCACCGGCAGCCCGCCGACCCCGGCGCTGTTGGCGATGCCTGCGATGGCGCCGACGCCTGCGGTGCCATTGCGCCCGACCGGGCGTTCCAGTTGCCAGCCGCTCAGCAGTACCAGGCTCAGCACCAGGATCAGGCACGAGATCGCCAGCCTTGCCTCATACTCTCCCAGCCGGGCCATGATGGCGATGGCGGGTACGGTGGCGACCGCGGCACCGGCCAGCAGGGCAAAGGCGCGGCGCCAGTCGATATGCGGGCGGATGCCGCGCGCCTGAAAGACGGTCATGGCGATTTCGCAGGAAAACACCACCGGGATCAGCGGCAGCGGATTGGTGGTCAATGCTGCCAGAATGATAAAGATCGCGGAAAATCCAAAGCCGGAAAAGCCGCGGATCAAGGCCGCCGCGAATAACGCGGCGGCCAGATAGGCCCCCTGGCCCATTGAAAGGTCAAAGGGCAGGGGCATCAGGTTCAGACCTGCTGCGGACGCATGTCGTCCTTGCTGATGCCAGCAACGGCGACCGGTTTCTTCATTGCGTCGCGGCGGAACGGCTCACCCAGTTCCTGGTTGATCATCGCTTCGATCAGGGTGGTGATGCCTTTCTTCTGGTCTTCGCAGGCCTGACGCAGGGCGTCGGTCAGCTCGTCCTGGGTGCGGGCAATCACACCTTTCAGGCCGCAGGCATTGGCGATGCCGGCATAGGAGACCTGCTGGTCCAGCTCGGTGCCGACAAAGTTGTCGTCGAACCACAGGGTGGAGTTACGCTTTTCCGCGCCCCACTGGTAGTTGCGGAAAACAACCTGGGTCACGGCGGGCCATTCTTCGCGGCCGATCGCGGTCAGCTCGGTCACTGCGATGCCGAATGCGCCGTCGCCCGAGAAACCGACAACCGGAACGTCGGGGCAGCCGATTTTCGCGCCGACAACTGCCGGCAGGCCGTAACCGCAGGGGCCGAACAGGCCGGGGGCCAGGTATTTGCGGCCGTCTTCAAACGACGGGTAGGCGTTGCCGATGGCGCAGTTGTTGCCGATGTCCGAGGAGATGATCGCATCTTTCGGCAGGCCGGCCTGGATTGCACGCCATGCGCGGCGCGGGCTGAGCCAGTCGGGCTTGGCAGCGCGGGCACGTTCGTTCCAGGTGGTGCCGGGATCGTCCTGCTCGCTGTCCATCGAGGACAGTTCCTGGGCCCAAGCCGACTTGGTGTGCGAGATCAGCGCCTTGCGCTCATCGCGGCCCGCGTCGCCTGCAGTGTCTGCCAGTTGGCCAAGGATCGTGTCTGCAACGGTTTTTGCGTCGCCGACGATGCCCACGGATACTTTCTTGGTCAGGCCGATGCGGTCCGGGTTGATGTCAACCTGGATGATTTTCGCGTCGGTCGGCCAATAGTCGATGCCGTAGCCGGGCAAGGTCGAGAACGGGTTCAGGCGGGTGCCAAGTGCCAGCACTACGTCAGCTTTGGAGATCAGCTCCATGCCGGCCTTGGAACCGTTGTATCCCAGCGGGCCTGCAAACAGCGGGTGCGAGCCGGGGAAGGCGTCGTTGTGCTGGTAGCCAACGCAGACCGGGGCATCCAGACGCTCGGCCAGGGCCATGGACGCGGGGATCGCGCCGCCGATGACAACGCCGGCACCGTTCAGGATGACCGGGAACTTGGCGTTCGACAGCAGCTCGGCTGCCTGGCTCACCGCATCCGCGCCGCCGGAGGGCAGTTCAAAGTCGACGATTGCGGGCAGGTCGATGTCGATCACCTGGGTGAAATAGTCGCGCGGCACGTTGATCTGGGCCGGCGCCGAGTTGCGCTTGGCCTGCATGATCACGCGGTTCAGGACTTCGGCCATGCGCGAGGGGTCGCGCACTTCTTCCTGGTAGCAGACGCAGTCGGCAAACATGCGCATCTGTTCCATTTCCTGGAAACCGCCCTGGCCCATGGTCTTGTTCGCGGCCTGCGGGGTGACCAGCAGCAGCGGGGTGTGGTTCCAGTAGGCGGTTTTCACGGCGGTCACAAAGTTGGTGATGCCGGGGCCGTTCTGGGCAATCATCATCGACATCTTGCCGGTGGCGCGGGTGTAGCCGTCCGCCATCATGCCGCCGGAACCTTCGTGGGCGCAGTCCCAGAAGGTGATGCCTGCCGGCTCAAAGATATCGGAAATCGGCATCATGGCCGAGCCGATGATGCCAAAGGCGTGTTCGATGCCGTGCATTTGCAGGGTTTTGACGAAGGCTTCTTCGGTGGTCATTTTCATGGCGGGTTCTCCTGAGTGAGACGCGGAATTCCCCCGGGCGCAGTGCCGGGAATTGACTCTGGTTTAGGGGGCGGGGGGAGACCGGGTTAGGGCCAGTTGCCAAACCCGGATAGGTCCAAAACTGGCATGATGAAAATAGCAAAGGTGGATTTTCATATACGCTTCAGCCGGTCACGCTGTGCAGGCGCATGAATGCAGATGGCGCGGCAAATGATACGTTTGGTATCATTTGCCGCGCCATTCTCTGCTGGATTCCGGGTTCAGCCTTGCTTCAGTGCCTTGGCAATCAATGCCAGGCCAGGCTCGATCCTTGTGACGGGTATCGAAGAATAGCCAAGCCGGTAATAATTCTGCTGCCGGTGCTCGGCGCCAAAAAACGGTGCGCCGGGCTCAATGATCACGCTCTTTTCCTTCAGCCGTTCTGCAACAGCGGTGGTATCCACCCCGTCCGGTGCCCGCATCCACAGGGCCGAGCCGCCAAAGCTGCCGACGCCGGCAATGGCGAGGCCGTGCTTGCGGATGGCATCCTCAATCACTGCGCGGCGGTCATGCAGTACCTTGGCGGTACGCCGGATCTGGGCGTCGTAATGGCCCAGCGACAGGAAATAGGCGACGGTGCGCTGGACATGGCCCGGCGGGTGCCGCAGCACGCTGGCGCGCAAGGCCCGGGCCTGGCGGATAAACGGTTCCGAGCCGACCAGATACCCAAGCCGCAGCCCGGGAAACAGCGATTTGGAAAAACTGCCGGCATAAATCACCCGCCCTTCGGTATCGAGAGACTTCAGCGAAGGGGAAGGCGCGCCCAGAAAGGACATTTCGAATTCGTAGTCATCCTCGACGATCACCGCGTCGATTTCACCGGCCCGCTGCAGCAGCTCCTTGCGCCGTTCCATCGGCATGGTGAAGGTGGTCGGGCTTTGATGGCTGGGGGTGCAGAAGATCACATCGGTGTCTTGCGAAATCTGCTCGGGCGGCAGCCCGCCGTCATCGACCGGAATGCAATCCACCTGGCAGCGGGTCTGCACCACCTGGTCGCGCAGGGTGTAATAGGCCGGATCCTCCACCGCAGCCCGCCGCCTGCGGTTCAACAGCAGCTGGCAGGTGATCCACAGCGCATTCTGGGCGCCCAGGGTGATCAAAACCTCTTCAGGCCGCGCAGTGATCCCGCGCCGCGGCAGCGTGTGGCGGGCGATGTACTCGATCAGCAGCGGATCGTCCTGGTCAAAATAATCATTTGCCAGCGCGGCAAAATCCTTTTGCCCCAGCGCCCGCAGCGCGCACAGCCGCCAATTGGCATGGTCAAACAGTGAGGCATCGGCTTGCCCGTAGATGAACGGATAGCGGTACTCGCGCCAGTTCTGGGGTTTGCGCGGGGTGTCGCCGCCAGTAAAGCTGCGCGCCAGCACCTTGCCCCAATCCATCGCATCGCCGGACTTCTGCTGCGGCGTGTAGGAGGGCGGCACCGGCGCATTGTCGGAAACAAAGTACCCCGACCGCCCGCGCGAGGTAAGGTAGTCATTGGCCAAAAGCTCGGTATAGGCCAGCGTCACGGTGATCCGGCTGATCCCCAGATGCGCCGCCAGTTTGCGCGACGACGGCAGCTTTTCCCCGACCCGGAACCGGCCGGACAGAATGCCCTCGGCAATCATCTCCTGGATCTGCGCTTGCAGAGTGCCCTGGGCGTCAGGGTTGAGGAAAAAGGTATCGACGGAAATGCCCATGCGCGCCACCTTAGGGTGGACTTAAACGCGGTGCAATCTGGACTTAGGGCCAGTTTCGGGAAATCTGTGGCTTGCTTTGGTCTAGCTGGGAGTGGCAGCTTGCCGCCATGCTTAAAGTATTAGGCCATTTGGCAATTGTTGTTCTTTTTACGATTCTCAGCCAGTTGGGCGGCATCGCCTGGTTGACCGCGCTAATCTTCCGGCGGCGGCTGTTGGCGTTCCTGATCTTATACACAGGCCTCAGCATGGCTGCCGTTTGGGTAGCGCCGCATTTCGGCCGGGTAGCACTCAGCTGCGGGGGGCGCGGGCCTTTGCATGTGCAATCCTGGGTCTACTGCGCCTTGAACCGGAACTACGTGACGCCAGAACTGGCAGAGTTGCTGCAGGACACCGCCGTGGCTATGAACCAGGCCTTTCCCGGCACGGTGACACAAGTACTGGACGCGAATTTCCCCGTGCTGGCCGGGTTCCCGCTGCTGCCGCATCTGTCCCATGACGATGGCAACAAGGCCGACCTTGCCATTTACTATGCGGATGCCGAGGGGTATGCGCCTGGGGTTACCCGGTCGCCCTTGGGCTATTTCGCATTTGAGCAGGGGCCAACGGACTGTCCCGGCAACTGGCTGACTCTGCGCTGGGATATGGGCCTCTTGCAGCCGCTCTGGCGGGATTTGAAGGTCGACGCCGGCCGGACCGGCCATCTGCTGCAGGTCTTGGCAGCGGACAAGCGGGCCGGAAAGATTTTTTTGGAACCGCATTTGCAGGACCGCTTAGGGGTTCGCTCCAGCAAGTTGCGCTTCCAGGGTTGCCGGGCGGCGCGGCATGACGACCATATTCACTTGCAACTCTGATCCGTGCTGCCTGCTTATGCTTCTCCGGGCGCAGCGTCTCATGCGGCCAAGAAGTATCAGGTGAGCCGGGCGGCACTGGTGTTTTGACCCGTTTCTTGCGGTTTTAAACACCCGGCGGCGGCAAGCGCAAGAAACGGGTCGAGCGCAGTTGGGCGGGGCGTTTAGGTCAAAGCCATTCAACCACTGGAGGCTTTGACGATGGAACTGAAAAACAAGACACTCATCATTACCGGCGCCAGCAGCGGCATAGGCGCCGCCGCGGCACTGCTGTTTGCAGAAGAAGGGGCCAATGTTGTGCTGGGGGCCCGGCGGCAGGCCGAACTGCAGACCCTTGCCGGGCAGATCAATCAAAGCGGCGGCAAGGCTGCCTGTCTTGCCGGCGATGTCACCAGCGAAGCCTATTCGGCAAACCTGGTGGCGCTTGCCGTGGAAGAATTCGGCGGGCTGGACGGGGCCTTCAACAACGCGGGCATGATGGGCGATATGGGGCCGGTGGAGCAGATGGACGCCGCCAATTGGAACGCGGTAATCGCAGCCAATCTGACGGGGGCATTTTATTCGGCCAAGGCGCAGATACCTGCGCTGAGGGCGCGGGGCAGCGGTTCGATTGTCTTTACCGGGTCCTTTGTCGGCGTCAGCAACGGCGGCATGCCCGGCATGGGGGCCTATGCCGCGTCCAAGGCCGGGCTGGTGGGGCTGGTCCAATCGCTGGCCTCTGATCATGCGGCCGAAGGTATCCGGGTGAATGCCCTGCTGCCGGGCGGGACCAGGACTGCGATGGCCGGCGATGATCCGGATACCCACAGCTTTATCGCCGGGCTGCACCCGATGAAGCGGATGGCCGCCCCGTCTGAAATTGCTCAAGCCGCGGTGTTCCTGTTGTCGGACCGGTCCAGTTTTGTGACCGGAGCGCCGATGGCTGTGGACGGCGGGGTTGCCGTGCGGCTGGTCTAGGCCCCTGCACCTAAAACTTAAAACGAAAAAGCGCCCCGGAATTTCCAGGGCGCAGTTTGTTCGTCCAACAGGGAGAGGTTGTCAGCCGAATACTTTGGTCAGGGCCTTGTCGACCGCATCGCAGATCTGGTCGATGTCATCCGCAGTGGCGATCAGCGCCGGGCTGAAGCACAGGGTGTTGTTGCGGCCCGGCAGCGAGCGGTTGGTGACACCGATGATCACGCCCTGCGCGCCGCATTCCGCGACAACCTGCTGGGCCAGCTTCTCGTCTACCGGCTCCTTGGTTTCGCGGTCGGCAACCAGCTCGGCGCCCAGGAACAGGCCCTTGCCGCGCACATCGCCGATCACTGCATGCTTTTCTTTCAGCGCGGCCAGGTTGCTGAGCATCCGCTCGCCCATGGCGGTGCAGTTGTCCAGCAGGTTCTCTTCTTCGATGATGCGCATGTTTTCCAGCGCAGCAGCGGGACCTGCGGTGCAGCCGCCAAAGGTCGAGATGTCGCGGAAATAACCCATCGGGTCCGAGGCATCTTCCTTGAACATGTTGAAGACTTCCTCGGTGGTCACCATGCAGGCAATCGCCGCATAGCCCGAAGCCACGCCTTTGGCCATGGTCACAAAGTCGGGCTTGATGCCGTACTGCTGGTAGCCGAACCATTTGCCGGTGCGGCCAACACCGCAGACCACTTCATCGATGTGCAGCAGCACGTCGTGCTTCTTGCAGATCTCCTGCACGCGCTCCCAGTAGCCTTCCGGCGCCTCGATCACGCCGCCGCCTGCGGTTACCGGCTCCAGGCACAGGGCGCCCACGGTTTCCGGGCCTTCGCGCAGGATCACTTCCTCAATGGCGTCTGCCGCGGCAATGCCGAACTCGCGGCCGGACAGGTGTTCCAGGCCCAGTTCATGCTTGCGGTATTCCATGCAGTGGGGGACGCGGACAAAGTCCGGCGCAAAGGGCCCGTACTGCGCGTTGCGCTCGTCCTGGCCGCCCGCCGACATGGTCGCCAGGGTAGAGCCGTGATAGTCGCGGTCGCGGTACAGGATCTTGGTTTTCTTGCCGCCGTATTTCTTGTGGGCGATCTGGCGGATCATCTTAAAGGCCTTCTCGTTGGCCTCGGATCCGGAGTTGGTGTAGTAGACGCGGGTCATGCCCGGCATCTTCTCGATCAGTTTTTCGGCAAACAGCGCACCGGGGATGGAACCGGCGGAGTTGGCGAAATAGCAGATCTTCATCATCTGTTCGTAGACAGCTTTGCAGACGCTTTCGCGGCCATAGCCGACGTTGACGGTCCACACGCCGCCGGAGACCGCATCCAGGAACTCCTTGCCGTTCTGATCCCAGACGCGCATGCCCTTGCCCTCGACAATGATGCGCGGGTCAGCAGTTTCCAGCGCCTTGTGCTGGAACAGGTGATGCCACATGTGGGCCTTGTCGGCCTCAACCACACGGGAGAGATCGTTTTCGTTGAACGTGCCGTCCATGACATGTCCTTTCGGCGTTAGAAGTGAAACTGGCTGCCCGGAACCCTACAGGGCTTCTGAGGCGTATTATGTACCAGAAACGTCAGATTCCGGGAATTCGTTAGGGCCAGAGCATGTGCTTGCTTAGGTCCAGAGACGTCCGGTTCAGCGAATTAGCGGCGCGGCGCCGGCTGCGGATTGCCCTGGAACAAATGTTCTGAAGTTACCGGCTTGAGAGCGGATGTCCCAAAGGGGCAAGCTGCAGGCATCCTGGGCGCAAGTCGCGGCTGGGCAGACCGCAAAGGAGGTAGCCGGTGGCGGAATACAGATTGATGGTGGCCCCGAACGGCGCCCGCCGCGGGCGTGGCGATCATCCTGAATTGCCGGTGACGCCGCAGCAGACGGCAGCGGCGGCTGCAGCCTGTTATGCGGCCGGCGCCCAGGCACTGCATCTGCATGTGCGCGACGATGCGGGGCGCCATTCGCTGGATGCGGGCCGTTACCGCGAAGCCCTTGATGCGGTGCGGGAAAGCGCGCCGGGAATGGCGGTGCAGATCACCACGGAAAGCGCCGGTGTCTACGACGCTTCTGCCCAGCTCGCCTGTTTGGAGGCGGTACGCCCTGTTGCGGCTTCGGTTTCCATCCGGGAAATGGCCCGGGACACCAGCGTCGCCGCGCGGGCCTATGCGCTGTGCGCGGAGGCAGGGACGCAGGTGCAGCACATCCTGTATGGTCCGGACTGCATCGCTCAGCTGCGCGTCTGGTATCAGGACGGCACCGTGCCGGGCCGTATGCGTGATGCGATCTTTGTTCTGGGCAAATACACCCCGCCGGTTCTGGCGCAGCCTGACGGGCTCGCGGCCTTCCGTGACGCGGCGGCAGATTTGCGCCTGAGCTGGACTGTCTGCGCCTTTGGCCGCCACGAGCACGCCTGCCTGCTGGCCGCCATCGCCGCAGGCGGGGATGCGCGAATCGGATTTGAGAATAACATCGAAACACCGGAAGGCGGGCTGCTGGCCGACAATGCAGCCTCGGTTGCCGCCTTCGTTCAGGCCGCGCGGGATGCGGGCCATCGCCTTAAGGAGTGCTGATCATGTCCCACGTCTTTCCCCGCCACACCAAGGCCGCGCTGCCCACCGCCGTCGCGGGCGAGGGCTGCTATCTGATCGACGCAGACGGTAAGCGCTATTTCGACGGCTCCGGCGGTGCTGCGGTGTCCTGCCTCGGCCATTCCGACGCTGATGTGATCAAGGCGGTTCAGGATCAGGTCGGCAAGCTGGCCTTTGCCCACACCGGTTTCCTTACCTCGGATCCCGCCGAGGAGCTGGCGGATCTGCTGGTTGCCCATGCGCCGGGTGATATCGACCGGGTGTATTTCGTCTCCGGCGGCTCCGAGGCGACCGAGGCGGCGATCAAACTCGCCCGCCAGTACCATCTGGAACGCGGCGAGCCGCAGCGCTGCCGCATTATCGCCCGCAAGCAAAGCTACCATGGCAACACCCTTGGGGCGCTGGCCGCAGGCGGCAACGAATGGCGCCGAACCCAGTTTGCCCCGCTCCTGATCGAGATCTCCCACATTTCGCCCTGCTACGAATACGTGGGCCGGGGTGAGGGAGAGAGCAGCTTTGACTATGGCCAGCGGGTGGCAAATGAGCTGGAGGCGGAAATCCTCCGCCTTGGCCCCGAGACCGTGATGGCCTTCATGGCGGAACCGGTGGTCGGTGCAACCTTGGGTGCGGTGCCGGCGGTTACGGGCTATTTCAAACGCATCCGCGAGATCTGCGACAAGTACGGCGTGCTATTGATCCTGGATGAAGTCATGTGCGGCATGGGCCGCACCGGCCATCTGTTTGCCTGCGAGGCGGACGGCGTGGCGCCGGATATCCTGTGCATCGCCAAGGGGCTGGGCGCCGGTTATCAGCCGATTGGTGCAATGCTTTGCACCCGCCAGATATATGAGGCGATCGAGCACGGCTCAGGTTTTTTCCAGCACGGCCACACCTATATCGGCCACCCGGTGGCGGCCGCTGCCGGCCTTGCCGTGGTCAAGGCGATGCTGGAGCGCGGGCTGGTGCAGCGTTGTGCCGAAATGGGAGAAAAGCTGCAGGCCGCGCTGGAGGACCGTTTCGGCCGGCACCCCTACGTCGGCGATATCCGTGGGCGCGGGTTGTTCCGCGGGGTCGAGCTGGTCGCCGACCGCGACACCAAGGAACCTTTCGATCCGGCGCTGGGTCTGGCCAAGAGCATCAAGAAGGCAGCGTTTCAGGCCGGTTTGATCTGCTACCCGATGCCGGGCACCCGCGACGGTCAGAACGGCGACCATATCCTGCTGGCACCGCCGTTCATCATCACCGGGGAACAGATTTCCGAGGTGGTGGATAAGCTGGAGGCCGCCATCACCCAGTGCCTGCCGCAAGCTTAAGCTGCTCAAAGAAATACTAACCGCCTGGCCGCAGGCCGGGCAGCGCCCGCCCCATGGGCGGGCGCTGCCCTCAGCGCATTTTGCTCCCGGTGTCGCCTAGCTGATCCAGAATACCGGCGTAATTCTCCACCCCTTGCGCCCCGGTCACCAGATGGCGGCCATCAAGCACCATCGCAGGCACACCGCGGATGCCCTGGCTCACCCAGAACGCTTCGCGCTGGCGCACGCTGTCGGCATGTTTGCCGCTGTCCAGCGCAGCACGGGCTTCTGAACCGTCCAGGCCTAGGTTCCCGGCAGCTTGCGTCAGAACCTCCGGATCGGAGACATCTTTGCCGTCGGTGAAATAGGCCGCCAGCAGCGCCTGTTTCATCTCATGGCCTTTGCCGCGTTCTTCCGCCCATTCGATCAGCTGATGCGCCTGGAAGGTATTGTAGATCCGCATCCCGTCAAAGAAGCGGAAGGTGAAACCCAAGGCCTCCCCCAGTTCCGTCAATTGCGCCCGCACCTGCGCCGATTGTTCCGCCGTGCTGCCGTATTTCGCGGCCAGATGCTCCCGCAGGTCCTCGCCTTCCGGCGCCATGTCCGGGTTCAATTCAAACGGCTGCCAGTGGATGTCGAGAACCGCCCCGGCGCGGCGGGCGGCAAAGGCCAGTTGGTTGTACCCCACCGCGCACCAGGGGCAAACCACGTCCGAGATGATATCCACCCGGAGGGCGGGGCGGGCTTCGGAAGTTTCCATGAGGCGGGTCCTTTTATGTTCAACGCGTTGCAGGGGAGATGGGGGCGGCCCATCCGGAAAGCAACCTGCGAGCGGCGCCCCATCTGTGCAGAATAGGCCTGGTTTCGGGCTCGCCGCGAAAGGATCAGCGGATTGGAGCGGTTTGGGCGTGCAGGTATCCTTGCCGGCGGCGGCCTCGCCCGGGGCCGCGATTGCGCCGGCTTGCCAGGATTGCAAATTGCGTACAGCCTTAGTTCGGGCCTGACTGCAAGCCGCCCGCTTTGCCCGGCCCCGTCAAAGGAGACTGCTATGCCCCGGATCGACACGCTCCTCTCTGCCTTCCCGCGCGCAAGTCTGCTGGCAGGACCGACACCCCTGGAACGTCTCAACCGGCTGTCCGCTGAGCTGGATACCGACCTGTGGATCAAGCGTGACGACCTTACCGGTCTGAGTTTTGGCGGCAACAAGACGCGCCAGCTGGAGTTCTATATCGGTGCTGCGCGCGCGGCTGCGGCCGACACCATCCTGATCACCGGCGCGGTGCAATCAAACTTTGCCCGCACCGCCGCCGCCGCGGCTGCGAAATACGGCATGCAAGCGGTGCTGCAGCGAGAGGAGCGGGTGCCGGATATGGACCCGCTCTACCATAGTTCAGGCAATGTCTTCCTGTCGGACATCCTTGGTGCAGGGGTGATGAGCTATCCCGGGGGCGAGGATGAGGCCGGCGCGGATGCCGCGCTGGAAACCCGTGCCGAAGACCTGCGCGCCGAGGGCCGAAACCCCTACATCATCCCGCTTGGCCTTGGCCATCCGCCGCTTGGCGCGCTGGGCTATGTGCAGGGCGGGGCGGAACTGGTAGCGCAGATTGGCGGCTTTGATGCAGCCGTGGTGCCGTCGGGCAGTGGAGCGACCCACGCCGGGTTTCTGACCGGAGTGCGTCTTGCGGGCATCACCTCGCCTGTCTTTGGCATCTGCGTGCGCCGTGATGCTGCGTTGCAGAAAGAACGGTTGGGGACAGTGGCGGATGCGCTGGCAGACCTGATAGGCATCCCGCGCCCATTTGGCAGCGACGGAATCCTTACCTGGGACGGTGCGCTGGCACCGGGCTATGGCCGCGCAGGCCCCGCCACCCGCGCCGCACTGCAGCGCATGGCCAGGGCAGAAGGGATCCTGCTGGACCCGGTCTATTCTGCCAAGACCTTTGCCGGTCTGCTTGGCCTTTTGGAGGAGGGCAGCATCCGCAAAGGCCAGAAGGTGCTGCTGTTGCACACCGGTGGGCTGCCGGCGCTGTTTGCCTATCAAAACGACCTTGGATTTGGCGGCGCGCAGGCACCATGACCGGCTGCCAACGGATATCGTGCAGGCCCTGGGCTGAACTTTTTCGCCGCTGTCCCCGCGGGGACACGGCGGAGTAACTACGGGCCGTGAAACGGCCGCCGGTCATGGCAGGAGCAGAGCTGACCGGTGGATTTTGCGGTGACCTAACCCTTGCCGAGCTGGCTTGCGTCCCGCGCAACTGCTTCGATTGCTGCCCAGTTGCCAGCCTTGACCAGATCGGCAGGCGCCACCCAGCTGCCGCCGGCGCAGACCACGTTAGGCAGGCTCAGATAGGTTTCCGCATTGGCGGGGCTGATGCCGCCGGTGGGGCAGAAGGAGATTTGCGGCAAGGGCGCGCCGATCGCTTTCAGCGCGGGCACGCCGCCTGAGGCTTCTGCCGGGAAAAACTTCAGCATCCCATAACCGCGCGCCAGCAGGCGCATCGCCTCGGTTGCTGTCGCAGCACCGGGTAACAGCGGCAGGCCGATGGATTCGCAGGCGTCCAGCAAGTCATCCGTCGCGCCGGGGGAGACGCCGAACTGCGCGCCGGCCTCCTTGGCGGCTTCGGCGTCTTCGGGGGTGATCAGCGTGCCGGCCCCGACCACACCGCCCTTCACCTGTGCCATCTCGCGGATCACATCCAGCGCAGCACCTGTACGCAGGGTGACCTCCAGTGCCGGCAAGCCGCCCGCGATCAGCGCTTCGGCCAAGGGGCGGGCATGGGCCGCGTCGTCGACCACCAGCACCGGCATCACCGGCGCCAGGGTGCAGATCCCGCATGTGCGCAGGCTGGCGTCCTGAGGGGTTATCCGCGTCATTTCAAACTCCAAAAACGCTGGCGCCTTCGTCGGCCGAAGCGACCGAGCGGCGGAATAGGGAAAACAGCTCACGCCCGGTGCCGTGCTGATAGGCGCTGAGGTCGGCAGTGGCGGTATCGCGCTCCAGCACGCCTTCGGTGAGGATTTCCATCGTGCCGCGCACCGCGTCCAGCCGCAGCATGTCACCGTCCTTGAGTTTGGCTATCGGGCCGCCGTCCAGCGCTTCGGGCACCACATGGATCGCGGCGGGGATCTTGCCGGAGGCCCCGGACATCCGCCCGTCGGTGACCAGCGCCACCTTCTGGCCCTTGCCCTGCATGATGCCCAGCATCGGGGTCAGGCTGTGCAATTCCGGCATGCCGTTGGCCTTGGGGCCCTGGAAGCGCACCACAACAATCACGTCGCCGGTCAGCTCACCTGCCTTGAAGGCGGCCTTGGCTTCTTCCTGGTCATGAAAGACGCGGGCGGGGGCCTCGATCACTTGGTGCTCCTTGGCCACTGCCGAGACCTTGATCACCGAAGTGCCCAGGTTTCCGGTCAGCCGCTTCAGCCCGCCGGTTGCCTGGAACGGCGCATCTGCCGGGCGCAGCACCGCGTCGTTCAGGCTTTGCCCCGGACCGGCGCGGAAAGTCAGGCCGTCTTCGGACAGGAACGGTTCCATCACGTAATTTTCCAACCCGTCGCCTGCCACGGTTTTGGTGTCGGGGTGCAGGCAGCCGGCTTTCAGCAGTTCGCCGATCATGTAGCCGAGGCCGCCGGCCGCGTGGAAATGGTTCACGTCAGCAAGGCCGTTGGGGTAGACCTTTGCCAAAAGCGGCACCGCTTCGGACAGATCTGCAAAGTCCTGCCAGTCTAGCAGGATGCCGCCCGCACGGGCCATTGCGATCAGATGGATCAGCAGATTGGTGGAACCGCCGGTGGCCATCAGCCCGACGATGCCATTGGCATAGGCTTTCTCGTCCAGAACGTCGCAGACCGGGGTATAATTGTTCCCCAATGCACTGAGCGACAGCGCACGTTTGGCGCCCTCAACCGTCAGGGCCTCGCGCAGCGGTGTGCCGGGTGTGACAAAAGAGGAGCCGGGCAGGTGCAGGCCCATGAACTCCATCAGCATCTGGTTGGTGTTGGCAGTGCCGTAGAAGGTGCAGGTGCCGGGCCCGTGATAGGCCGCCATTTCTGCCTTCAGCAACTCTTCGCGGTTGATTTCCCCGGCCGCAAACTTCTGGCGGATCTTGGCTTTTTCATCGTTGGCAAGGCCGCTGGTCATCGGACCTGCCGGCAGGAAAACCGCCGGGATGTGGCCGAACGCCTGGGCGCCGATCACCAGCCCCGGCACGATCTTGTCGCAGACGCCAAGAAAAACCGCGGCGTCGAATACATTATGGCTGAGCGCGATGCCTGCGGCCATGGCAATGGTGTCGCGGGAAAACAGGCTCAGCTCCATGCCGGCCTCGCCTTGGGTGACGCCGTCGCACATGGCAGGCACCCCGCCCGCCACCTGGGCGGTGCCGCCGGCCCGGCGCACAGCGTCGCGGATCAAGCCTGGGTAGGTTTCAAACGGCTGATGCGCCGACAGCATGTCATTATAGGCGGTGACAATTCCCAGATGACCCTTGGCGCCCTGGGCCAGTGTCTGCTGGTCCGCCCCGGTGGCGGCATAAGCATGGGCCTGGCCGGAGCAGGACAGATGCGCCCGCGCAGGTCCCTTGCCGCAGGCAGCAGCCATCCGTTCCAGATAGGCCGAGCGGGTGACCTCGCTGCGGGCGATGATACGGTCGGTGACGGCGGCCAGGGTGGGGTTCAGGGTCATGGGGTGCCTTTGTAGCAAACTGCGGGGGCAAAGGGGAGGGCAGTCATCTCAGGTTCCGATACTGCGCCAGCGGCGGCCGTCGCGGTGGATCAGCAGCAACGAGTCATCAGGTCCCGTGCTGCCGCTGTCATAGGGCTGCGGCGCTTCGCCCGCGTCCTCCCAGCCGGCGATGATCGGGTCGGCCCAGGCCCAGGCGGCCTCAACCTCGTCGCCGCGCATGAACAGGGTCTGGTTGCCGCGGATCACATCCATGATCAGCCGCTCATAGGCGTCCTGCGGGCGGCCCGATTCTGGCAGCTCATCCGCAAATGTCATGTCCAGATTGGCCCCCGTCAGGCGCATGCCGCCCGGGCCGGGGTCCTTGATTGTGGTCTTCAGCGTAATGCCCTCATCCGGTTGCAGACGGATCACCAGCACATTGCCATGCACGGTGCCGGAACCTTCGAAGATGTTGTGCGGCGGGTCGCGGAAATAGACGGCGATCTCGCTCACCCGCTCGCGCAGGCATTTGCCGGTGCGCAGGTAGAAGGGGATCCCGGCCCATCGCCAGTTCGCCACTTCAACCTTGAGCGCGATATAGCTTTCGGTGCGGCTGGACGGGTTGGCGGCGTGGTCACGGTAGCTGCCGCCGGCTTTGCCGCCGTTCCGGCTCCGGTACTGGCCGCGGGCGATGCTGGATTGGGGCACCGGGCGCAGCGCCTCGATCACTTTGACCTTTTCATCGCGCACGGCGTTTGGGGTGAATTGCGCGGGCGGCTCCATCGCAGTGAGGCACAGCAGCTGCATCAGATGGTTCTGCACCATGTCCCGCATGGCGCCCGATTTATCGTAGTATTCCCCGCGCCCTTCAACGTCGATGCTCTCGGCCACGGTGATCTGCACATGGTCGATGTGCGAGGAGTTCCACAAGGGTTCAAACAGCGAATTGGCAAAGCGCAGCGCCATCAGGTTCTGCACGGTTTCCTTGCCCAGGTAATGGTCGATCCGGTAGATCTGCCGTTCCTCGAAATGGGCCCGCAGCGCGGTGTTCAGGGATTGGGCTGAAGCCAGATCATGGCCAAAGGGTTTTTCCAGCACGATGCGGCTGTCCGGCGTGGCGATGCCGGTCTCGCTGAGGCGGCGGGCAATGTCGGTGAACAGCGGCGGGCCGACCGAGAGGTAGAAGGCGCGCACCGCATCGTCGCGCAGTTTCCCGTGAATCACATCCCAGCCGGCATCGCCGCGTGCATCCACCGCGACATAGTCCAGAAGGGCGGTGAAAGCGGCGATTTCCGCAGGCGTGGTCTCCACATCCTGGCCGAAATCGCGGATAGCATCGGCGGTCTGGGCGCGGAATTCTTCGGCGGTCAATGTGCTGCGCGAGCTGCCGATGATCCGGCACGCATCGCTGAACTGACCGATCTGGAAGCGGTGAAACAAGGCCGGCAGGATCTTGCGGCGGGCCAGGTCGCCGGTCGCGCCAAACAGCACGAGGTCAAAGGGTTCAACGGGGATGACGCGGGAAACCATTGATTTTACATCGCTGTTCTACAGAGGCCAGGCCATTGTGCCGCTTGGGGCGGGGCAATTCAATTGCCTCTGTTGCCATATGGCTGGTTAAAGTTGAGTTATCGCTAACATATGGGGCCGGTGAGGGCCATCCGGAAAAACACGGCGGCCCGTCTGCTTGCAAACAGGTCAGCCTTGCTGCCGGAATGTTTCGCGTGCGAAACATTGGGTCAACAGTACTGATCAATTGTTGCCCTGTCCCGGACTTCCCGCTTGAATTGACCGCCGGCTTGGGGAATTGGGAAGCCATGAGCATGTTTCACTGCCCCAATTGTGCCAGCCCGGTGACCCCGAAGGCGGCCACGGTCAAGCTGACCGCTTGCGAGGCCTGCGGCACTACCCTGTTCATCGAGGATGCGCAGGTGCGGCTCGCAGGCGACGCAGGTGTCATGCATGACACCCCGCTGCTGTTCGGCCTTGGCAGCGCCATCCGGTTAGGCGGCCACCAGTTGCAGATCCTGGGCCACGCGCGGTTTTCCTATGGGCGCGGATATTGGGACGAGTTTTGGGCGCTGGATGACAAAGGCGCCCCCTGCTGGGTCTCGATAGATGAGGGCGACATCGTGATGCAGCGGGTGCTGCAGCGCGCTGCCTGGCCGCGGTATGACGGCTATCTACGGCTGGGGCAGCGCATTGACCATGACAGCGTGGAGTTCGCAGTTGCCGAAGAAGACGATGCCGAATGCATCGCAGTGCGCGGCAGTTTCGATCAGCCCCTGCTGGTGGGCGAGCGCTATCGCTTTGTAAACTTGCAGGGCGATGACGGCACGCTGTTGTCAGCGGAGTTTCAGGGCAGCCGCCGCGAATGGTACCATGGCCGGTGGTATGACCCGTTTGAGGTCGAGGTGCTGGCATGACCCGGAACGCTGAATTGAAGGCGGTCAACTGCACCTCCTGCGGGGCAGGGCTGGATATCCTGGGCGGCGGCCGGGTGACGGTGCATATCTGCCCCTATTGCGGCACTGAACTGGACGCGTTGGACAATTACCGCGCTGTTCGCACGTTCAACGATATCAAACGCCCGATCAGCCCGTTCGCAATCGGCATGACCGGCACTCTGTTCGGTGCAGACTACACCGTGATCGGCACATTGCAGCACGAAGAACGCTGGGGCGTGCGGACCTGGATCTGGGTGGATCACCAGCTTTTTTCCCCGACCCACGGCTATGCCTGGCTGACGATTGAGGATGGCCATTTGGTTTTCACTCGGCGCTACCGGCGCCCGGTATGGATGTCGGTGCATTGGGTGGAACGGGCGGAACACCGGCCAAAGGTGCATGCGGGATCCCGCACGTTTCAGTATTACGGCACCTCCACCAGCCGGATCACCTTTGCCGAAGGGGAGTTCACCTGGTCCCCGAAAAAGGGTGAAAAAACCACAACGGTCACTGCGCTTGCTGATGACGCGATGCTGAGTTTCGCCCAGGCCGGCAGCGAGCGTGAAACTTGGCTGTCGCAATACTTGCCTGCCGGGGATGCTGAAGCAGGATTTGGCATCCAGACCGGGTTGAAGCCGCATGGCACACATCCGTTGCAGCCCTTTAAGACCGGGCCGGATTTCGACTTTATAAAATGGGCCTCTGCCGCCTGTGCCGTGGTGTGCCTGATCATCGGAATGAACTTGCAGGGACGCTCTGGCGAGGTTGCGCTGAAGCGGACGGTTCTGACGGCTGCTGACCTGCCGGCAGAGCTTCCTGTGATAGTCAGTGAAGCCGGCAAGCTGACACGCATCAGACTCGCAGGAAATACAAATAACAGCTGGGCTTTTGTCGGGATTGAGCTGACCGACCCGGAGGATGAACCCGTGTTCCAAGCTGGACGCACGGTTGAGTATTACCATGGCCGCAGTTCGGATGGGAACTGGAGCGAAGGCGACAACAAGGCGCAGCTGACCTTCCGGCCGCTGATGGCCGGCACCTACACGCTGAGCCTGGAGGTTGAGGAAAGCGGCCACTGGACGGAGCTGAGCTACCCGCAATCCACGAAAACGCGCCCGAAAACTGCGGCACAAAACCGGCCGGCGCTCAGCAAACTTACGGTTTCAGCGAAATCCGGATTGTCCTCCGGGCTATATATGGGCTTTCTGGCCATCGCATTCGGCCTGCTGGCCGGGCAGGGTTTCCTGCGCGCCTGGTGGCATCGCAAGGCGCGCTGGCGCGGCAGTGATTGGGTGGAAGACGACGACTAATGAACCTGTTCCGCATCATCTTTCTGGTCATGTCCGGCCTCTCCATCACCGGGGCTGCTTATGTCTCGTATCAGGGCTACGGCGGCGAGAGCCGCGACCTGGACAAATCCATCCGCGCCGCCAGCGGCGGGCGCTATTCAAACGGCAACGTCAAATAACCGGGGGACCCCATGGAGTATTTCTCTGCCATCCAAGCCGCTGAGCTGATCAGCACTGTGTTTTATACCTTTGTCGGCGTGGCGCTGATGGGGGCGGTCTGGAAAGTGATCGATTGGATGACGCCCTTTCCGATCATGAAGGAAATCGAGCAGGACCAGAACATGGCGCTGGCGGTGCTGATCGGCTTTCTGTTCCTGTCCATCTCGATCATCATCGCTGCCGTCATCCTGTCATGACCGGCGCGGCCCCTGACGGCGGGGGCGTGCGGCTGCGCGAGTTCTGGCTGTTGGCGGCGACCTTTCTGGTGGCGGTATCGGGGCTGATTTACGAGCTGATCGCGGCGACACTTTCCAGTTACCTCCTGGGGGATTCCGTGCGCCAGTTCTCGCTGGTGATCGGGGTGTTCCTGTCTGCGATGGGGCTGGGGGCCTGGCTGTCGCGTTTTGTCGGTCAGGCGATGAGCGGCTTTATCTGGGCGCAGATCGGGCTGGGGGTGGCTGGCGGCTTTATGGCGCCGGCGATTTTCTTTTCTTATGCCTGGATGGAGAGCGTTTCGGTGCCCCTGTACGGGCTGCTGGTGCTGGTTGGTGTGCTGTCTGGGATGGAAATCCCGCTGATTGCGCGGGTGCTGAAGCAGATCGGCGCGCCGGAGTTCCGGTTCGAAAACGTGCTGAGCGTGGATTATGCCGGCGCGCTGGCGGCCTCGGTCGCCTTTCCGCTGCTGATCATTCCGCAGCTGGGCCTGATGTCGGCCAGCCTGAGTTTCGGGGCCTTGAACCTGGGTGTTGCCGGCCTGTCGCTATGGGTGTTCCGCGCTGATGCCAGCCGGGCGCAGGCCGCAGTCTGGGCCGTGGTTTTTGCCGCCACGCTCGCGGGCCTGTGGCAATCCGAGCGGCTGGTGTCGGTGGCCGAAGCCGATCTGTTTGAGGACGACATCATCCTGACCGAGGCAACGCCGTATCAGCAGATCACCGTGACCCGCTACAAGGACCGGGTGCGGCTGTTTCTGGATTACTCGATCCAGTTCGATACGTTGGATGAGCACCGCTATCACGAAAGCCTGGTGCACCCGGCGATGGCGCTGGCGCCGCGGCGCAAGGACGTGCTGATCCTGGGCGGCGGCGATGGCATGGCAGTGCGCGAGGTGCTGCGCTGGGCGGAGGTGGAAAGTGTTACGCTGGTGGATCTTGACCCGCGGGTGACGGAGCTGTTCCGCGGCCATCCGCAGTTGTCGGCGCTGAATGGCGGGGCGCTGAAGGATTCACGTGTAACCATCCGCAACATGGATGCGTGGAAGTTTGTAGAGGGGACGGATCGCGTCTTTGACGTAATCATCGCGGATCTGCCGGACCCCAAGAATCTGGCGTTGTCCAAGCTGTACACCCGGCAGTTCTATGGCGCGCTGATGGAACGGTTGAGCGCACAAGGGGTGGTGGTGACCCAGGCCGGCTCGCCTTTGTTTGCCCGCAGCGCTTTTTGGTCGGTGGCGGGGACGCTGAAGGCGGCGCGCAATCCCTACCGTCCGGGCGAGGGGCTGCAGGTACTGCCGTATCACGCCTATGTGCCAAGCTTTGGCGATTGGGGATTTGTGCTGGCCACGCCGCAGGCGCTAAGGCCGCGGGAACTGACACTGCCTGCGGGGCTGAAGTTCTTGAATGCCGCTGTGTGGCAGGCGGCGCAGGTCTTTGGGGATGACACCGGGCCGGTTGACGTGGCGATCAACTCGCTGCAATCCCATGCGCTGGCCGGGTATTACCAGGACGGCTGGGACCAGTGGTTTGAGTAAGGCCGTATCCCGGCACGGGAAACAGCCCGGAACATATCTGTTTTTGGCAGCCGGCCTGTCACGGGACCCGGGCAAGCGTTGATTTGATCAAATCTTGCCCGGAGCTGTTTCAGCCGTTAAGCATATCCAGCAAAGACCAAAGCACCAACAGGGAGGAATGCCCATGACCCCGCTAGCCGGCCTTAAGGTGGTTGAGCTTGCCCGTATCCTGGCAGGGCCCTGGATCGGCCAGTCGCTGGCGGATCTGGGCGCTGAGGTTGTAAAGGTGGAAAGCCCGGACGGCGACGATACCCGCAAATGGGGGCCGCCGTTCATTGAGCGGGACGGCGATAAAACCGCCGCTTATTATTATGCTGCCAACCGGGGCAAGGACTGTGTCGTTGCTGATTTCCGGACTGAGGAGGGCAAGCAGACTGTCCTTGACCTGATCCGTGACGCAGACATTCTGATCGAGAACTTCAAGGTCGGCGGTCTGAAGAAATACGGACTGGATTACGACAGCCTGGCGCAGATCAACCCGCGGCTGATCTACTGCTCGGTCACCGGTTTTGGCCAGGACGGACCTTATGCCAAGCGGGCGGGCTATGACTTTCTGCTGCAGGGCATGTCAGGCTTGATGTCGATCACCGGCGCGCAGGATGGCCAGCCGCAGAAGGTGGGGGTGGCGATCACCGATATTGTCACCGGGCTTTATGGCACGATCGGCATTCTTGCGGCGGTGGAGCAGCGCCACACAACGGGCCGCGGCCAGCATCTGGATATGTCGCTGATGGACTGCGCGACGGCCTTGCTGGCGAACCAGGCGATGAACTATCTGGCGACCGGCGACAGCCCGGTGCGGTTGGGCAATGACCATCCGAATATCGCGCCTTATCAGGTGATGGCAGTGAAGGACGGCCATGTGATCCTGGCGGTGGGCAATGACGGGCAGTTCCTGCGGCTGTGCGATGTGCTGGGGCTGGCCGAGGCCAAAGCGGATGCGCGGTTCCAGACCAACCAGCTGCGGGTTGCCAACCGCAAGGTGCTGACGGCGGTTCTGGAGGAGGTGCTGGCGGCCTGGACGCAAACGGATCTGCTGGCAGCGCTGGAGGCGGCAACTGTGCCCGCGGGGCCGATCAACACCATCGGGCAGGCCTTTGAGGATCCGCAGATCCAGCACCGGCAGATGCAGATCGCGCCGGAAGGCGTACCGGGGGTGCGGGGGCCGTGGACGTTTTCGGATGCGGAACTTGCGCTGAAGAAATCAGCGCCGAAGCTGCCGGAGTAACCCGCAGCCCGACACGCGGCAGAGCGGGTGCGGTTAAACCTGAGGGCCTGCGCTCAGGCTCAGCGGCGGTTGTTCTCCCAGCAGGCGCCGTACCTTCGGGTCAATGCGGGGGCTGGCCTCAGGGTAAGCACCGGTTGCGGCAAGCGCCTCGCGGGCCGAGGTCCTTTCGCCGATCCGCACCCAGACGGTGTTTGTGGCGAAGGGCGCCTGGCCGGGGCCTGCGGAGATCCCCAGGGTCAGCCCCTGCAAGTAGGAGACCTGCTGCGGATGGGCGGGCATCAGCACTGTTTCGGACAGGTAGCCGCCGCCGCGGCGGGGCGTTTCATACATGCAGATCCGGTTGTTGCGGAGGGTGGCCATGCCGGCATAGCGGCTGCGCTGGCGAATACTGCCGTCGCGGGCAATGGCGCGCTCAAATGTATGGGTGACGGCGCAGCCGTCCTGCGGGCGCAGCCAGATCAGCGTGCGCAGAATCTGGCCGGGCCAGGTCGGGGTGCGGAAATAACCGTGGTAGACGCCCATGAAACGGCGCAGCCGCCGGGCCTGATCGCGGAACAGGCTGCCGAATTGCAAGGCCGGGGCCGACACCGCGGCGGCAGCACCCCTTTGCTGGCGAAAGTCCTGATGCGGGGTAAACAGCGCCTCCTCCTCCAGCCCGAAGTAACGCGCGATGCGGTGCAGATTGTGGGCCGAAGGCAGGCCGTGCCCGTTGAGATACCGGTTAAACTGCTGCCGGTTCATACCGATCTCGCGGCAGACCTGAGCGATGCTGCCGGTATCGGCGCACAGCCTTCGCAAATTGCGGGAAAAATCGTCGGGCATCGGTGCGGGCTTTCACGGAATGGCTGTCTGACTGCGTACACTCGCTTACATATGCGTACAAGTGATCACTTTTCTTTCGATGCCGGTTTGGCAAGAGTACCGCCAAAGGGCACCGCCCGGAACTGAGACAAGGAAGACCAAATGCCCGGCACATTCAGCATCATTGAAAACACCTGGA
This sequence comes from Leisingera sp. NJS204, assembly GCF_004123675.1. Classification (NCBI taxonomy): domain Bacteria; kingdom Pseudomonadati; phylum Pseudomonadota; class Alphaproteobacteria; order Rhodobacterales; family Roseobacteraceae; genus Leisingera; species Leisingera sp. NJS204. The sequence continues at coordinate 3,381,665 of NZ_CP035417.1, read as the reverse complement.
TCACCCTGCCGGACGGGCGCAAGCTGGCGGCGCGGATGTGGATGCCCGAAGGCGAGGGGCCGTTTCCGGCAATTTTGGAGTATTTGCCCTATCGCAAGCGCGACGGCACAGCGCCCCGCGATGAAACCACGCATCCGGTTTTTGCCACCGAAGGCTATGCCTGCATCCGGGTGGATATTGCCGGCACCGGCGACAGCGAGGGCGTGTTTGACGATGAATACTCCGAGCAGGAGCTGAGCGATGGCGAGGCGGTTCTGGCCTGGATCGCAGCGCAAGACTGGTGCGATGGCAATATCGGCATGATTGGCATCAGCTGGGGCGGTTTCAACGGGTTGCAGCTGGCGTTCCGCCGCCCGGAGGCGTTGAAAGCGGTGGTCTCGGTTGCCTCGACCGTGGATCGTTATGCCGATGATATCCACTACATGGGCGGTTGTCTCCTTAGCGACAACGCCAACTGGGGCAGTCAGATGTTTGCATATCAGTCGCGCCCTGCGGATCCTGAGCTGCGCCCGGACTGGCGCGCGGATTGGATCAAGCGGATCGAAGAGATGCCTTTCATGGCCGCGGACTGGCTGCGGCAACAGACCAGGGATGGCCAGTGGAAGCATGGATCGGTCTGCGAGGACTGGCCGGCGATCCAGGCACCGGTGCTGGCAATCACCGGCTGGGCGGATGCCTATGTGAATGCGCCGCCCGCGCTGGCCGCCAATCTGACAGTGCCGGCCAAGGCGATGATCGGCCCGTGGGAGCACCGCTATGCCCATATCGCCAAGCTGGATCCGGCGGATTTCCATGGCGAGGTGCTGACCTGGTTCGGCAAATGGCTGAAGGGCGAGGAGACCGGGGCGGAAGACCTGCCGGACTACCGTGTCTACATGCAGGAGCATTTCAATCCGTCGATGCAGAACAAACCGCGTCAGGGGCGCTGGGTGGCGGAAGCCGCGTGGCCCTCACCCAATGTGCAGGAGCGGGTGATGCATCTGGGCACGGGCGTGCTGGCCGGAGAGGCTGCAAGCGGCACTCAGACAGTCAGCAGCCCGGCGACGGTCGGGCAGGCGTCGGGCTATTTCTGTCCGGGGATGCGGTTCGACAATGAACTGGCGGGCGATCAGGCAGGCGACGATGCGTTGTCTGCCTGTTTTGACAGCGCACCGCTGGCAGATCCGCTGGAGCTGCTGGGCCGGCCGCGGGTCAAGGTGGCGTTCAGCGTCGACAGGCCGGTGGCGCAGCTGGTGGCGCGGCTGTGTGATGTCTCGCCTGAAGGTGTCTCGCAACGGATCACCTTCCGGCCGCTGAACCTGACCTGCCGCAACGGGTTCGAGGCGCCGCAAAACCTGGTGCCGGGTGAGCGGTATGAAGCGGAGATCGAGTTGAATGAATGCGCGCACCGTCTGAAGGCGGGGCACGTGCTGCGGCTGGCGCTGTCGACGTCCTACTGGCCGATTGTCTGGCCCGCGCCGGAGGCAGCAAAAGTCACGCTGCATCTCGAAGCTTGCACGCTGGTGTTGCCCGAGCGGCGGGTTTCGCAAGAGATCGACCCGCAGGCCCCTGGCGCGCCGCGGGACTATCCGGTGCTGCAGGCGGAGAAGCTGCGGGCGGCTGGCGGCACCTCCAGGACCTGGACCCGGGAAGACGGCGCGCTGGTGCTGGATACCTTTGACGATTACGGCAAGGCGGTGGATCCCAGCCACGGCATGAGCGCAGGCAGCCATGTCTCCATGCATTACGAAGTGCATCCGGATGATCCGGCCACTGCAGCCTTTGCCAGCAACTGGAATTTCGAATTCGAGCGTGGCGGCTGGCAAGTTGCAATTGACACTGAAAACAAGGTGACCTGCGACCGGGAGAATTTTTACCTCTGGCGCCGGGTGACGGCCTATGAGGGCGCAAACAGGGAAGTGGTCCTGACCAAGGAATGGCAGGAAGTGATTCCGCGCGGCGTGCTGTAATCCAGGGCGGGATGCGGGCGGGTTTTCGGCAATTCGTCCGCATTTGCCTTGGTTTTGACATAGTGCGTTACCAAAAACACACAGGCCTTTAACCATTTGATTGCAAATTAAACCCTCAGCGGGCTGCCGTTGCCTTGGCCGTGCCGGATCGGCCAGTATCTTAGTTAACGAGCGGTTAACAAACAGTATTGGGGGCGAGAAAGTGCAGCTTTCCGTTGTTGTGCCCTGCTACAATGAAGAAGAGTCGGTCCCCATGCTGGTGGAGCGGCTGGTGCAGGCCATTGAACCATGGGCGCAGGACGCCGAGATCATCCTGGCGGATGACGGATCCAGCGACCAAACCTGGGCGGCGATAGAGGCGGCCCATGCCAAATACCCTGTGGTGCGCGGCATCCGCCTGTCGGCGAACCGCGGTCATCAGGTGGCGCTGACCGCGGGGCTGGAGGCTGCGCGTGGCGCGCGTGTCTTTATGCTGGACGCCGACCTGCAGGACCCGCCGGAAATCCTGCCGGACATGATGATGATGATGGACCGCGGCTATGACGTGGTTTACGGGCGCCGGGCCGAACGGCAGGGGGAGACCCTGTTCAAGAAGATCACGGCCTATGGGTTCTACCGTTTCCTGAACACGCTGTCGGATGTGGATATCCCCAAGGATACCGGCGATTTCCGTCTGGTCAGCCGCCGCGCGCTGGACGCAGTGCTGGCAATGCCCGAGCGCGCGCGGTTCATCCGCGGCATGTTTGCCTGGGCAGGCTACAAACAGATCGGGTTGGAATATGTGCGCGATGCGCGGGTTGCCGGTGTCACCAAATACCCGTTCCGGGCCATGCTGCGCTTTGCGACGGACGCGCTGACCGGGTTCTCCACCAAGCCGCTGAAAATGGCGACGCGGCTGGCGTTCCTGAGCCTTTATGTGACTTTCCTGATGGCGGTCTATGTGTTCCTGTCGCTGATCCTTCACAACACCGCGCCGGGCTGGGCGTCGATGCTGCTGGCGATTTCCTTCTTCTCGGGCATTCAGCTGCTGACGCTGGGGATCATGGGGGAATACATCGGCAGGCTCTATATGGAGAGCAAACAGCGGCCCATGTACTTTTTGTCGGAAGAAACCGGCACTGCGGCGGCGGCTGATCCGGTGAACATCGAAACGGCCCCCCGGCACAAGGAAGCGTCGTAAGGATGGCTGTTTTGGGGGGCGATTCCGGTCAGGTTCTGCGGTTCTCGATTGTGGGCGCGACGGTCGCGGGGCTTTATGTGCTGGGCTATACCGCGTTGCTGGCATCGGGGCTGGCACAGGCGTCCGCAAATGTGCTCGCCTTTGCCGTTGCTGTCGCTGTTCAATATGTACTGCAAACGGCATGGACCTTCCGCCGCCCGTTGGGCATGCCGGAGCAGATGCTGCGCTTTTCCTGCACCATCGCTGCGGGATTTGCCGTCTCGGCGCTGATCACCGGTGTGATCGGTCCGGCGTTGGGCTGGGCGGATTGGCTGTCCGCCGCTGCCGTCACGGTGATCCTGCCGGTTCAGAATTTTATCATCTTCCGCCTCTGGGTGTATGCCGCGGCTGGCTGACAATCGATCGGAGCAACTATGTCCCATATCTATTCCAACGAGTTTTACGATTACATCGACCAGGGCGCGCGATCTTCGGCGCAGGCGATGATTTCGGTGGTGCAGCCGCATCTGCAAGCGGGCAGTGTGCTGGATCTGGGCAGCGGCCGTGGCGTTTGGCTGAGCGAATGGATCAAGGCCGGTGTGATGGATGTGGCCGGCGTTGATGGCGATTATGTAGATCGCGACCGGCTGGCAATCCCGCGTGAGCAGTTTCACGCAGCTGACCTGACCAAACCCTTTGACCTGAAACGCAAGTTTGACCTGGCGCAAAGCCTGGAAGTGGGTGAGCATCTGCCCGAGGCGGCCTCGGAGCGGCTGGTGGATAGCCTGACCTGCCACGCCGACCGGGTTCTTTTCTCAGCCGCGGTGCCGGGGCAGGGAGGGGAATTTCACATCAACGAAAAGCCACTGTCATTCTGGCAGGAGATGTTTGCCGCGCGCGGCTTCTCTGCCTTTGACTTTGCCCGGCCCCAACTGAAGGACATCGACGGCGTCGAGCCTTGGTACCGCTATAACACCGTTCTATACGCCAATGCCGCTGGGCGAAGAAACCTGCCGCAGGCGGTGCTGGCTGCGGAAGTACCGGCTGGACAGAACGTGCCGCTGGCTGGCAGCCTCGGCTGGCGGATGCGGAGGGGGATCGTCTCGCTGATGCCGCAGCCAGTGGTCACCAGAATCGCCCAGGGCCGCGCTGCGGTGCTGGCCCGCCGTGCACGCCGCCTGCAGGAGGCGGCAGGATGACACTTGCCACCGCCGGCAGTACTGCTACGGGGCGACCTGCAGTGCCGCAGTTGCTGGTAACGGTAGCTGCGGTCTTTGCCTTGATGCTGTTGGCCGCGCTGTTCCAACTGCATGATCCAATGATCCGGCATGACGACTATCCGGCGCTGCTGGCGGATCCATCATTGTTCTATTCCAAAACTCTGACCGAAGGACGTTGGGTCAACTATCTGTGGCATTTGCGCGGCGTAGTGACGCCGGCCTGGGTTAACTTCCTGGCCTACCACCTGCTGTGGGCGATCTATCTGGGCTGTCTGGTGCATAATGCTTTTGGTCGGCAAGCTGAGGTCTGGCAGCGGGTGATGGTAGCGTTGATTGCCGGGCTGTGTCTGCCATCGGTGCTGATCTCTCTGTGGTTCAACACATTGCTTCCGGGGCTGGCGATTCTGGCGCTCTATGGCTGGCTTGCCACCCGGCTGAGCGAACGGGCGTGCCGCTGGCTGATGCTGGTCTTTGTTCCGGCGGCGCTGATGTCTTATACGACCTACCCGTTTTTGATCCTCGCGATGAGCCTGACCCGCGCAGACGCCGCGCGTTCGGCAAAGGATCTCGCGGGTTTGCTGATTTTGTTCATCGCCAGCTTTGCCCTTGGAATGCTGGCAATCTACGCGCTGAACTATGCCGAACACGGGGTGTTCGGCGTGCCGATGGCAGACTGGCGCAATCCCAGCCCTGCGACGGATCTGGCCTCGGCATTGAAAAATTCCAAACTGGCCGCGGATTTCCTGGTGAACCTGGTGCTGAAAGGCGGCTACAGCATCACCGGGCTGGCGCTGCTTCAGACTGCGGTGCTTGGCTGTGCCGTGTGGGCCGTGTGGAGCCGGGACAAATGGCGGGCGCTGTACATGCTGTCCGGAGCCGGGCTGGGGCTGGCGCTGATCTGCCTGCAGGTCATTCGCAGCGGCATCGACATGCCGGTGCGGTCCGGCGGGTTTCTGTGGGCATTTGGCGCAGTCTTTGTCGGCTTGTTCGCCCTTCAGCTGCGTGACGGCGGGCGGGCCCGGCTGAGCCGCAACCTGCTGTTTGGCTTCACGGCCCTGTATGTGATCTTTGCCGGGCTGACCCACTATTTCTCTACCGAATGGAACCGGTTGAGCCAGGACATGGCGGCAGAGCTGGCTGGCGGGGAGGGGACGGTTTATGTCACCGGAACCTATCTGTCCCTGGAAGCGGCCAACAAGTCGGACCTGCAAAAGGATCAGTCAGTCGAATTCCGGCTGAATTACCTGACGGGGCGGGACATCGTGATGTGCGAAAGCCGGCCTGAAGCCTGTGCCGGCCTGCCCGGGGAGCTGCGCGGCGGCTTGCTGGAGGGGCAGGGCTATGAGGTGCGCCATATTGATGGCGGTTCGGTGCTGATGCTGTCGCCCAAGGCGCTGCGGGAAGGCAAGCTGGAGGCCGCCCGGAAAAACCGCCAGGCTGACGAATAACGCCGGGCACTGGCCCGGCGTTATGTCCGGCGGTTCGGGGCTGCCTTAGAAATCAAGGCCCAGATCCAGGGTGCGCGCCGAATGGGTAAGCGCGCCGGAGGAAATGTAATCAACCCCGGTTGCAGCCACTTCGGCAATGCGGTCAAGGCGCATGTTGCCAGAGGCTTCGGTCACCACCTGGCCCTTGGCGATCTCCACAGCCTTGGCCAGGGTGGGGGTATCCATGTTGTCCAGCAGAACCACATCGGCACCGCCGGTGGCGATGACTTCGGTCAGCTGGTCCAGAGTGTCGACTTCGATTTCCACCTTCATCATGTGGCTGACGCTGGATTTGGCGGCGTCCAGAACGGCGCGCACCCCGCCAGCCGCGGCGATGTGGTTGTCCTTGATCAGGATGGCATCCGACAGGCCGAAACGGTGGTTGTAACCGCCGCCATGCAGAACCGCCTGCTTCTCGGCGATGCGCAGGCCCGGCGTGGTCTTGCGGGTGCAGGTGATGCGGGTGGCGGTGCCCTTGACCTCGGCGGCAAAGGCAGCAGTAAGGGTGGCAATACCGGTCAGCCGTCCGGCAAAGTTCAGCGCCACACGCTCGCCCGACAGGATCGAGGCGGCAGAGCCTTCGATGGTCATCAGCGTGTCGCCCTTACGGCAGGGGCTGCCGTCGGGCAGGAGCGTTTCCACCTTCAGCCCGGCATCCACCAGATGAAAGGCGATCCGGGCGATCTGCATGCCGGAGACCACGCCGTCCTCGCGGGCGTTCACCCGGGCGGTGTAGGCGGCTGTGGCCGGGATCACAGCGCGGGTGGTGATGTCGCCGTTCTGGCCCAGGTCTTCCATCAGCGCTGCGCGCACCATCGGTTCCAGGATCAAGTCGGGCAGGGTGGCGAATTGGGTGCTCATGTCGGCTCCTTCACGGCCCGGGGGCAATCCGGTCACGGATCGCCATGGCCTCGTCCAGGGTGATGCGGGTGCGGTGGGCCTGCGCAGGGTCGGCCGTGGGGAAGTCGTCGCGGAAATGACCGCCCCGGCTTTCCTTGCGCTGAAGCGCAGCGGCGGTGATCAGCGTGGCGGTAGCGCACATATTGGCGAAATTCTCGTCTGCGGCCTGCCCGGCTTCGAGCCGGGCAATGGCTGCCAGCGCCTGTTTCAGGCCTTGGGCGGTACGGCGCACGCCGGCATGCGCGGTCATGGTTTCCCGCAGGTTTTTGACCGCTGCAGCGTCCAGATTCTGTCCGCCCGGCGGGAAGCTCGGGTGGATCTCATCCACATTTACCGGGGTATCCAGCGACCCGATGTCCTGAGCTGCGTTGCGGGCATAGACCAGCGCTTCCAGCAACCCGTTAGAGGCCAGACGGTTGGCGCCATGCAGGCCGGTGGAGGACGCCTCGCCGCAGACCCAGAGGTTTTTCAGGCTGCTGCGGCCCTGCATGTCGGCCTCGACCCCGCCCATGTGGTAATGTGCGGCGACGGCAACCGGGATCGGGTTCTGCACCGGGTCGATGCCCGCACGGGCGCAGGTTTCTGCGACCGTGGGGTAGCGGGTCAGCACCTCGGCGCCGAGTGCTTCGGTTGTGTCAAGCATCGGGCGGCGGCCGCCTTGGGTTTCGGCGAAGATCGCGCGGGCAACGATGTCACGGGGGGCCAGTTCGGCGTCCGGGTGCTCAGCCAGCATGAAGCGTTCACCATCCGCGTTGATCAGCACCGCGCCTTCGCCGCGCAATGCTTCGGTCGCCAGCGGGGCCGGGTCCTCGCCGATGTCAAAGGCGGTGGGGTGGAATTGCACAAATTCCGGGTCGGCGATGCGGGCGCCGGCGCGGGCGGCAAAACCGATCACCTGGCCGCGGATGCGGGGCGGGTTGGTGGTATGGGCATAAAGCCCGCCGGAGCCGCCGCCGGCCAGCAGCACGCCGGGGCATTTGACCAGCACCGGGGCAGAAGGCGTATCGGCGCGGGTGATCCAGATGCCGGTAACGGTATTGCCTTCGGTTTCCAACCGCACTGCCTGGGTGTTTTCCAGCACCTGCACGGACGGCGCTGCGCGCACGGCAGAAATCAATGTCTGCATGATCTTGCCGCCGGCCTGGTCGCCCTTTACGCGCACCACGCGGGCGGCGGAATGGGCAGCTTCGCGGCTCATCACATAATTGCCGTCCGCATCGCGGTCAAATGGCGTGCCAAGGTCGGTCAGGTCGACGATATGCGCGCGCGCGACCCGTGTGACCATCGCGGCCACCTTAGCATCGACCGTGCCGGCGCCTGCCTGCAGAGTGTCGGCGGCGTGGGCCTCGGGCGTGTCATGATTGGCCATGGCTGCCGCAACGCCGCCCTGCGCCCAGGCAGAGCTTGCGCCCTTGCCCAAGGTTTCCGGTGAGATCACCAGAACCGGCCGCGGTGCCAGCTCAAGCGCGGCGTAGAGCGCGCCAAGACCTGCGCCGGCAATAACAATGCGGCCGGTTTCGATCACAGATCAGACGCCAAGTTTCTGGCTGAGGTCAATCATCCGCTGAACCGCCACACGGGCCTTTTCGGCCACAACTTCATCGACCACGACCGGCTCGGACATGGTGTGCAAAGACCAGAGGATTTTCTCCAGCGTGATCTTCTTCATGTAAGGGCACATGTTGCAGGGGCCGACAAAATCCACCTCGGGCAGCTGATCGGCGATGTTCGAGGCCATCGAACATTCAGTGATCAGCATCGCCTTTTCCGGCTTTTCATCAGTCACGTATTTAAGAATGCCGCTGGTGGAGCCTGAGAAATCGGCCTCGTTCACCACATCGGGCGGGCATTCCGGGTGGGCGATCAGCCGCGTGCCGGGATTCCATTCGCGGAAATCGCGAAGATCCTGGGCGGTGTATTGCTCGTGCACGATGCAGGAGCCTTCCCACCAGACCACGTTTTTCTGCGGCACCTGTTTGGCGACGTTCTGGGCCAGATACTGGTCCGGTGTCATGATCACGGTGTGGCTGTCTTGCGCCGCGACGATCTGTGCCGCGTTCGACGAGGTGCAGCAGATGTCAGATGCGGCTTTCACCTCAGCTGTTGTGTTCACGTAGGACACGACCGGTGCGCCGGGGTATTTGGCGCGCATTTGTTCGATGCCCTCGGCGGTGATTGATTCCGCCAGCGAGCAGCCGGCCTCCATGTCGGGAATCAGCACCGTCTTGTCCGGGCTGAGAATCTTGGAGGTCTCAGCCATGAAATGCACGCCGCACTGGACGATCACATCGGCCTCGACGTTTGCCGCCTCGATCGCCAGCTGCAGGCTGTCGCCAACCACGTCCGATACGCCGTGATAGATCTCGGGCGTCATGTAGTTATGCGCCAGGATCACCGCATTGCGCTGCTTTTTCAGCTCAAGGATGGCTGCAACATAGGGCGCATGGGCGACCCATTCGATGGGGTTCACCACACGGTTCATCCGCGCGTATACATCCGTCATCTTTTCGGCAAGGGCAGGATTGGGCGCCAGATCATACTGGCTGGCGAGTTGATCCCGCATGGATTGCAGGTCGAACATGGCAAGTCCTCAAAGTTGCGTCCAAGGGGACACTTTGGACGGGGGTTGTTTCATGTTCATTTGGCGCACGCAAGCACGCGAGAAGGCTTTTGCAGCCAAAAGCGGTGATTTGGCGCTAACAGGCGGCATCTTCGGGAAGCCGTTACTTCTCAAATGGGTATCGGGGGCAGAATTTTCCAGCCGGATTGCCGTTTTTGGCTGTCCCGGCGTCTGCTCCTGTGATTTGGAGCCGCGCAAAGCCATGTTAGACCGGGCCGGCAGTTGGCCTTTGGGAGAGTGACCGGACGCGATGAATGATCTGTGGGCAGGACTGAGCCAGGCCTTTTGGCTGCTGGCGGCGCTGGACGCGGATCTGGTGGAAATCACCCTGCGCTCGCTGCGGGTGACGCTGACTGCGCTGGCGATTGCCTGTGCCATTGCGCTGCCCTTGGCGGCGTTTCTGGCGGTGCGCCGGTTCCGGCTGCGCCGGGCCACAATTGCGGTGCTGAATGCGCTGATGGGGCTTCCGCCGGTGGTGGTGGGGCTGGTGGTCTATGTGTTCCTGTCGCGGGCCGGACCGTTTGGCGTGTTTGGCCTGCTGTTCACGCCCACAGCGATGATCATCGCGCAGGTGATCATTGTTGTGCCCTTGGTAGCCTCGATTGCGCATCAGTCATTGCGGGAACTTTGGAGCGATTACCATGATCTGCTGATCTCGATGAACGCAACCCAGCTGCAGCGCATTCGGGCGCTGTTGTGGGACGGGCGCCGGGCGCTGCTGACTGCGGCGCTGGCGGGTTTTGGCCGCGCCATCGGCGAAGTCGGGGCAATCATGGTGGTCGGCGGCAACATCGACCATGCCACCCGGGTGCTGACAACAGCGATTGCGCTGGAAACCGGCAAGGGCGAGTTTGCCATGGCGCTGGGGCTGGGGTTTGTGCTGATCGCGCTGGCTATTGCAGTCAATCTGGCGATCCACTGGCTGGGCCGGACGGAGAGCGAGGGGCGCTGGTGATGCAGATGTTCCCGCTGGTGGCCAAGGGCGCCATGGTGCGCCGCCGCAGCAAGGTTCTGGTCGGGCCGGTTGATCTGACGCTGGGCGGGCAGGGTACCTCGATTGTGGTGGGTCCCAATGGGGCGGGCAAAACGACGCTGCTGAAGATGCTGCATGGCATAGTGCGGATGAACGGCGGCAGCCTGGACTGGGCCTGCCCGCTGGAAGAGGCGCAAAAGCACCAGGCCTTTGTGTTCCAGACCCCGGTGATGATGCGGCGCTCGGTGATCGAGAACATCGCCTATCCGTTGCGGTTGACCGGCCTGGCCCGCAAAGAAGCGCGTGCACGGGCGGCGGATTGGGCCGGGCGGGTGGGGCTGGGGGCAATCCTGGAGCGCCAGGCAACTATGCTGTCCGGCGGTGAGCGGCAGAAGCTGGCTCTTGCGCGCGCTCTGGTGCGTGAGCCGCAGGTCCTGTTCCTGGATGAGCCCTGCGCGGCGCTGGACGGCCGCGCCACCCGCGAGATCGAGGATATTCTGGCCCATGCATCGGAAAGCGGCACGCGGCTGGTGATGTCCACCCACAATATGGGCCAGGCCCGGCGGCTGGCGGATGAGGTGATCTTTGTCCTGCAGGGCCGCATTCATGAATTCAGCCCGGCAAAAGATTTCTTTGCCGGACCCGGAACCCCTCAGGGACGCGCATTTCTGAACGGAGATATTGTAGAATGAAACATCTGATTATTGGTGCGGTTGCCTCAATGGCAATGGCCACGGCAGTGCTTGCGGAAGAGATGAAGATGGCGGTGACCACTTCCTTCCACAATTCCGGCCTGGCCGGGATCCTGCTGCCGGAGATCAAGAACGATCTTGGTCTGGATCTGCAGCTTTTGGTTGTTGGTACCGGTCAGGCGCTCAGGCTGGGCGAAGCCGGTGACGTCGATGCGATTCTGGTGCATTCCAAGACGGCTGAGGGAAAGTTCCTGGCTGGCGGGTACGGCACCCACCGCCGCGAGATCATGTATAATGATTTTGTCTTCATTGGTCCAAAGGCGGATCCGGCCGGCGTGTCCGGTGCCGCGGATGCTGCAAGCGCGCTGCAGAAGATTGCAGGCGCTGAAACCGCCTTTGTCAGCCGCGGGGACGACAGCGGCACCCACAAGAAAGAGCTGAGCCTGTGGGCATCGGCCAGCCTTGATCCTAAGGATTTCGGCGACTGGTACCGCGCGGTTGGTGCGGGGATGGGGGCTGCTCTGAATACGGCGTCAGGCATGGACGGTTACATCATGTCGGACCGTGCAAGCTGGCTCAACTTTGGCAACAAAGGTGGCTTGGCGCTGCTGTTTTCAGGCGATCCGGTGCTGTTCAACCAATACGCCTATATCCCGGTGAACCCGGAAAAACATGGTCACGTGAAGAACAGCCTGGCGGTGCAATTGGAGGCTTGGCTGGTTTCGGACAAAGCACAAGAGCTGATCAACGGGTATCAGATCAATGGCGAGACGCTGTTTGTGTTCAACGCCAAACAATAGCGGTTTTTGATCTGCACGCTAAACCTCTGCTGTCAGCGGGGGCCTGTTCCATTGCGGTGGTACTCCCGCCCGTTCCGGGTATCAAAGATACCCTGCAATGGTTGGGCGTGGCAGCCGTGCTGCGCACGGCAGGGGGCGTTGCAATTGAACAAACTGCAATTGAGGTCGAAGTGGTTGCGCGCCGCGCGTCAGCGCGGCGCGCGGCCCAACTGAGAGGTGCATTTTCAAAATGCGCCGGAACAGGCGGGAGCTTTTTGCTTCAGGTCTCGCCGCCGACGGTCAAGGTGACCCGATCGCCGGCAAACCAGGTTCGGCCAAACTCGACGGGGCGGTTCTCAGGATCTGTATTGATGCCGGTGGTGCGCAGGATCGGGCTGCCTTCGGCTATCTTCAGATGCAGGGCCTGGGTCGCGTTGGCGAGTTTGGCCGTGATCCGGGTTTCGGCGCGGGTGTAGTCCTCAACACCCTGTTCTTGCAATGCCGCCGTGACCGAGCGCAGGTCTTTCAATGCGTTCAGAATCCCCGGAAACCGGTCCGCGGGAAAGATGCTTTGAAACAGGGCAATGGGCTGGCCGTCAGCAAGGGACAGGCCGTCATAGACATGCACCTGGGCGCCGGGATCCAGCTGCAGCGCATTGGCTTCACGGGGCGCCGCGGCGCGGGTCTCCAGCATCAGGATCTGTTTGGCAGGGCTGCGCCCCTCGCGAGTCAGGTTCTGGTGAAAGCGCACCCGCTTGCCGATTGGATAATCCGTCGGCTTGGCCGCCACGAACACACCGGCGCCGCGGCGCGCATGCACCAGGCCCTGTTCCGCCATATCGGCTAACGCCCGGCGCACAGTGTGGCGGTTCACCCCGAAACGGGCCGACAGCTGCGCCTCGGCGGGCAGCTTGCCGCCGGTCTCGTAGCGGCCCTGTGCGATGTCGTCTGTCAGGGCAATGGCGATGGACTTCCAAACGGGGGTGCGGGCCATGTCATGTAACTTTCACAAGTCTTGGATTGCGTCGGCAGGGGCGACTCAGATAGCATTTGTCTAGTTGTATAGCTTATATAGACAACCTGGCCAAGAGGCTTAGACAAATGAACAAAGAATTTTCCACAGAAGACCGCAAGGGCTGGATGAGCTTGCTGGCCTCTGCTGACGAGGTCCGGCTCGCTGAGCTGTGGCAAGAATACGGGGCCGATCCCGCCTGTGAATGGCTGCGCGCGCCGGAGGCAGGCGGCGTTATGGTCCGGGGCCGGATTGGCGGGGTCGGCGCCTCGTTCAATCTGGGTGAGATGACCATCACCCGCTGTGCGCTGTCGTTGGAGGACGGAACGGTTGGTCACGGCTATGTGCAGGGCCGCAGCAAGGCAAAGGCCGGAATGGCCGCCAAGATCGACGCGTTGATGCAGACCGGTACGGCGGCGGGCCTGCGTACTGCAGTGCTGGAACCGCTGGCCGCCGAACGCAAGGCCTGCAAGACGGCCCGGGCCGCCAAGGCTGCGGCAACCAAGGTTGAGTTTTTTACAATGGTGCGGGGGGAAGACTGATGCCTCGGCAGTCTCAGAATATGGCCTATGCCGGCGGGTTCAGCAATCCGCCGGTGGTGTCGGCCCAAGCGTTTCGCGCAGCGATGAATGCGATGGCACGTCCCGGCCGGATCGAAGATATCACCGGCGCCATACCGCCCGGCGGGATATCGGTTGCTGCTGGCAGCCTGCTGCTGACACTGTGCGATCCGGAAACCGGTGTCTATCTGGCCCCGGACGTGGACAGCGAAGCCTTGCGCTGCTGGCTGTCATTTCACACCGGCGCGCCTATCGTGGCGGCGGAACAGGCGGATTTTGTCCTTGGCAGCTGGGCTGCGCTGATGCCGCTCGACCGCTTCCGCATCGGGACGCCGGAGTATCCGGATCGCTCTGCCACCCTGATTGTGGAAGTGCCGGCGTTCGGCGCGCCCAATGCCGTCCTGTCCGGACCCGGCATCAAGGACACCGCAAAGATGGCGCTGCCTGAGCTGGAAGCCTTGCAGAACAACGCGATGCTTTACCCGCTGGGGGTGGATTTCTTTTTCACCTGCGGGGCGCAATTGGCTGCGCTGCCCCGGTCCACCCAAATCAACGCGGAGACCTGAACGATGTATGTTGCAGTAAAAGGCGGCGAGCGGGCGATTGACAACGCCCACGCCTGGCTTGCCGAAGAGCGCCGCGGTGATAGGGATGTGGCGGAGCTGTCTCTTGCCCAGATCCGCGAACAGCTAAGTTTGGCGGTGAACCGGGTGATGGCGGAAGGGTCTCTTTATGATCCGGACCTGGCGGCGCTGGCGATCAAACAATCGCGCGGCGACCTGATTGAGGCGATCTTTTTAATCCGCGCTTACCGCACCACCTTACCGCGCTTCGGCTATACGCTGCCGGTGGAAACCGGCGGGATGGCCTGCGACCGCCGGATTTCCGCGACCTTCAAGGATGCACCGGGGGGCCAGGTGCTGGGGCCGACGTTTGACTATACACACCGCCTTCTGGATTTCAAACTGGCCGCAGACGGCGAGGTGCCCGAAGCGCCGGTTGCGGAACCGCGCATGGAAGAAACGCCGCATATCACCGGATTTCTGCAAGGCGAGGACATTATCGAGCGTGAGCCGTCCTCGGACGCTGCGCCGGGGGATCTGACCCGTGAGCCGATGTCCTTCCCGGCGAACAGATCGGTGCGGCTGCAGTCGCTGACCCGCGGGGATGAGGGCTTTATCCTTGGCATGGCGTACTCCACCCAGCGCGGCTATGCCCGCAACCACGCCTTTGTAGGTGAGCTGCGCATCGGCACGGTGCCGGTGGAGATGGAAATCCCGGAGTTGGGCTTTGCCATCGAGATCGGCGAGGTGGAGCTGACCGAATGCGAAACGGTGAACCAGTTCAAGGGTTCCAAGACGGTGCCACCGCAGTTCACCCGCGGCTATGGCCTGGTGTTCGGGCAGTCAGAACGCAAGTCCATCGCCATGGCGCTGGTTGACCGCGCGCTGCGCTGGAAGGAACTGGGCGAGGACAACGTCGGCGCGCCTGCGCAGGATGAGGAATTTGTCCTGAGCCATGCCGACAACATCCAGGCTACCGGTTTTCTGGAGCACATCAAGCTGCCCCACTACGTGGATTTCCAGTCCGAACTGGAACTTGTCCGCAAACTGCGCCGGGAAGCGGCGGAACTGGCAGAGACGCTGGCGGCACGGGAGGCTGCGGAATGAACGACTACAACTTTGCATATCTGGATGAGCAGACCAAGCGGATGATCCGCCGGGCAATCCTCAAAGGGCTGGCGGTGCCGGGCTATCAGGTGCCTTTTGCCAGCCGTGAGATGCCGATGCCCTATGGCTGGGGTACAGGCGGTGTGCAGGTCTCGGCAGCCACGCTGACGCCGGATGACACGCTGAAAGTGATCGACCAAGGGGCCGACGACACCACCAACGCGGTGTCGATTCGCAAGTTCTTTGAAAAGACTGCGGGTGTTGAAACCACCGAGGAAACCGAGAAGGCCAGCATCATCCAGACCCGTCACCGGATCCCCGAGGCGGAGCTGACCGAAGATCAGATCCTTGTCTATCAGGTGCCGATCCCGGAGCCGCTTCGGTTTCTGGAGCCGCGGGAAACAGAAACCCGCAAAATGCATGCCTTGCAGGAATACGGGCTGATGCATGTGAAACTGTATGAGGACATCAGCCAGCACGGTGCAATTGCCACCGCCTATGCCTATCCGGTGAAGGTCGAAGGGCGCTATGTGATGGATCCCTCGCCGATCCCGAAGTTCGACAACCCCAAGATGGAAATGGCGGCGATCCAGCTGTTCGGCGCAGGCCGGGAACAGCGCATTTATGCAGTGCCGCCCTATACCAAAGTCGTCTCGCTGGATTTTGAGGACTACCCGTTTGAAGCCAGCAAAGCGGATCACGCTTGCGATCTATGCGCGGCGGAAGACAGCTATTTGGACGAGGTGATCCTGGATGATGCGGGCAGCCGGATGTTTGTCTGTTCCGACACTGATTACTGCCGCTCGCGGCGCGGCGCAGGCCATACTGGCCGCCTGGGTGAGGAGGCAGCGCAATGATACCTTTGCTGCAAGTGAAAAACGTTGCCAAAATGTATGGCGCACGGATCGGCTGCACGGATGTGAGCTTTGATCTCTACCCCGGCGAGGTGATGGGGATCGTGGGTGAAAGCGGCTCGGGCAAGTCGACGCTGCTGAACAGTCTGGCGGGCCATCTGACGCCGGACCGGGGAGAGGTGATCTTTGACACCCGCGGTGATGGTCCTGTGGATACCGTCACCATGTCCGAGCCGGAACGCCGGATGCTCAGCCGCACTGACTGGGCGTTTGTGCATCAGCACGCCCGCGACGGGCTGCGCATGTCCGTCAGTGCCGGCGGTAACATCGGCGAACGGCTGATGGCAGTCGGGGACCGCCATTATGGCGCGATCCGGGAACGCGCTGCGGACTGGCTGGGCCGGGTGGAGATTTCCGGCAACCGCATTGATGACCGTCCGTCAGCCTTTTCCGGCGGCATGCAGCAGCGGCTGCAGATCGCCCGTAATCTGGTAACCGGCCCACGGCTGGTGTTCATGGATGAACCGACCGGCGGCCTTGATGTCTCGGTCCAGGCGCGATTGCTGGATCTGCTGCGGGGGCTGGTTCGCGAAATGGGGCTGAGCGCCATCATCGTCACCCACGACCTGGCGGTGGTGCGTCTTTTGGCGGACCGGCTGATGGTGATGAAGGACGGCCATGTGGTTGAAACCGGGCTGACTGATCAGGTGCTGGATGATCCCCAGCATGGCTATACCCAGCTGCTGGTCTCCAGCGTGCTGCAAGTCTGAGGACAGGGTGATGATTGAACTGAATAAGGTAAGCAAAAGCTTTACCCTGCACAATCAGGGCGGCGCAGTGATCCCGGTGATGGAAAACGCCACGCTGCGTGTAAAGCCGGGTGAGTGCGTTGGCCTGACCGGCGCGTCCGGGGCGGGTAAGTCCACCCTGATGCGGGTGATATACGGCAACTATCTGGCAGCGTCCGGCAGTGTGATGGTCGGCGGGCTGGATGTCGCCAAAGCCGCGCCGCGTGAGATTCTGGCGTTGCGCCGCGAGACCTTGGGATATGTCAGCCAGTTCCTGCGCGTGGTGCCGCGGGTTCCGGCACTGGATGTGGTGGCTGAGCCGCTGCTTGCGGTTGGCACGCCAATAGAACAGGCGCGTGATACGGCGGCCTCGCTGCTGGCGCAGCTGAACATTCCGGAACGGCTGTGGAGCCTTAGCCCGACCACATTTTCGGGCGGGGAGCAGCAGCGGGTGAATATCGCCCGCGGTTTTGCCTATGGCTATCCGGCGCTGCTGCTGGATGAGCCGACAGCGAGCCTTGATGCGAGGAACCGCGCCATCGTGCTGGGTTTGATAGAAAGTGCCAAGGCGCGCGGGGCGGCGATCATCGGCATTTTTCATGATGAGACGGCGCGCCAGCAGGTTTGCGACCGGTTCGTGGATGTGTCGGGCTTTGCGCCCCAGGCCGCGGCATGAGTGCGCCTTCTGAAAAGGGACCCGTCATCGCGGTGGTCGGGCCATCGGGGGTGGGCAAGGATAGTCTGATGTCTGCCCTGGCGGTATCCGGCCCGCAGCTGCGGCTGATGCGGCGGGTTATTACCCGCGCGCCAGAGGCGGGCGGAGAGGACTATCAGGCGGTTACGGAACCTGAGTTTTCTGCGCTGGCAGAAAATGGGGTCTTTGCCCTGCACTGGCGGGCACACGGGCTGCACTATGGCATTCCACGCGACATTGAAATGCTGCGGGAAGGATCGGGCGGCGTGCTGGTGAACCTTTCGCGTTCCGTGCTGCTGAAGGCACAGGACGTGTTCGGGGATTTCATCGTGCTGTCAGTGACTGCCGCGCCGGAGGTTCTGGCCGACCGTCTGCTGGCACGCGGGCGGGAAGATGCGCAAGAGGTGCGGCGCCGTCTGACGCGCGCCGCCAATCCGCTGCCTGAGGGGCTGGCCCGTGTGCATGAGATTGACAACAGCGGTGCGCTCAGCGCGGCCGTGCAGGCCGCGCTGAGCGCCATTCAGCCGGAAAGGGCGTAGCGATGGATCAGGTGGAACCGGCCGTCCGCTGCTTCGCCCACCAGCGCCAGATCCCGGATCACGAAGGGAGCAGGCAGCAGCGGGAGGAGATGCGTGTCGAGCGCGTCCTGCACCGCGGGCAGCTGCGGCTTGGGCAGCTTGCCGGTCAAGGTGATGTGAAAACGGAACTGGTCCAGAACATAAGGGTAGCCCCAGCGGCTGAGGTTTGCGTCCTGCTCCGGGGGCAGCCCCGCGCCGCGGCGGCGCTCCAGCTCAGCCTCAGAGGCAGGCGCGCGGAACCGGTCAAGCTCTGTCACGCAGGCGGCGGCCAGCGCCTTCAGCGCGGTATCGTCTCCGGCAGGGCGCAGGGCCAGGAAACGGCCCAGCCGCGCCAGTTGCAGACCGTCCAGCGTGACCGGTTTATGCGTGGCGGCCAGCGCCGCGCAGGCGTCTTCAAGCGCCGAACGGGTCTGCCCCTCGGCGAGGCGCATCGGCGGCTTCAGGGTGGCGTGCAGCCCGTATGTGCGCGGCACATCGGTGATTGCCGCCACATCCAGCCCGTGAACCTGCGGGTGAGGCAAGTCCAGACCCGCTTCCATGTCCCAGCCCAGCCAGCCGGCGGCAAACCGGCTCCATGCTGCCCCGGCAGGCGGGGCGTAATAGATCGCGTATCGCGTGAATGTCACATTGGCCTCCTAAACGTGGCCTTCCATAGCTCGAAAGATGTGAAGTTCAGATGACAGAAGATTTAATCCTTGCCAATGCCACACTGGTGCTGCCGGGCGAGACCCGGACAGGCAGTGTTAAGGTCACCGGCGGTGAAATCACTGATATTGCCGAAGGGGCTTCGATTCCGGCAGGCGCAATTGACTGCGAGGGCGACTGCGTCTGCCCGGGGCTGGTGGAGTTGCATACCGATAATCTGGAACGCCACATCCAGCCCCGGCCCAAGGTGGACTGGCCGCATGCCAGCGCCATCATCGCCCATGATGCGGAACTGGCGGGCACTGGGATCACCACGGTGTTTGATGCCATGCGCGTGGGGTCGATCAGCCGCAGGGAAAGCCGCTATGGCGCCTATGCCCGCGGACTGGCGAGCGAGCTTCTGGAGCTGCGGGCGGCAGGCGCGCTGAAGATCTCGCATTTTCTGCATCTGCGGGCCGAAGTTTGCAGTGATACTCTGGTAGATGAATTGAATGCATTTGGAGATGCGGACCGTGTAGGGCTGGTTTCGCTGATGGATCACACGCCGGGTCAGCGGCAATTTCGCGATCTCGCAAAGCTTGAGCAATATGTGAAGGGAAAGCATGGGTTTGATGATGCGGCTTTTCAGGCCCATGTCGCGCATCTGAAAGGGCTGCGCGAAACCTACGGCGACGTGCATGAAGCTGAGGCTGTGAAAGCCGCCAGGCGGTTCGGTTCGGTGCTGGCCAGTCATGACGATACCACCGCGGGTCAAGTGGCTGTTTCAGCCCGTCATGGCATCAGCCTGGCGGAATTTCCGACAACGGTAGAGGCGGCGCAGGCCTGTCATACGAATGGGATCAAAGTCATGATGGGGGCGCCGAACCTGATCCGCGGCGGCTCGCATTCCGGCAATGTGGCGGCGCATGAGCTGGCGGAGCTGGAGCTGCTGGACATTCTTTCGTCAGACTATGTCCCTGCGGCATTGCTGATGGCGGCAGTACAGCTGGGCGATCTGTGGGGCGACATGGCGCGCGGCCTGGGCACGGTAACCCATGCGCCGGCCGATGCAGTTGCGCTGAGTGATCGCGGGCGGTTGGAAACCGGTCAGCGCGCGGATCTGATCCGGTTCCGGCTGAAAGCCGGCGCGCCGGTCCTGCGCGGGGTCTGGTCGCGCGGGGAGCGTGTGGCCTGAGCGGCCCAGAATCCGGAAGCGGGAGGAGCGCCAGCCCTCTTGGGGCGGGGGCGTGCGCTGCCCGGCCTTCCGGGCCGGGCGGTGACCCGGATCAGCCGGCCCGGTAGAACATATAGCGCCCCGGCTGGATGCCATCAGGGCCGTCCAGTTCTTCAAAACCAACCAGCGGCTGGCCGGAGACGATGATGCCGCCAGGGGCCATGACCTGCGCAATGACGGGGGAGAGGGCAGCGGCCTCGGCGACGTCCTTTTCCTTGATCCCGAAGCCGAAGTCATAATGCGCCAAGGCGATTTTGCGCCCCTCAGCCGCCAGCCGTTCCAGCATTGGTTTTGCCTCGCCTTGCAGGAAATCCTGCTCCGGCGGCACGCAGGAGGGATGGCATTGCAGCAACCGGTCAATGACCCAGATCCGCCGGCTGGCGAGGGTTTCGCGCAGGTGATCATAGGTGCGGCCGTTGCCAAGCCCCATGTCCAGCACATCGCCGCCCAGCGGGGCGACCTGATTTGCGGCCCAGTTCAACCCGTCGCGCTGGGCGGTGAGGCGGCGCAGCATGGAATCAAGACGGCTCATTCAGGACATCCTTTCGTCATAGATCCAGGCCTCTGCCGGGCCATCCAGCAGGCGCACTGCAAGAGCGGCGATAAAGTTCCAGACTGCCTCGTCATGCACCAGGTGGTGGGTCAGCAGCCCGTAAGGCTCTGCATTGTCGGCATCGCCAAGCCGGCGGTCGCGCAGCTGGCGCGCCACTTGCGCAATCAGCTGCTCCGGTGGCAGCAAGCTGCGGCCGCCTTTCCAGTCGATGGGATCCAGGTGGGTGTTCACCCGCAGCAGGCCGGAGGCGGGTTTGGCGCTTTTGCGCGGTGTAAAAGTGGAAACTGCGGTGAAACCGGTACCCGCCAGCCATGTCAGCATTTCCGGAGAGACCCGGTTCCAGGGCGGCACGAACATAGGGCGAAGGCTGGTGCCGAATATCTCTTGCAGACAGATCAGGCCGCGCTCGGCATCGTCCAGCAGTTCCTCCAGCGGGCGGTGCGCTCCAAACTCGGCTTTCTTCTCGCCGGCGGGCGCGTGGTTCTGATGCGTCCAGCCATGCACCACCGGGATCAGTTGCGGATGATCTGCAACAAAACGGCCAAGATCCGGGGTGACGCCGTGCGGGATCACCGCGAGATGCACCGGCAGGTCCAGGTCCGCAGACAGTGCTGCCAAACGCTCCAGCTCGGTTGAATGGGACATCGCGTCATCATCCCGCCACCACAAAGGCAGCGTCAATCCTGCCGTCTGCCAGTGCTCCAGTTCCCGGTCCAGACCGCTCCAATCCGGTGTCATTCGCGCCCTCCCGCAAGTTCTGCGGCAATCTCCACACTCCGGGCGGCGCCGTCAAACCTGAAACCGCCTGCAACCCGCGGCGGTGCGTGCAATACCGCCTTGACCGCAGCGCATAGCGTCTCAGCTGAGAGATCTGCGGTTTTGACCACTTGGACGCCGTTCAGGGGCGCAAGGCTGGCGGCGCGCAGACCCTGCTCGGTTTCATTCCCGGCATCAAACGGGATCAGCACCGCAGGCGTGCCGGCTTGCAGCAGATCCAGAGCAGTGTTGTAGCCGCACATGCTGACCGAGGCCGCGGCATGGGAGAGCATTTGGCGGAAATCCTTGCGCGCTGGTTCCAGCAGGGCGGGGGAGCCTGTTTTGGCAAATTCTGTGATGCGCCGGGCGGCGTTTGATCCGCCAACCAGCAGCCGCCAAGGCGTGTCCGGCATCAGCTTTGCCGCGTCAAGTGCTGCCTGGTATAGCGGCGTTCCTACGCTGCCGCCGCCAGCACTGACCAGCACCTCGCCTGATCCTGCCTGTGACGGATGCAGGCCGGCAGCCGGAGGGGCAACGTAACCGGTATAGCGCAGCTTGCCTGCAAGCATGCGGGTGACCGGCCAGCTGGCCTCCAGTTTTGTTGCTGCGGGGTCGGAGTGGACCAGAACCGCATCATAAAATTGGGCGATTACAGCATCGGCTTTGTCCGCTTTCCCGGGTTTGGAGGGCGGGGCGAGAATGTCGCGGATAGAGGACAGGATCACCGGCCGCCGGGGCAACGCATGGGCAGCATCAAGCAGCGCAAGAAACTCCTTGCGCAGCGAGCGGCGGCCAAAAGGATAAAGTTCGGTAATCAGCACATCGGGCTGCATTTCGTTCAGAGCGGCACAAAGAACGTCTTGGCGCCGGATCAAATAGGCCGCGTCCGCCAGCCCTCCGCCCTCTGCCAGCAGCCGGGTGAAATCCACTCCATCGGAACGCAACGGCGGCAACTGGATCAGATTGATTCCATCCGTGTCGAGCTGCGGGGCAGGGAAGCCGCCGGAAACCACCTGAACCTGATGGCTGGCAGCGGTGAAAGCGCGGGCCAATGTCAGCGCACGGGCCAAGTGGCCGGTGCCAAGCAGATGGGTGACGGCGATCAGGACTTTCATGGCGCGGCCTTGCGGATCAGCCGGACCGGTTCGGGCCAAGGCATAAGGGCGGAGCTGCTGATTTCCACCACAAACAGCCGGTTGCGTTTGATGCGGAAGGGGGCGGGGCCGTCGAAATCCCAGCCATGGGCGCGTGCCAGGATCATCCGCATGATGCCGATGTGGCAGGCCGCTACTGTATCCCGCGTCAGACTGCGCAGCCAGGGTTCTATACGGGTCCAGACCTCGGCAGGGGTTTCACCGCCGGGCGGGCGGTAGTGCCAGCCCCAGTTCTCGATATCGCGGAAACCGCTTGCCGGGTCGGCCTTCAGGTCCTGCCCATGCAGCCCCTCCCAGTCGCCCCAGTTCATTTCGGTCAGTTCATGTGCGGTGCTGGGTGCGCGGCCTGTAATCAGTTCTGCGGTCTCCGCCGCGCGCATCAGCGGGCTGGACCAGAGGTCTGCCTGCGTCCAGTCAGCGGGCAGGGCGTAGCCGCGCAGCTCTTTGCGGGCCTGATCATCCAGCGGTATGTCACTGCGGCCCTGGATGCGGCCGGCGCGGTTCCAGGCGGTGTGGCCATGACGCAAAAGGGCGAGGCGGATCATACGCGGGTCTCCATTAACGGCAGAACGGTTGCCCAGAACTGCCGGGCAGCGGCGGGAGCAAGGTGGCGGGACAAAATGAGGTCACGTGCATCCTTGCCAGCCTCAATGCGCAGTTCGGGGTTTGCAAGCAAGCCTGCGGTAAAACCTGCGAGAGCCTCGGCCCCTTGATCCGGAGCGGGATAGCCAGCGGGCAACAGCACATCCCGCACGCCGGGCCGGTCCTGGGCTGCGATGGGCAGGCCATGGGCCTGGGCTTCCAGATAGACCATGCCAAAAGCTTCGTTCACGCCCGGCCAAAGGAACAGGCTGGCGTTGCCATAGGCGGCTGCCAGCTTCGCGCGGGAAAGCTGGCCGAGGAAGCGCACTTTGTGTCCGAAAGGGGCCATCAGTGCTTCAACCTCGCTGCGGGCGGGGCCGTCGCCGGCAATGTCCAGCCGCCAATCGCCAGGCAGATGAGACAGCATTTCCGAGATAATTTGGTAGGAAGCCAGCTTGTCACCCGGACGCATCATGCCGGCGGTCAGCATCGGGCCGTCCAGCGACGAGGCTTCGGGCAGCTGATCCAGCGGCAGGAAGGGCGGCAGATGGGCCACTGCCTGCGCGCCGCAGCGGTCGCGGTTCAATGCGAAATGGTCCTGCTCGGTGAAATAGAAGATCGCCGCGGCAGCGTCGGCAGCGGCATGGGCCGCTACAGCAAAACCGGCCCATGGTCCGGTCAGGCGTTTCTTGGCGCGGGTGGATTCGATCTGCACATAGGGAATTCCACGGGCGCGGGCGACAGCGGGGCCGATCAGATCTGGCGCCTTGTAATAGTTGTGATAGCTGACCCAGAGGTCCGCGGCGGGCATGCAACGGATCAGTCTTTCAGCCTCGGCCTCGGCCTGATTGCGCAGGCTGGACTGCAACGCCGCGTCGCCGGTCTTGTCATAGATCCGCAAGTCTGAAACCAGCTGCACCGCCGCACCGCTGGCGGTGAGCAGCTCCATCAGGTTGCGGGCAATCTCGCGGTCGCCGGAGGGCACCGGGTGATGCGGCGGCTTCATCGGTGCGTAGAAGGCGACCCGCTTTCCGGCTCCCGGCTGCATGACCGGTCAGCTTCCTTGCAGCATGGCATGCAGCCGCCTGGACAGCTGGGCGATGCCGGGATCCATGCCGAAATCAGTGCGCAGGCGGACAAGTGCTGCGCCGGCCATTGCTGCCAGCCGTTGCGGGTGCCGGGCAGCATACAGCAGGGTCTCGGCCAGCGTCTCGGGGCGGTCCTCGCTCAGCAGGCCATGGGTTCCATGAGTGATGAACTCTGGGATCGCAGAAACCGGTGTCGACAGGATTGGCAAACACTGTGAAGCCGCCTCCATCAGCACATTGGGCAGCCCGTCGCGGTCGCCGTCCGCAGCCACCCGGCTGGGCAGCACAAACAGATCCGAGCGGCGCATTTCCTCGATCACTTCGGGCTGGTCGCAGGCGCCGCGCCAGGTGATGCGGTTGGCAATGCCAGCATCCTCAGCCATGCCCTGCAGCAAATCGCCCAATCCGCCGCCGCCGATATGGGTCCAGTGCCAATCAAGCCCTGAGGGCAGCAGAGCCAAGGCGGCGATCAGCCGGTCAAAGCCTTTTTTCTCGACCAAACGCCCCACGGACATGAACTGGATCGGATCCTGCGGCTGGCGCAGGCCGCGTTCAGGGGGGGCGGGGAACCGCGACAAATCCAGCCCGTGGTAAACCAGATCGACGCGGCCCGGCGTATCGGCCATCTGTTGCAGGTGTTTGGCGCCAAAGCCGGTGCAGGTGGCGCCGAAGGCCGCGCCGTAGTGGGCGGCGGAGAGCTTTTCCTTAAGCTCCCAATCGGGCGAGGTCCAAATGTCCTTGGCGTGGGCCGAAAAGCTCCAGGGCAGCCCGCGCATGATCGCGGCATAACGCGCAACCGAGGACGGCGTGTGCAGGAAGTGGGCGTAAAGCCCCAGCACGTCCGCGGGCATTTCTGCGGCCAGCACACAGGCCTGGCCAAAGCGGCGGATGCGGTTGGGTGTCTGGTCACGGCGCAGATCGGCGCGCCAGATGCGGTAGGCCTCAGCATAACCGGGCAGTTGTTGCGCCATCGTGCGTGCGCGCCAGACCCGCTCCGGCTCATCATGGAGGTATTCGGGAAGATAGTTAACGCGCGCCTGCAGCTGCGCATGCAGCGGGTGGCGCTTGATGTCGGTGGGGTGGCGCAGAGACCAGATCTCAAACGCGTGGCCGGCGGCCTCCAGGGCAACCAGTTCCTGTGCAATGAAGGTCTCGGACAGCCTCGGCCAGCCCTTTACCACCACCGCGAGCGGCGGGCGGGGCGTGCTCATTCGGCGGCCTCCTGATGTGTGTCCTGCAGCAGTGCGTCCACCCGGCGGGTGACATAGTCCAACCCGTCCAGCAGCCCCTCAGACCCGGCGGCAGAGGGCGGCGGCTGGGTGGCCAGCGCGCGGATCGCCTTGGCCAGGGATGGGGGTGTCCAGCCGTCACGGGATTCGTCCAGCATGGTGGTCAGGCCGATTTCCTCGGCCCGGCTGGCGCGGATCCATTGCTCCAGCCGCGGCGTGGTGCGGGGCACGATCACGGCGGGTTTGTCAAAGGACAAGACCTCGCAGAACGTGTTGTAGCCGCCCATGCAGACCACCCCTTGGGCGCCGGCAAACAGCGTCTCGATCTGTGATTCAAAGCCAACTGCGGTAACCCTGCCATTCAGGCGGGCGACACGCTCCTCGAAATCCTCCCGGGTTTCCCCGGACAGGAAAGGGCCATAGACCAGCACGGCGCGCGGGGAGAGCTCCGCGTCGGCTTCGTAAGCCGACAGCACCAGGTCCACCATCATCTCGCCATCGCCGCCGCCGCCAGGAGTGACCAGCAAATAGGGCTGTTCGGGCGGTTCCCCCACCTGGCCAAGATCGCGGCGCAGGTAGCCGGTCCAATGCATCCGGGCCTGCATCTGCGGGGTGAAGGGCAGCCCCGCGGTGGGATCGTACACGGACCGCGGCCCGTAGACCCAAATCTCATCATAGAAATCGCGGGTGGCCTCAACCGCGTGCTTGCGCTCCCATTCGGCGGCCAGCACTTCGGGCTCGTCCAGCACATCGCGCAGGCCCAGCACCATCTTGCAGCGGCCCCGCGATTTCAGCAGGTCCAGCGCCGGCATCAGCTCACCGCGAAAGCCGGTGGGTTCCTTGTCGGCCACCAGCACGTCAGGGTCGTATTGCTCTACTGTAGAGCGGATCAGCGCAGCGCGCAGATCAGCAGTTTCTTCGATGCTCATGCCCATGGTGCGCGAGGCATAAGAGCCGTCGGTACGCTTGATCACACCCGGCAGGCGGACATGATCGACCCGGGTCGGAAAGGAAAACCGCCCCGCAACCGGTGAACCTGTCAGGATCAGCGCCGAAGCGTCGGGATTGGCTGAGGTGAGTGCACCTGCCAGCGCACGTGAACGGCGCAGATGCCCCAGTCCGAAAGTGTCGTGGCTGTAGAACATGATCCGCGGCCCGCGGGTGCCCGCCGCTGCCGGTGTGGTGCTTGCGGTCGTCATTGAGTTGCCTGATCAGGTTGCCGGGCGGCGGATGGCCGAAATCCGGGGCCGGCGGCGCAGGAACCAGGCCAGCCGGTTTTGCCGCTCGTCCCCGGGCGCGTGCTCGTGTGCTCCGCCATCTTCCGCCTCAGTTTGCGCGCCCCAGAAGCCGGTTGCGGCGGGGGCACGGTCAGTGTTTGCTTTTGCTGCCGCTCAAGCCCGGAGGGTGTTTGCCAGTCCAGTCTCTGCAGCAGTCCGCCCAAGGGGCGGGTATATGAATTGGTATAGCCCGGAGCCTGTGTGCATGCAATCATGCGCCTTTGTTGCCTGCCGCACAGGAAATTGCGTCCGCGCCATTTGCGCAACGCTCCGCTGCGTGGTTAATTTGACGCAAGTTTCCAAAAGGATAGGCGGTCATGCTGCAAGTTTTGTTCCGGGTTCTCATTTGCGGCCTGCTGAGTTTTGGCCTGGCCGCTCACGCAGGCGCGCAGGAAAGTGAAGCGAGCGGAGCAGATACATTGTCCCGTGCGATCGAACAGGCGGCGGAAAGCGGTGTCAGTGTGGTCGTGGTGGACAGCAGCGGCAAGTTGCTGAACGCGCCGCCGGACGCGGAACAGGCAGCGGACCATCCTGCATCCGACACGATGGAGCAGCCCTCGGCGCTGATGAAAGCGCAATCCAGGGTCGGCGCCTTCCGGGCTGAATTGAGCAGCCGCCTGGAGGCGCTGCCCTATTCGCGGCTGGAGGTGGAATGGATCCTGCGGGAAACCAGCCCGGACGGCCGGATCATGACCTATGTCGAGGTGCTGTTCTGGAGCGTGCTGTTCCTGCTGATCGGCCGCTGGCTGTCGACGGAAATCTACGGAAAGCGCTTTGCCAAGCGTTTCGTCGTGGCGCGGATCCGGCAGAACCCGGAAGGTTATCAGGAAAAGATGCCCTTCCTGGTCTACCGGTTCCTGATGGGGATTGGCGGGACCGTCTTTGCGATGGTCTTTGCGGCGCTGATTTCCTATTTGATCTTCGGTGCTTCGGGCGACCCCTCAATCGAATTCACGGCAACTGCTGTCTACACGGCGTTTTTCCTGGCCCGCACGGTGTCCGATCTGTGGCGGATGGTGCTGTCGCCGTTCCTGGCCCAGTACCGGATACCGGTGTTTTCAGACCGGGACGCAAAACGGCTCTATATCTGGGCGTCCCTGCTGGCGACCTATGACATTTCCTCGACGCTGTTTGCCACCTGGGTCGGCGATTTCGGCCTGAATTACAATGTCTATGCACTGGTATACGGGGTATTGGCACTGGTCGGGATGCTGGGCAACCTGCTGATGGTGCTGGTCAACGGGCGCGCCATATCCAATGCCATCCGTGCCGGCCGAATGCCGGAAAAATGTTCCTGGCTGGTGCGTGTTCTGGCAGTTGCCTGGGCACCGGTTCTGATGGCTTACATGGCTTTTGGCTGGCTTAAGCTGGCCTTTGATCTGGTGCTGGAAAAGGATATTTCGATCCCGTTGATGGCGGGCAGTTATTTCGTTCTGACCACGATCCTGATTGTCTATGGCGCGATCAACTACTTCATCGAACGCTATTTCAACCGCACCCGGCGAATGCAGGCTGCCATGGCAGCAACCGGGCAGGAAGGTGCCGCCACGGAAGCGGAGGGTATTTCTGAGCAACGGGGTGAAGAAGCTGCTCCGGATGAGGCGGAGACCGCTGCGGAAGCCGCAGATGCACCGGCCGCAAGACATCCTATTGGCACGTACCAGGATCTTGCCCGCAGAGTGGCAGGCATTCTGGCTTTTGTAGTCGGGGCCTATTCACTGGTGATTGTCTGGAACCCGGACGCCCAATGGACCGAAACCACTGCGGCTGAACGGGTGATAGATGTGACGGTGATCCTGTTCATCGGCTTTATCGTCTATCACCTGTTCCGGATCTGGATCGACAGCAAGATCGATGAGGAAGCCGGCGATGTTTCGGAGGCAGAGCTGGGTGATGAAGGCGGGGCCGGGGGCGCCAGCCGTCTGGCCACTTTGCTGCCCTTGTTCCGGGGAACGATCCTGGCGGTTGTGCTGGTCTCGATCGTGCTGATCGTTCTGCTGGAACTGGGTATTAATGTCAGCCCGCTGTTCGCCGGTGCCGGTGTTGTCGGTCTTGCGGTTGGCTTTGGTTCGCAGACGCTGGTGCGGGATATTTTCTCTGGCGCCTTTTTCTTGATCGATGATGCCTTTCGCAAGGGCGAATACATCGACATCGGCGACGTTAAGGGCACGGTCGAGAAGATCTCGGTGCGGTCTTTCCAGCTGCGCCATCACCTCGGGGCGCTGCACACGATCCCCTTCGGCGAGATCAAGGTTCTGACCAATTATTCGCGTGACTGGGTGATGATGAAACTGCCGATGCGCGTGACCTATGATACTGACGTGGAGAAGGTTCGCAAGCTGATCAAGAAGCTTGGCCAGAAGCTGATGGATGACCCTGTTGTCGGACATACCTTTATTCAGCCGCTGAAGTCCCAGGGTGTGATCGAGATGCAGGACTCAGCGATGATTATCCGCGTGAAATTCATGACCAAACCGGGGGATCAGTGGATTGTCCGCAAACGGGTGTACCAGGAGATCCGTGAATTGTTTGCCCGCGAGGGCATCAGATTTGCTCATCGCGAGGTCACCGTGCGGCTGGCGCCGGACCAGGCTGATGAGATGACGCCGAAGCAGAAAGAGGCTGCCGCAGGGGCAGTGCAGGCGGCGATTGACGACGATCTTCTGGACGAAATGGGCGGCCCGGGCGGCGATGACCGCTGAGCAGATGCCTGACCGGCGACCTCCCGCCCCCGCGCTGGACCGCTAGCGCGCTCCGCTTGGGGTTGGGCGTGGCGCCGCGCTGGCGCGCGCCGCTGCCTCCGGCGGAGGTACTTCTCCCAGAAAGAAGCCGCCGCTGCGGAATCCGGTTTTGTTCTGGTTGAGAATTTGCCGGGGTGAACTGGTTGCAAGCCAAGAGGGGCAGCGCCCCATTTCCATTGGTTATTCCGGCCAGCATGCCGGGGCGCTGCCGCAATGGGAGGCGGGCCGGCCCCAGCGCATTTTGCTAGTGTCCAGGGCAAGCGGCGCAGCAAGGCGGCGGCCCGGCCCCCAGCCGCTGTTTTCGATCTCCTGGGTGAAGTCGCTGTGTGCCGGTTTGACGACATACGGTCCTTTGGAACATTTCTGCATTCCACCAAGCAGTTCTGCGGTGCGGGCAAGCGATAGATGCGCTGCGGGCACCGCCGCCTTTTGGGCAGCAGTTGCCAAGGCCGAGAGCACCGCTGCTGCCATCAAATAACCCGTGGCATGGTCCAGCGCTTGTACCGGTAAAGGGTGCGGATCGTCCGCCTTGGCCTGGACGCGGCCTGTATCGGCGATGCCTGCACTCATCTGCACGAGGCTGTCAAAACCGCGCCGCTGGGCCCAGGGGCCGGTCCAGCCATAGGCATCCAGAGAGGCTTCAACCGCATTGGGAGCGATCCGGCGGCGGGCGTCCGCGCCGTAGCCCAGACCATCCAGCGCACCGGGACGGTAGCCATGCACCAGCACATCGGCCTTGGACAGCAACGCCTCAAACTGCTGGCGGTCCACTGTATTGCGCAGATCCAGGGAAGCCATGCGCTTACCCAGCGCAACATCGGTGATGACACCAGGTTCGTCCCAGCCGGGCGGGTCGATACGCAGCACATCGGCGCCAAATCCGGCCAGAGTGCGGGTGGAAACCGGACCGGCCAAAACCCGCGTGAGGTCCAGCACTTTCAGTCCGGCCAGCGGGCGTTCGGCTGTTGCTTTTGGCCGCTCACGCAGTTGGATAACACGGGGCGACTGCCATAGGATCAGCGGTTCCGCCGCCACAGAAAGACCTTGCGGATGCGTCAGCCAAGCCGCTCGGCTGCGCATGGCGGCGGCCACACCACCCGCGTTTACGATTTCGTTTTCGAGATGACTGGCCTGCCATTGTTTCACGGCAATTGCCACGGCCGCGCGGTCTCCTGCGCAGTCCAGTACTTTCAGAGCAGCTTGCCGGTGGTGCGGCAGGTTGGTGTGCAGGCGGATCCAGCCATCTGCGGTTTCATAACTGCCGGCCACCGGATCCCACAGGCTGGGAAGCTCCCAGCCCTCGGGGCGGAAACTATAGCTGAACCAAAGTGATGCCAGGCGCTGGTCCACCGTGACGTCCGGTGCAACGGGCGCAAGGTTCAGGGCCTTTACCAGCCGCGCCAGCTCCAGCCCCACGGCGGCGACTGAGGCATTGGCAAGTTCCGTAACCGCAAAGGCGCTGCGCCAGTGTCCTGTGCCGGTCAGGCGGTAGCTGCCAGGCGCCGGCAGGGCAGTGAACAGGGTCATTGCTGGTAAGGATCCAGGCTGTCGCGCAACCCGTCACCGAGGAAATTGAATGCCAGAACGACAATCACAATCGGCAGCATCGGGATCGCGGTCCAAGGGTAGATTTCGATCGAGGCCAGGTTTTGCGCGTCATTCAGCATGACGCCCCAGCTGACCGCCGGCGCGCGCAGGCCAAGGCCGAGGAATGACAACGCGGTCTCGCCCAGGATCATCGCCGGGATTGACAGGGTGGCCGAGGCGATCAGGTGCGACATGAAATTTGGCAGCAGATGCTTGCGGATTACCCGGCCTGAAGATGCGCCCATCATTTCGGCGGCGCGCACGTATTCCTCTTCGCGCAGGGACAGGAATTTTGCCCTCACCGATCTTGCAAGCCCCGGCCAGTCGAGAATGCCAAGGATGATCGAGATGACAAAGAACACCGCAACCGGCGACCAGTTCGAGGGCACCGCGGCAGACAGCGCCAGCCACAAAGGCAGCTCGGGCAGGGACCGCAGAACTTCGATCACCCGGTTGATCAGCCAATCGGTTTTGCCGCCGAAATACCCCGCCAGCGAGCCAAAGAAGATACCGAGCACAAAGGACACGGATATGCCGATCAGCCCCACAGTAAGCGACAGCTGCGCACCATAGGAAACGCGGCTGAAGATGTCGCGGCCCAGCCGGTCGGACCCCAGGATAAAGATTGTCGCCTCTTCGGTTGCGCAGAACAGGTGGCGGTTGCTTTCGATGAGACCGGCCAGTTTATAGGTCTTGCCCTCACAGAAGAATTCAAGCTTCAGCGGGCGCGAGGTGTCGGGACTGAACTCCCACTGGAAGGTTTCCAGGTTGGCCTCGGAAGTCATTGGATAAACGAAGGGTCCCACAAACGCGCCCTCGTGGAACAGCTTGATCGATTGCGGCGGGGAATACAGATGCTCTGAAAAGCGCTGGTTTGGTCCGTAGGGCGCAAGGAAGCCGGCGAACGGGATCATGAGGTAGGCGATCAATAGGAACAGGCCTGAAATCAACCCGAGCTTGTGGGTCTTGAATTTGCGCCAGACCAGCAGCCAGTTCGGCGCGTCCAGGTCCTTGCGCTCCAGCTCCAGCAGCGAGGCCTGCGGGTCGAAAGCTTCATCATCGACATAACGTCCATCAGGCAGCCGGGTCATGCGCCGCGCCCCTCATACCGGATCCTCGGGTCAAGCAGCACCAGCAGAACATCTGAAACCATGGTGCCGATCAAGGTAAGCAAAGCGACGAACATCAGCACGAAGCCCGACAGGAACATGTCCTGGGTTTTAAGCGCCGTCAGCAGGGTCGGCCCGATGGTTTGCAGCCCCAGCACCACCGACACCAGCACCGAGCCTGAGATCATTGCCGGCAGCAGGTTGCCGATGTCGGCGACAAAGGGGTTGAAGGCGACGCGCAGCGGATACTTGGCCAGCATCCGCGAGGGTTTCATGCCCTTGGCGATGGCAGTTTCCACATATGGTTTACCCAGTTCGTCCAGCATGTTGGCGCGCAGCCGCTGCATCATCGCGGACGCACCGGCGGTGCCGATCACGAAGGTTGGAACGATCAGGTGGACGAGAATGGACTTCACTTTGTCCCAATTCATCGGCACGCCTTCGTATTCGGGGGCCATCAGCCCGCCGATCGGCAGGTCGAACCAGCGATGGCCATAGTAGAACAGGATCAGCGCCAGCAGGAAGTTTGGCGTAGCGAGTCCCAGGTAACCGATGAAAGCCGAGGTGTAATCAATCCAGGTGCGGGCCCGCGCGGCAGCCAGCACCCCCAACGGCAGCGCCACTGCATAGACAAAAACCACGGCGGACAGGTTTACCAGAACTGTAAGCCACAGGCTGTCACCGACGATATCGGCAACCGGGCTGTCGAATTCGAATGACCAGCCGAAATTTCCCTGGATCATGCCGGAGAACCCGTGCGGGCCGGGCATGAAGCCCATCCAGATCATGTATTGCTGCCACAGCGGTTTATCGAGCGCATATTCCTGCCGCAGGAATTCCGCCTTGGCGACGCCTGCGGACTGGCCGGTGGCCTGCAGCTCGGCAATCTGGTTCGACAGATAGTCGCCCGGCGGCAGGTTGATGATGGCAAAGACCAGCACCGACACCACCAGAAGCGTAAGCAGCATGGTGCCAAACCGGTAAATGGCGTAACGCAGAATTTCCATCAGCCCTGGCCATCCTCAAAAAAGAACTCATCCGGACGGTAAAGGCCGAAATGGGCGCCGGGGTCCCAGGCCCATATTGCCTGTTTGGGCACATTGCGCAGGCGGTTGCTGACCACGACGGGCTGCGGTGCGGCGGCCACGACGCCGATGGCATAGACCTGATCGGCGTGGATCTGCAGCATGGCGCGCCAGGCGGCGGCACGCTCGGCATCTGTGGTGGCCATGTTCCAGTCCTGCATCAGATCCATCAGTTGCCGCGCCGGAGCCATGTCTGGCGGCTCGCCTGCGTCGCCGCCGGTTTGATAGAATTGGCCCCACTTCGGCCAGGACAGGAACACCTGGTCCGTTGGCGCCAGATAGGCAGGCGAGGTATAGACTTGCGGCAAGCCGTTGTCCCAGCCGAACCAGGCAGAAGCCATGGTGCTGCCGGAAAACACCCGGTTGCGCAGGATGTCGCGGTCCAGCGGGCGCATCACCAGTTTGACCCCGACATCGCGCCAGTCGTCCGAGATTATCTGAAGTGCATTCTCGACTTCCTGAAGCTCACCGGCTGTTTCCACCACCAGCTCCATCAGCCGCCCGTCGGCCAGATAGCGGATGCCGTAGGCGTCTTTCTTTGTAAGGCCGGCCTCGTCCAGCAGCCGGTTGGCCTGCTCCGGGTCGAAATCCGCCCAGGCGGCACGCAGGGCGGGGTCGAAAAATTCGCTCTGCTCCAGCACCGTCATGGCGCCGGATTTGGCCAGATTGAAATAGAGCGCCCGGTTGATGGCCCGGCGGTTGATAGCCAGGGACAGCGCCCGGCGCACCCGGACATCGCGCAGCACCTCGCGCCAGACCGGATCCTTGGCATTCAGGTTCGGATAGATCGCGATCTGCGAGGCGGCACCGGAGCCCCAAAGATAAGTCTTGTAGTTTGCGCCGTCTTTTTCGCCTTTGCGCAGGATCGGGATATCCCGGAACCCCAAACCGCGGGCCTGCAGGTCGGCTTCCCCTGCGTTGGACTTAGCCGCTACCAGGCCGGCGGTCACAATTTCCATTTCCACGGTGTCGATATAGGGCAGCTGCACGCCGCGGCTGTCGATCCGGTGGTAATAGGGATTGCGCACGAACTGGTGGCGGATCTTCTTGCCTGGCGAGGCGTTGATCCAGGGCTGCAGCGTCGGAAGCTCGTGGTTATCGAACTTGTACATGTTGTCGTATTTGTTGTGCAGCGCGGCCCAGCTTTTGACGCGGGCGTAGTCGACTTCCTCTTCCAGCGCATCCGGGTCGGCGTAATCGGCGTGGAATTGTTTCAAGTATTCTGCAGGCCGGTAGATGAAAGGCGGGCGCGCCTGGGCCAGCATGTGCAGGAAACTGGGGTTCGGGTCGTCCCATTCGTAGATGATTGTGGCTTCGTCCGGGAAGCTTACGCGCGGCAGCTTGCCGTTGACGCGCAGGAAATCCGGCGGACCGGCCGGGCTGAGCAGCTCGTGGTTGGCGACATCCTCCCACCAGTAGCGGAAATCGGCAGAGGTGAAGGGATCGCCGCTGGACCAGCGGTGGCCGCGCCGCAGTTTGAGGGTGTAACGCCGGTTTCTTTCGTTCTCATAGCCCAGCAGAATGTCAGGCTGCAGCCGGTAGCGTTCGTCATAGCCTGCCAGGCGGGCATAGCCGTATACCACCATCTGGCGGATATCCTTGGAACGGGTCACCATGGTGTTCAGCGTGCCGCCTTCGGTGCCAAAGTCCCGGCCCTTGGCTGCGAGGTCGACCACCAGCGGCACCTCTGGCAGGCGTTTGGCCACCGGGGGCAGATAGCCCGCCTTGACTTCGGAACTCCAGAACTTGCTTTCCTGGACCTCGGGGCCGCACAGGGCCGAAAGCGGGGCAAGGCAGAAGGCAGCCGTCAAAAGGGGTTTCAGGGCATCAAGCATGGCAGCGCACCTTATGGCCGGGTTCCAGGTGTTTCAGGTTTACCAGTCGCGGGGCATCAGATCCGTTAAAGCGGAATTCCTCGGGCCAGCAGTCCGGCGCGCCTGCGCCCTGGGCCACCAGTTTCAAGTCGATGGGCCGGTCGATATCGGGTTCCGGCTGGGCTGCGATCAGCGCCTTGGTGTAGGGGTGCTGAGGATTATAGAACAAGGTTTCCGGCGGTGCCTGCTCGACAATCAACCCGCGCCGCATCACGGCGACCTCATCTGCGATGCGGGCGACCACGGCCAAATCATGGCTGATGAACAGATAAGACAGGTTTTGCCGGTCGCGGATTTCCTCCAGCAGCAGCAGGATCTGCTCTTGCACTGAAACATCCAGCGCCGAGGTCGGTTCGTCGCAGACGATCAGCGCCGGTTCCAGCATCAGCGCGC
Source organism: Leisingera sp. NJS204 (assembly GCF_004123675.1). Lineage (NCBI taxonomy): Bacteria > Pseudomonadati > Pseudomonadota > Alphaproteobacteria > Rhodobacterales > Roseobacteraceae > Leisingera > Leisingera sp. NJS204. The sequence continues at coordinate 3,346,444 of NZ_CP035417.1, read as the reverse complement.
GCGCGATCGACAGCCGCTGGCGCTGACCGCCGGAAAACGCGTGCGGATAGCGTTTCAGCATGTCCGGTGACAGGCCGACCAGCCGCAGCATGTCCGCCGCCTTGTCCCGGCGTTCGGCACGAGAACCGATGCGATGGATGTCCAGCGGCTCGACCAAAGTATCCTGAATGCGCATCCTGGGCGACAGCGAGGAGTAAGGGTCCTGGAACACCATCTGGGCCTGCCGCTGAAAGGCGGTGCGCGCGGCGCGGTCCATGCTGTGCACGGTGACCGCCGGCTGATCCGGATCAGGGCGGAACAGCACCTCGCCGCCGGGATCCGGAAGCTCTGCCCCCAAGGCAATTCGTGCAGCCGTGGTCTTGCCCGAGCCGCTTTCACCGACAACTGCCAAGGTTTTCCCGCGGGCTAACCGCAAATCAACCTCGCGGCAGGCGTGGATCAGGGTCGGAGCTTGCCAGCCCTTGCTGGCTCTTAATGTGTAGGTCTTGGAGACCGACTTCATTTCCATGATCAGGTCATCGCGTGACGGCGGGATGGCGACGACCGCTTCATCCGGAATTTCCGGTGCAGCGTTGAACAGGGCCTTGGTGTAGGGGTGGGCAGGGGTGCGCAGCATCGGTTCCGCACGGCCGGATTCCATCACCCGGCCCTTGTGCATCACCACCACTTGCTCTGCCATATTGGCGACCACCCCGAGATCATGAGTGACCAGGATCATCGCCATACCGGTTTCGCGCTGCAACTCTTTCATCAGCCCCAGAACCTGGGCCTGTGTGGTCACGTCCAGCGCCGTGGTCGGCTCATCCGCGATCAGCAGGTCCGGCTTGGCCACCATGGCCATGGCGATCATCGCCCGCTGGCGCATCCCGCCGGACAGTTCGAAGGGATAAGATCTGTAGGTGCGTTCCGGATCGGAGAAGCCGACCCGCTCAAAGCATTCAAGAACCTCCTTGCGTGCCTTGCGTTCGGACTTGCGGCCATGCAGCCACAGCACTTCGGACACCTGATTGCCGATCCGGTGCAGCGGCGAAAGCGAGCGCATCGGCTCCTGAAAAATCATCGCGACGGTATTGCCGCGAACGTCGCGCATCCGCCGTTCGTCGAGCGTCGCAAGGTCAAGTTCGCTGCCGCGGGTGTTCAGCAAAATGCGCCCGGAGCGCAGCTGCGCCACCTTCGGCAGGATGCGCAGCACGGCCCGGCAAGAGACCGTTTTCCCCGAGCCGCTTTCCCCGACCAAGGCGAGTGTTTCGCCTGGCTGCACAGCAAAGCTGACGTCCTTCACGACGGGGTCGCCCTTGCCAAACCCAATGCTGAGATTTTCAACGGAAAGCAGCGGGTGCATTCAGAATTGTCCGCCCGGCTGGTTCAAGGCACTCATGAGATCTTGTTTTCCCCTGTTTTTTGGCCTCACCTTCGCGCGCTGAAGGCTGCTTAGTCAAACCCCATTTGCCCAGATGCCCGTTGTGCAAGGAAAAATTGATGGGCTTCCCGGTTGCACTGCGGGCACTTCACCAGTGCCGTCATCCCGCAATCGCCCTGCATATCCGGTGTTTTCGGTCCGGTGTCCCAAGGAGGAATAACAGTTTCTCACATTAGCGTGCCGGCACGTGTTTTATGGTGCAATGCTAAATTCCGCCCTCCGGACGCTGCGGACCTGCTGTGGCCCCGGCGCCACTCGGTCCTTGCCGCAAATGGCTGCTGACAGGATTGCCTTGTTGGCGCCGGCAGTCAGCCCGGCATAGGATGCCAGGGAACGCACGCATTCCGAAAGGCCGCACATGGCGCAAAAAACTGTTCTGCACCGGGACGATCCGGAAGCCGAGCCGCTGGTCGGCAATATTAAGGTCACCCGCAACGACTGGCTGAATGTCGCGATGGATGTGCTGATCTCGGACGGGGTGGAGCAGGTGAAAGTGCTGGCGCTGGCCGAGCGGATGCAGGTTTCGCGCTCGTCGTTCTACTGGTATTTCAAATCACGCCAGGACTTGCTGGATGCGCTGCTCAAGACCTGGGAGCAGACCAATACCGCCGGCATGGTCCGCCAGGCCGAGGCGCCGGCCAAGGCCATCACCGGGGCAGTGCTGAATGTGTTCCAGTGCATCGCCAACCCTGATCTGTTCAACACTGCGCTGGACTTTGCCGTACGTGACTGGTCGCGCCGTTCCGGCAAGGTGCGCAGCCTGCTGGACCGCTCGGACCGGCGCCGGGTCGAGGCGCTGACGGCGATGTTTGCCCGCTACGGCTATGCGGACCGGGAAGCAGTGACCCGGGCCAAGGTGCTGTACTACATGCAGCTCGGCTATGAGATGGCGGATCCGAATGAAAGCCACGCCCACCGGCTGGAGGTGACGCCCGAGTACCTCAAGGTCTTTACCGGGCGCGAGCCGTTGTCCGAAGAGATGGCGGACTTCACTGAATTCACCAAGCAGCACTGGGACGTCTGAGACACCAGCCGCGGCCGCGGGCGTGTGGTGTTACAGGCTGCGGAGAATACCCTCAGCCTGCGCGCGCGCCTCCTCAGCTGCTTTCAGCCGGACCGGGCCATAGCCGCGGATATCCATTGGCGCTTTCAGTACCTTCAGGCAGACCTCATGCGCATCGGCACGGTAACGGCTGGCGATGGTCTTCAGCGCGGCCTCAAACCAGGCCAGCAGATCGCGGTGCAGGCGGGCTTCTTCGTGATAACCGAAGATATTGAAGGCCGAACCGCGCAACGTCTTGCCCTTGGCCAGCAAGTGCATCGCCGGTCGCAGCCAGGCCCCAAAGGCCCGTTTTGCTGGGCGTCCGCGGGCGTCCTTTTTCCAGTTCAGCAAAGGCGGCGCGAGGTGGTATTTGACACTGAAATCCCCCTCGAACTCATCCTCAAGCTGGTGCTGGAAGGCGTCGCTGGTCAGGAGCCGGGCAACTTCATATTCGTCTTTGTACGCCATCAATTTGAATAGCGCCCGCGCCGCGGCTGCGGTCAATTCTTCCTGTGCCTCCGCAGGCAATGCGTCGCGGAACCGGTTCAGGGCAGCGGTGTAGCGTCCCGCATAAGCCATGTTCTGATAGCCGGTGAGGAAAGTGGCACGGCGTTCGATCAGCGCGTCCAATGTTTCCGTCTTTGCGGGTGTCTCCTCAAAGTGGCTGGCGACCAGTTTCGGGTCCTCCGCCATGGCACGGCCTATGGCAAAGGCGAGGCGGTTTTTTTCAATGGCAACGCCGTTCAGCTCAATCGCCTGGTCCAGCGCCCCGGCACTGACCGGCACCAGCCCTTGCTGCCAGGCAAAACCCAGCATCATGACATTTGCCAGCACAGCGTCGCCCAGCATTGTCTCGGCGGCTTCATTGGCGTTGAAACCGGACAGGTTTTGCGGTCCGACGGCCTCGGCAATGGTTTTCTCGCGCAGGCCTGCCATCAGATCGGCATCGCGGCGCAGCACCAGATCGCCAGTGGGCATTTCAGCCCGGTTCAGCACCACCTTGGTGCCTGCGCGGTAATGGGCCGAGGCCTTGGGCGCCGAGCTGACCACCACGTCGCAGCCGATAACCGCATCCGCGCCGCCCTGTTCGATACGCACCTGGTTCAAGGTGCCGGGTTCTTTGGACAGCCGGATGTAGCTGAGGACAGTTCCGAACTTCTGCGCAAAGCCGGTGAAATCCAGCACGCTTGATCCCTTGCCTTCCAGATGGGCCGCCATGGTGATCAGCGCGCCGACCGTGACAACACCGGTGCCGCCGACTCCGGTGACCAGCAGGTCGAACGGCGTCTTGAGAGAGGGCAGTTCCGGCGCCGGCAGCTTGGCGGTCAATGCGGCGGCGTCCAGACCAGCGGGTTTTTTCTTCTTCCGGGTGCCCCCTTCTACAGTGACGAAAGAAGGGCAGAAGCCGTTCAGGCAGGAGAAATCCATGTTGCAAGTGGACAGGTTGATCTTGCGCTTGCGGCCAAAGGGCGTTTCCTTCGGTTCGACGCTCAGGCAGTTGGATTCAACCGAGCAGTCGCCGCACCCCTCACACACCAGGTCGTTGATGAAGGCAAAGCGTTTCGGGTCCTCCATCTTGCCCCGCTTTCGGCGGCGGCGTTTTTCAGTGGCGCAGGTCTGTTCGTAGATCAGAACAGTGACGCCGGAGATGTCGCGCAATTCCCGCTGCACCGTGTCCAGCGCGCTGCGGTCATGGAAGGTGGTGCCGGAGGGGAAGTCGCTGCGGACAAACTTGCCAATGTCGTCCGAGACCAATGCAATCCGTTCCACTCCCTCGGCGCGGCAGGTCTGGGCGATACCATGCACCGAGACCGGCCCGTCCACCGGCTGGCCGCCCGTCATCGCCACTGCGTCATTATACAGGATTTTGTAAGTGATATTGGTGCCGGCCGCGACTGCCTGGCGGATCGCCAGCGAGCCGGAATGATACCAGGTGCCTTCGCCCAGGTTCTGGAACACATGCTTGTTTCCATTGAACTGCGAGGCCACGGTCCAGGGCACGCCTTCGCCGCCCATCTGCGCATAGCCGGCTGTGTCGCGGTCCATCCAACTGGCCATCACGTGGCAGCCGATGCCGGAAAACGCCTTGGATCCTTCGGGCAGCTTGGTCGAGCTGTTGTGCGGGCAGCCGGAGCAGAAATAGGGCGTGCGGGCGGCGCCGGGCACGTTCAACAGCTTCGGCGGTTCCGCCGTGAGTGCTGCGGCCTTGGCTGGCAGGTTTTCCTCCGGGAAAAAACTATCGAGCCGCGCGGCAACAATGGGGGCAAGCAGCAGCGGGCTCAACTCCCCGGTCCAGGGGATCAGAGGCTCCCCTTGGCTGTCGTATTTGCCGACCATCTTTTCGGGTTTGCTGCCGGGCCAGTCATAGAAGTTTTCCTTGAACTGGCTTTCAATGATTCCGCGCTTTTCCTCGACAACCAGCACTTCCTGCTTGCCTTTGACGAACTTCAGCGCGTCGGTGCGGTCCAGCGGCCAGACCATGCCGACTTTGTAAATGTCGATCTTCAGGCGGCGGCAGGCGGCCTCATCCAGCCCAAGAAGGCGCAGCGCTTCCATGAGATCAAGATGACCCTTTCCGGTGGAAACAAAACCAAAACGCGCGTCCTTGATGTCGTAAATCCGCTTGTCGATCGGGTTGGCCTCGGCAAAGGCGCGAACGGCATCCAGCTTGGCGTGAATGCGGGTCTCAATCTCGGGAGAGGGCAGGTCGGAGCGGCGGATATGCAGCCCGCCTGGGTAATCCGCCAGCTCCGGGCAGATGAATTCACGGTCCGGCTGCAGGTCCACCGAGCGCGCGCTCTCAACGGTTTCCGACACCGCCTTGAAGCCGACCCAAGTGCCGGAGTAGCGCGACAGGGCAAAGCCGTATTCGCCAAAAGCCAGATACTCCGACACATCTGCTGGGTTCAGCACCGGCATGAACCAGGACATGAATGCCACATCCGACTGATGCGGCATCGAGGAGCTGACACAGCCGTGGTCGTCACCAGCCACCACCAGCACACCGCCTTTTGCGGAGGAGCCATAGGCGTTTCCATGCTTCAGCGCATCGCCGGAGCGGTCGACGCCCGGCCCCTTGCCGTACCACATGGAAAACACACCCTCGACCTCGCAATGCGGGTCCAGCACGGCCTGCTGCGCACCCAGGACAGCTGTGGCGCCAAGGTCCTCGTTCACCGCTGGCATGAACTTGATCCGGTTTGCCTGCATCCGGTCCTTGGCGCGCCAGAATTCCAGGTCGACTGCCCCCAAAGGCGAGCCGCGGTAACCTGAGACAAAGCCCGCGGTATTCAAGCCGGCTTCCTGATCGCGGCGCGCCTGATCAAGCATAATCCGGGCCAAAGCCTGAGTGCCGGTCAGGAAAACCCGGCCCTGGGTCATTTCGTACCGGTCGTCCAGCTTGTAGCTGCGGAAATCGTGGCTCAGCTTGGTCATCTCGGGGAGTCCTTGCGCGGAAAATGTGCTTTCCGGAAAAGTAATCCACAATGTTTGAAAAGATTTGCCCGAGTTACTGTTTTTGTGGGAATTTATGGTTAGAATTTCCGAATGACAGTTATCTGGTGAAGAAAGTGACCGGAACATGAAGCTTGACGACCGCGATTCCCGTATCCTCACCTTGCTGCAGGAAGACTCCCGCATTTCCAACGCTGATCTGGCAGAGGCCGTGGGCATGTCGCCGTCGGCCCTGTGGCGCCGGGTGCGGGCGTTGGAGGAGGCGGGCATTATTGAACGTTACGGTGCGGTGGTGAACGCACCGGCAATGGGGCTGGGGTTCCAGGCTATCGTGCATGTGCATTTAACCCGCCACGATCCGGACAAACTGGTGGAGTTCATTCGCGCGGTTGAGAGCAGTCCGCTGGTTCAGGAATGTTACGCAACGACGGGGCAGTCCGACTATCACCTGCGGGTTCTGGCGCCGGATCTGGATGCTTATAACCGGTTTCTGGAGGGTTTCCTGTTCCGCCTGCCAGCGGTAGCCAGCGCCCAGACCAATGTGGTGTTGCGCACGATCAAACGGGACAGGCCTGTTGTGCCTTAGAAAGTCCGCCTGCGGCGGGAGCATTGCTGCAAGGAAGACCCGCAAGACTGGCGGGAACGAGGACCACCCTTTAATTTCATCTTTGCAAAAATACTCCGGGGGTCTGGGGGCTGGCCCCCAGCGCGCGGTTTTTTCACATCGCCGCGTATTTCACCCAGGCCCAGGCCATGGCGATATAGGTCAGCTGGTGCAGTGCCTGATCTGATCCCATGGCCTGCCAGAACATCGCTTGCTGCGGGTTCAGCTTTTTACGCTCGGAAAACCGGGCCTTGCCGAAGTCGATGTGAAAATGCACGACCCATTCCAGCGCCGCCAGCACCAGGATGAACGGCACGGGTGCGCTGAACAACGCGTAGACAATGGCTGAGCCGATCACGTGGACACCCGCATGCTGGGCACGGCCCATATGGACATAGGCGCAGCGGCCGGACAGCATCTTGGGGGTTTGCAGAAAGAAGTCGGCAAACAGGTGTTTGACCTGCAACGCGCAGAGCAGCAGCAGAACGGATCCGACATATTCCGGCAAACCTATTGACCTCCAGCATGGATACCTCGCTGGAACCTTACGGATTTTTCGCCGTCTGGCAAATGCCGCGCCGGCAGGGTGCCGCAACGGGACAAGGCGGTCTTCTGCCCATTGCCTGTTCCTGCCAAACCGCGCTACCCATAAGGCAGACCACATCCGAAGCCGCCAATTATGGAGCTTTCCCCATCGAACGCTCTTTGTTCCGTTTCATTTGGAAGTACTCGAAACGCGACCAGCTGGTGCTGCTGCTGGTCACGGCCTGCCTGTTCCCGCTTCTTTACCTGACGCTGGAGCTGCCGAAACGGATCATCAATGATGCAATCGGCGCTGAGACCTCCACTATAACCCTGATGGGGCAAAGCTTTGATCAGCTGACCTTCCTGTGGATTCTGTGCGGCGGCTTTTTGTTGGCGGTGCTGTGCCACGGCCTGCTGAAAATGCGCATCAACACCATGAAGGGGGTGCTGGCCGAGCGGATGCTGCGCCGCTTCCGTTATCAGCTGATTGCCCGGGTGCTGCGCTTTCCGCAACCATATTTTGAACGGGTCAGCCAGGGCGAGCTGGTGTCCATGGTAACTTCGGAATCCGAGCCGATGGGCGGGCTGATGGGGGATGCGGTCAGCCAGCCGGTGCTGCAAGCCGGGCAGATGCTGACCATCCTGTTTTTCCTTTTCCTGCAGAATTTCTGGTTCGGAATGGCAGCCATCGCGCTCATTCCTTTGCAAGGCTGGCTGATCCCGATGCTGCAACGGCAGATCAACCTGCTGAACAAGAAACGCATCAAACAGGTGCGGGCGCTGGCGACTGAGATCGGCGAAAGCGCCGCGGGTGCTGCGACGCTGCGGATCAATGGCGGCTGGCGCTACCGGATGGCGATCATCACGGCGCGGCTGGGGCGGCTGTATGACATCCGCTTCGAGATCTACCAGAAAAAATTCTTCATGAAGTTTCTCAACAACTTCATCACCCAGCTGACGCCGTTTTTCTTTTATGCCGTCGGCGGCTTTCTGGTGCTGCAGGGCAAAGTCTCATTGGGCGCATTGGTGGCGGCGCTTGCCGCTTACAAGGATCTGGCGTCGCCCTGGAAAGAATTGCTGACCTATTACAACCAGACTCAGGACATGGGGTTGCGCTGGGACGTGATCCTGGAGCGCTTTGCACCGCAGGGCATGGTGGATGAAAAACTGCTGGTCGGCGAGCCGGAGGAGCTGGAGCGCCTGCGCGGAGATGTGGTCCTGGATGCGATCAATGTGCGTGACACGGATGGTAATCCGGTGCTGGAGGAGCTGAGCGCAACCTTCCCCGCAGGGCAGGTCATCGGTATTGCGGCCCCCTCCGAAGAAGACCGCCGGGCCCTGGCGGAACTGCTGACGCGGGAAATCCTGCCCGCAACAGGGACGGTGACGGTGGCCGATCAGAACCTCAGCGGGCTGCACCAGGCAACGGTGGCAGCGCGGATCGGCTATGCCACCTCGCGGCCGGTTCTGTTTAAGGGATCTTTTGGCGACAATGTGATGATGCCAATGCGGCTGCGCCCGTTGGGCGCGGCCCACAACTTGCAACAGCTGGAAATAGCCAAACGCGCGGGCAACAGCCCGGATCCCTTTGATGCGCCCTGGCTTGATCCCAAACTGGCTGGTTTTTCCAACGAGGCGGAACTGCGGAGCTGGTGGCTGCAGCTGGTTGAGGGGATCGGATCCGATACCGCCCTGTTCCGCCGGGGTATCGAACAGTGTTTCGAGGCACCCGCCCACCCGGATCTGGCGGAGCGGCTGGTCGGATTGCGCGCGTCGGTGCGCAAGGCCATTCTGGACGCCGGTCTGGATGTGCACGTGCATTTTCTGGAACCAGAAGCATACAACCCGGCGCTGCCGGTTGCGGAAAACCTGCTGTTTGCAGCCTCGCAGCAGGCCATGACCGGCGAGGTCTTGCATGGTCATGCGGAATTTCTCGACCAGCTCAAGCAGCTGGGGCTGGACGAAGGGCTGGTGGCGCTGACCCGTGATGTGGTGGAGATGCTGCGGCAGATCTTCGGCATGGATGGCACTGGCCACCCGCTGTTCCGCAAGTTGGGATTGGATGTGGGCGCCTATGAAACGGCACTGTCGCTGGTCGACCGGCCCGGTACCGTCAATGCGGCGGCGCTCAGCCGTGAGGAGCTGGCGCAGCTGCTGATCGTGCCTTTCACCATCTCGGCGGAACAGATCGGCCCGGCCTTTGAAGAGGAAATGAAAGAGCGGATCCTAGGCTTTCGCCGCAGCCACGGGCAAAGCTTGCTAAAAGCTTTGGGCGCGGGCTTTGTGCCGTTTGCAGAAGAGGCCATCGCCCCCACGCTGACGGTTCTGGAAAATGCTCTGTTTGGCAAAATATCGGACGCTGCCGGGGCCAAGGGCGATGAGGTGCGCAAACTGGTTTCCGAACTGATGGTGCGCGAAGGCTTGCGTGACCAGGTGGTGGAGCTGATCTTTGACATGCCGATTGCGGTGGGCGGGCAGGGGCTGGCCGCCAGCTTTGCCGAGCCGCTGGCCTTTTGCCGGGCCACAATCAAGAAACCGGATATCCTGATCCTCGATTCCGCGATGGCAAGCTATGATCAGGACACCCGGGTCGCGGTGCATAAGAACCTGCGAAAGCTGTTGCCCGGCACCACGCTGATCTATCTTGCCCCAAGCTTCCAAAGTCCGGATGTCTTTGACGTCTTCTTTGAACTGCGCCAGGGCCGTCTGGTCAGCGACGAGGCGCAGGCCGCGGCAGCGGGCGACGGGGCGGCCAGCCAGGACCTGGCCCGCAAGCTGAGGGCACTGGAACAGACTGAACTGTTCTCCGGCTTGAACCGCCGCCAGCTTCGTCTTCTGGCCTTTGGCGCCCGCTGGTATGATGCCAAGGCGGGCGAGGTGGTGTTCCTGAAGGATGATGAAGCATCGGACGGGGCGTATATGATCCTTGAAGGCGAGGCAGAGCTTTTCTTGCCGCAGCCCGGCGGCGAGGACCGGCTGATTACCACGGTTGGCCCCGGGCGGCTGGTGGGGGAACTGGGTCTGATCCGGCATGAAGCCCGGGCGCTGAGCATGATTGCGGCGACGGACCTCAGCTGCCTGCGGATCGGCGAAGAAGAATTCCTGGCAGTGGTGGAAAATGACGCTTCTACGGCATTCAAGCTATTGCAGGTGGTGGCGGGCTACGTCTCCAATTGATCCAGGAATTGAGACAGGGAACAAGAACATGAAACTGCTGCGGTACCGCGCGGGCGGGCAAGTACGGCCTGGCCTTCTGGACAGTACAGGCGCAGTCCGGGATCTATCGGCGCATGTGCCGGATATCACCGGTGCGGTGCTGGGGGACGAAGCCTTGGGACGGCTGGCAGCGTTGGACCCGGCAGAACTGCCGCTGGTGAAAGGACATCAGGAGCTGGCGCCTTGTGCCGGGCAGACGGGGAAGTTTCTTGGCATCGGCCTCAATTACACCGATCACGCCGAGGAGATGGGCATGGCGCTGCCGGAGCATCCGATCCTGTTCCTCAAGGCGTCCTCGTCGATTTGCGGACCGGATGATGACGTGATCCTGCCGCGCGGCTCAGTGGCGGCGGATTGGGAGGTCGAGCTGGGCGTGGTGATCGGCACCGCAGCCAAATATGTCTCCGAAGCAGATGCATTGAACCATGTGGCGGGGTATTGCGTGGTTAACGATGTGTCCGAGCGCGACTATCAGACCAAGCTGACCGGCCAATGGACCAAGGGCAAGAGCTGTGACACCTTCGGGCCGATCGGCCCCTGGCTGGTGACGCGGGACGAGGTGCCGGACCCGCAGAACCTGTGGCTGACCTGTGATGTGAACGGCGCGCGGCGGCAGACTGGAACCACGGCCACGATGGTGTTCACCGTGGCACAGATCATCTCGCATCTCAGCCAGCTGATGACCTTGCATCCGGGTGATGTGATCGCCACCGGCACCCCGCCGGGCGTCGGCATGGGGTGCAAACCGCAACCGGTCTATCTGCGGCCCGGCGACGTGATGCGGCTGGAGATCGAAGGACTGGGAGTGCAGACCCAAACGGTGCGCTCTGATCGTTGACAAGCTGCTGGCGGGGTCTCCCGCCCGTTCCGGCGCATTCGCAGAATGCGCCTCCCCGGTTGGGCGCGGCGCTGCGCCATGCGCAGCGCGGGCCTGCGTGCAGCAACGCTGAAGCGGGCTGAAAGGAACGTGCCTGGCTGCCAGATTGACCGCCGCCAGCACCCGCGGAAACAAACGTTCAAGCGCCGCTGCAGAATTGCTTGTACAGCAAGGCTATCAATTCTTGTGTGTTGCCGTCGGTCAGAGAATAGAAAACCGTCTTGCCTTCCCGCCGCGTGGCAACCAGATCATCTTCACGCAGCCGGGCGAGCATTTGGCTGACTGCGGCCTGGCGCATATTTAACAGGGCTTCCAGCTCGCCCACGGATTTCTCGCCGGTGCCAAGATGGCACAGGATCATCAGCCGCCCTTCATGGGCAAGCGTTTTGAGGAAAGCAGCCGCTGCTGCGGCGCGTTCCTGCATGTCGACTGGCGTTTCCGGGTCGATGAGGTCGTTGATCTGGGCAGGCAATATGCGGCATCCTGGCTGGTCGTCTGCCGCATATTGCCTCTATTTTCCGGACCAAGTCACCCAGGAATTATGGCCTCAGTCCACGATCGGCGGAGAGCCACCGGCAAAGGCGTTGCCATTGGCGTAATCACAAGGCGCTTCTTGCATATTGAGGTGCAAGTCAGTTCCGGTGAACGGATGGGCGCGAGCAAGGTCTTCGTCCACCTCAATGCCCAGCCCCGGTGCCTCTGGCGGGGTGACAAACCCGTTCTCTACCCGGATAGATCCCTTGATCAGCTGATCGTGAAAGGGGGTTTCGATGGTTTCCAGCAGCAGAATGTTCGGGATTGAGGCTGCCAGGTGGATGTTGGCCGCCCATTCCACCGGTCCGGCATAAAGATGCGGCGCCATCTGCGCGTTGAACACTTCGGCAATGGCCGCGACCTTTTTCATTTCCCAGATCCCGCCGGCGCGGCCCAGGGCGGGCTGCAGAATCTCGGCGGCACCAGCCCGCAGCACTGCAGCGAATTCCGCCTTTGCGGTCATGCGTTCGCCGGTGGCCACAGGAATGCGCAAGTTGCGGGCAACGCGGGCCATGTCTTCGATATTGTCAGGCGGTGTGGGTTCTTCGAACCAAAGCGGGGAATAGGGTTCTATTGCCTGGCCCAGGCGGATGGCACCGGCGGTGCTGAACTGGCCATGGGTGCCAAACAGCAGGTCCGCCTTGTCACCCACGGCATCGCGGATCGCCTTGCAGAACGCCACCGACATGGAGATGTCCGACATCGCAGGCATATGCCCGCCGCGCATCGTATACGGGCCTGCGGGGTCGAATTTCACCGCAGTGTAGCCTTCGCTTACCTTTTGCGCTGCGGCCTCGGCAGCCAAGTCAGGCGAAGTCCAGAACTCCGTGATGTTCTGATGCGGCAGCGGGTAGAGATAGGTATAGGCGCGGATGCGGTCATTCATCCGCCCGCCAATCAACGCATGAACGGGACGGCCGCGGTCCTTGCCCAGAATATCCCAGCAGGCGATTTCCAGGCCCGAGAAGGCCCCCATCACCGTGAGGTCCGGACGCTGGGTGAAACCCGAGGAATAGGCGCGGCGGAACATCAGTTCGATGTTTTCCGGGTTTTCCCCGGCCATGTGGCGCGCGAATACGTCGCGGATCACATGGGTCATCGCATCGGGGCCCACTGACGACGCGTAGCATTCGCCCCAGCCGGTGATGCCGGTGTCCGTGGTGACTTTCACCAGAATCCAATAGCGTCCGCCCCAGCCAGGGGCGGGCGGGGCGGTTACGATGATATCCAGATCTTGCAGTTTCATGGTTCAGGTCTCCGAAGTCTCGGCAAAGGCGGCTAGTTCCTTGCCGATCTCATCAACTGCGGCCCCTGTGCTGAAAAAGGCCAGGTCAGGGGCCTCTGCATCGTCCATGAAAACCTCGATCTCGATCTGCACCCGCGATCCGTCAAATGCGCCGTCAATCCGCCAGCGGCGGGCTTCGTTCAACGCCATGTCCTGGATCGCGCCGGTGACGGAAGTGGTGAAATCCGCAGGCAGGCCGAAACGGGGGTTGTTGGCCAGCCGGGTCAGGAAAGGGCCGACACTGCCGGCTTCAAAATTCATCGATGTCTCAGAGGTGATCGGCGGCGCCTTGGGGGCCTCGGGTTTGAAGAGATCGGTCAAAAATTTCAGCACGCCCTGCGCTCCGCCTTGAAAGTGTCAGCCGAAGACAATCACATTGCGTTTGGCTGAACCAGTCTTGGTGTCGGCAATCGCCTCGTTTATCTGGTCCAGACGCCAGCGGCCCGAGATCAGCTCATCCAGTTTCAACCTGCCCTGCTGGTAGAGGTCCACCATCCAGGGGATATCGCGCTGGATCACCACATCGCCCATTTTGGAGCCGATCAGCCCCTGGCCAACAGCTGCCAGAACCACCGGTTCATAAGCAGCCTTGGCGCCTGAATGCGGCATCCCGATCAGCACCGCCTTGCCGCCGCGCGCCAGGTAGCGGGGGGCCTGGTCATAGGCCGGGATGGCGCCAACGGTGATCAGCACCGCGTCAGCGCCGCGGCCGCCAAGCGCCTTGTATGCGGCCTTCCATGGCTTTTCTTCGGTGGCGAGCACCCCGTGGGTGGCGCCGAACTCCTTGGCGATCTCCAGTTTCCCGGGGCTCATGTCCACTGCAACGATGCGGCGGGCGCCGGCAATGCGGGCGCCCTGGATGGCGTTGAGGCCGACGCCGCCGGCACCGATCACCACCACATCCTGGCCCGCACGCAGTTGCGCCGCATTGACCACCGCGCCCACGCCGGTGATCACCCCGCAGGAAACCAGCGCCGCGGCGTCCTTACCCATGTCTTCCGGGATTTTCACGATCTGGCGCTGGTCCACCACAACCTTCTCGGCAAAGGCGCCGCAAGCCATGGCCTGATCCAGCGGCTTGCCGTCCGCGGTTTTCAGCGGGCCGCGCAGGGTGTCATGCGGCGTTTCGCAGATCACCGGCCTGCCGCCAGCGCAGGAGGGGCAGGTGCCGCAGCTGCGGATCAGGGTCACCACAACAGAGTCGCCCCCGGTAAACCCCTGCACACCGGTGCCGACTGCGGTGATCACCCCTGCGGCCTCATGCCCGTAAACTGCGGGCAGATGCCCGCCCCAGGCGCCCTCGGCATAAGAAATGTCGCTGTGGCAGATGGCAACCGCGTCCAGCGTGACCTCGACCTCGCCCATTCCAGGCGGCGCCAGCTGCACCTCCTCGATCACCAGCGGAGCGCCGAATTCATGGCAGACGGCGGCTTTGATGGTTTGCATGTTCTTTCTCCCCGTTTTCAGGCAGCGTGGCGCGGTGGGCACCCGGCAAGCAAGCTGGAATGCGGCAGCAGCCCGGCAGAGCGGCGCTTTTACGCTACGGAAGTTTTGCTGCGCAGGAACACTGCGCAGCCGATCGCCATCATCAGCAGCGCCAGCAGGAACGGCGCACCAGGCAGGTAGAGGCCGGCGCCTTCGCCGGTGAAGCGGGCAAACACCGCCGTCATCATCAGCGGTGACAGGATCATCGCCAGCGCATTGACGGCGGTCACTACGCCTTGCAGTTCACCCTGCTGGTTGTCCTCAACCGCCTGTGCCATCATTCCTTGCAGCGCGGGCTGGACAACTGCCCCCAGGGCCGAGACCGGGATCAGCAGCAATGCAAGGGGGCCGCTGGAAATAAAGGCAAGAATGCCGAGGGCAATAAACTCAAACAGCTGCCCCCAGATCACCGTCCGCCGCTCGCCGAACCAGATCACTGTATAGCGCAGCAGCCAGCCCTGCACCAAAGCCATCGAGATACCGTAGACCGCCAGCGACAGGCCGATCACCTGCGGCTGCCACCCGAAACGTTCCAGCGTGAAATAGGCCCAGATCGCAGGGTAGACATAGATCGCAACAGAATAGAGGAAATAGACCCACAGCAGCGGTTTGATGCCCGGAATGCGCCCGACTGCGCGGAAGGCACCAAACGGGTTGGCGCGGCGCCAATCAAAGGGGCGGCGGTTCTTGTCCTGCACCGTTTCGCCCATCACAAACCATCCGATGGTGAAATTTGCCAGCACCAGAACCGCGGCGGCATAAAACGGCGCCCGCGTGCCCAACTCGCCCAGCAGCCCGCCCATCAGCGGCCCCAGCACAAACCCGGCACCAAAGGCCGCACCCAGCAGGCCGAAATTGGCGGCCTTTTTCTCCGGCGGCGAAATGTCGGCGATATAGGCGCCCGCTGTCGAATGCGTCGCGGCGGTGATCCCGCCCAGAATGCGGCCCAGAAGCAGCAGCCACATAGTGCCGGCAAGGGCCATGATCAGATAGTCCAGCGCCATCACAAACAGCGACACCAGCAGCACCGGCCTGCGCCCCACTGCGTCGGATAGACTGCCGAGGACCGGGCTGAACAGGAACTGCATCACTGCAAAGACAGTGCTGAGCACACCGCCCCAAACTGCTGCCTGCGCCAGCGAACCGCCCTGCACCCCGGTGATCAGGCCAGGCATCACCGGCATGATCAGCCCAATGCCCATGGCATCGATCATCACGGTCGCCAGGACAAAGACGAGGGACAGGCGGCTATGGCGTTCAGCCCTGCCGCATTCGTCGAATTTTGCCGGTAGCACAGGCAATTCTGCTCTCCTTAGCGGGTTCTATTCGCCGCCCGGTTCTTCTGTCTTCTTGGCAAATTGCAAGGCTTCCCACGGGGCCCGGCCCATCTGCTGTGCCGGATCAAACAGGGCTGCCGCGTCCAGTTCCGGGTACGCCCGCGCTACCAGCTCCTGCAGCGGGGTTCGTGTGGACTGTGCTTCCTGGCACAGCAACTTGACCGCCGCCTGCGCATCAGGCCGCTGCATCTTTGCGGCGAGGGCAAAACTCAATGCCTCGGCGTGAATCATACCCAGCCCGTCCGACAACGCGGATGCCATGGCCGCCGCATTCGGCGCGAGGCCCGCGCTGAGCGCCCGTCCGGTCTTTGCGGCACTGGCTGCACCCAGCACGATTTGGGGCAGGCACATCCATTCGGTGAACCAGGCCGCCCCGTCACGCTGATGCTGCTGGATTGAAGCGCTCTGCAGGACGGAAAGCAGACCACTGCCCTGCCGCGCCAGCGCCGCCAGAACCGAAGGCGCCACCGGGTTCTGTTTCTGCGGCATGGTTGAGGACGCGCCGGCTCCACCCAGCGAAATCTCCCCGATACCGCTTTGCACCAGCGCGGTGCTGTCCTCTCCCAGCTTGCCGAATGCGAGCGTCACGCGCACCAGCCAGTCCGCAATCCGCAGGACCGGGGTGCGGTTGGTGTGCCAGCTGTGTCCGGGATCGCCCAGCCCCAGCCCATTGGCCATGGCCGCGCGTACCTCGGCTGCTTGCGGCCCCAATGCAGATGAGGTTCCCGCAGCACCTGACAAGGACACCAGCAGGCAGGAGCGGCGCAAGCCGGGCAGTTCCTCCAGCAACCCCAGCAGCGGCGCACCCCAGCCCGCCGCCACCGCACCGAAGCTGGTCGGGGTGGCGTGCTGGCCATAGGTGCGGGCGGCCATCGGCAACTCTGCATGTGTTTTGGCCAATGTGCCAAGCGTTTTTACTGCTGCGGTCAAATCCGTTTCTATCAGCGCCAGCACCTGGCGCAGCCGCAGCATCAGCGCGCTGTCCATGATGTCTTGCGAGGTGGCGCCCCAATGCACATACTGCGCGTGCTCTGGCGCTTTCATTTCTTCCCGGAACGCCGCGACCAGCCCTGGCACCGGCACGCCGTTCTGCCCTGTGGGCCGCTTCAAAACACCGGGATCAATGGCGATTTCCACCACGGCCCGGCTGATTGCGGCGGCGCTCTCCTGCGGGATCACTCCGGACGCGCCCTGCGCCTTGGCCAGCGCGCCTTCCACCAGCAGCATGGCACGCACCTCTGCGCTGTCAGAGAACAGGCGGCTGGCCTCGCCGCTGCCAAAGAGATCACCGTAGACTTGGCTGTCAAAGACGGAACCTGCCATCAGAAGTCCTTTGCGATTTGCCCGATCAGATCGGCGAGCCCGTCGGGGTCCGCAAAGAAGGGCGAATGGGATGTTTTTATGTCATAGACCCGCTGCGGCGGCAGCTGCGCCGCCATTTGCGCCTGGTATTCCGGAGGGATCACCCGATCGCCTGAGCAGCGGATATAGGCCTTGGGCACGCTTTCGAACCGTTCAGACAGCTGGATCGCTGTGTCCTGAGGCCGGATCGGCTGAAGGCAGAGGTTTTGCAGAGCAAAGCGCACCGACTCCGCCGGGCAATCGTGATAAAATAAGTCCGGCGCGGTTTCGGGCAGGAATGTGTATCCTGTGCCGGCCGGGTTCTTGGCGGTCGTGCCCGTCAGCGTTTGCCGCGGCCCGGCCTTGCGCATACCGATCAAGGACATGCCGCTGACAGGGATGTAGGCGCAAAGATAGATCAATCCACGCAGGTTTTCAGGTGCTGCCTCAGCCGCGGCGGAAATGGGAAAACCGCCCCAGGAATGCCCCAGCACGAGGGTGTCCGGAGTGGAGGCTGCTGCGATGACCTCAGCCGTTTCTGCCAGCGTGACATCTGCCGGATCCCGGCCGTCGCCATGGCCGGGCAGGGTGATTGCACGGGCGCTGTGGCCGCTGGCTTCCAGTCCCGGGATCACATCGCGCCAGCACCAGGCGCCATGGCAGGAACCATGGATCAGAAGAACCTCAGCCAATGTGCCCGGTCTCCTGCAGAAAAGCGGTCAGGCGCGCTGCGTATTCTTCAGGTTGCTCAACGCAAGGGATATGACCTGCGCGGCGGATCAGGTGGAATCGGCTGCCGGGGATAAGATCGACCGTCTCGCGCACCAGATCGGGCGGGGTGGCTCCGTCCTCCGATCCCGCGATGCCCAGGCAGGGAAGCCGCAGACCGCTGGTGGGTGTATAGAAATCAGTGCCCGCAATTGCCGCGCAGCAGCCGGCATAGCCATCGCGGGACTGTTGAACCAGCATGTTGTGCCAAAGCTGCAGTTGAGGCGACGCGCGATAGCCGCGGGAAAACCAGCGCTTCATCACGGCATCGGCCAGTGCCCCGATACCCTGCGTTTGCACCATCTGCACACGGTCCTTCCACATCTCGGCGGTGCCGATCTTGGCCGCAGTGTTCGACAGCACCAGCGCCCGGATCTGGTCCAGCCGCTTCACTGCCAGCCCTTGTGCAATCATGCCGCCGATTGACAGCCCTACGAAAACACAATCGCGTACCTCTAGAAGATCCAGCAACCTTTCCGCATCGCGCACCAGCGCGCCCATCGAATAGGGGGCAGGCGGGCAGGACGACAGCCCATGGCCGCGCTTGTCATAACGGATAACGCGCAGGCCCGCGGGCAGCCGCTCTACCACCGCATCCCAGACCCTCAGGTCCGTGCCCAGCGAATTGGCAAAAACGATGGGGGCGCCGTCCGCATCTCCGTCAATGCGGTAGTGAAGCTGGACATCGCCCAGGTCTGCGATCTGCATGAAATGCCTCATTTCTGTTCCGCCGCAGTCTACCTGCGCCTTGGCGGCGAGGTAAACCAACCGCTGGCCGCAGGCGGTGGAATTTTCTTGAGGAAGAAAATTGGCCGGGAAAATCGGATTTTTCCGGCCCCCCTCAGCTGCGCAGCTCCATATGGGCCATGATCTGCCCGTGATCGGAAGCGAGTTTGTTGTAAGGCGCCTCCGGATGGCTGCCGTCGGTCAGATGATCGTTGAAGACACTGTAGTACTGCATCTCCCCCAGCGCGCCGTTCCAGGCAGGGTCGAAATGGCGCGACATGTAGATCTGGTCGATGCTTTCATGCACGCCGCCAAAGGCGGTGGTGTAGACCACATCACGCAAGCTCTTCTTCAGAAACATCTTCTCGGCCGAGCGCAGCCGCACCCGGTCGATGGCTTCGCGGATCTGCCTGTCTTCTTCCTCGCTATAGCGGTCGCCGCCGTGCCGGGCGTCATGGCGCAGCATCCAGGCGTAGTTCCTGAATGGTGCTTCGCCCGAGATGATTTCGCTGCTGACCGCGTGTTCGCCGTCATTGAAATCCCCCAGCACCATGACCGGGCGGCCTTGTTCCAGCTCGTCCAGCACCGCACGGCGCAGCACCCAGGCTTCTCCCATCCGCCGCAACGCTGCGCGCAAGGCCCCCAGGGCACGGCCCGCGGCGTCATAAGCTGTCAGCACAGATTCCGGGGCGTACTCCGCCCCTTGCGGCGTGATGTATTCACCCAGCTTCGATTTCAAATGGCAGTTGAAGACGGTGATAACCTGATCGCCAACCGGCACGCGCACTTTCAGAACCGGGCGCGACAGGCGGCGCAGGGTATAGAACCCAGCGTCGTCATCTTCGCCCAGGCAAGCCATCGGAATATCCAGCGGCTGAGCCAGCTCCTGGATCACCTCTGCTTCGCCTTCGAAGCCGAACCGCGACAGCACCGCAAGACCCGGGCGCCGCTTTCCAGGCTCGCCCGTGTCATTGACATTCGGAGCGAATGCCAGCGCAGCCTCAGCATAAGACCCATAGGCCAGCTTCTGAAAAATCGCCTTGCGGTGATAGCGCTTGGAGGGGTCGGGGATGCTGGCTGCATTCGCCTCAGCCCCGCGCCGGTCCGCTTCGGCAATCACCTGGCGCAGCGGAGCCTCTTCAAAGATCTCTTGAAACCCAACGATATCGGCATTCAGCGTCAGCAGCTGGTCGGCCATCCAATCTGCTTTCCACGCATATTCCTCGGGCGTGTAGCTTTGGAAACGGTAGTATTCCCGCTCGGGTCCGATCAGATTTTTGACGTTGAACGAGGCGATGGTGAAACGTGTCATGAACGGCCCCCTTGGCTGCCGGACGGATTGCCGTGCGGTCAGAGTTCAAGCATAACGCGCCAGTGCCTCCTGGAACAGCGCTGCATCCACATTGCCGCCAGTGGCGACTGCAATCACGGCCTCGCCGCCGATCTTGCCAGGGTGGAACAGGGCCGCCGCCAGCGACGCAGCCCCACCGGGTTCCAGAACGATCTTCAGCCGCAAAAAGGCCATCGCCATCGCCCGCTGCGCCTCTTCTTCGGTGATGACCAGGCCCGGCCCGCACAGGCGGCTGAGGATAGGAAAGGTGATCTCTCCCGGCTGCGGTGTCAGGATCGCGTCGCAGATGGAGCCCGATTGGCTGGGGTTCTGCCGGATTTCACCAGCGGCCAGCGAGCGGGTCACGTCGTCGAACCCTTCCGGCTCCACCGGCCGCACCCGCAGGCCTGGCGCGTATGCCTCCAGCGCCAAAGCGATCCCCGACGACAATCCGCCGCCGCCGCAGTTGACCAGAACCTCTGCTCTGGTGACGCCTTCGTCAGCGGCCTGTTCCGCAATCTCCAACCCGCAGGTGCCCTGACCGGCAATCACCAGCGGTTCGTCATAGGGTTTGATCAGAGCCAGCCCGCGTTCTCCGGCCTGCCGGGCGCCAACGGTTTCGCGGCTTTCCCCGCCGGCGCGGTCGTACAGCACAACCTCAGCGCCCAGATCACGGGTGTTCCGGATCTTCAGCTGCGGCGCATCAGCGGGCATCACGATCACAGCAGGCGTTTTGTGCGCTTTGGCTGCTGCGGCCACGCCTTGCGCATGGTTGCCGCTGGAATAGGCAAGCACACCCCGCGCGAGGGCCTCTTCCGGCAGCGCCGAGACCGCCGACCAGCCGCCGCGGAACTTGAAGGATCCGGTGTGCTGCAGGCATTCCGCCTTCACAAACAGACGCCGTCCGGCGATTTCGTCCAGAAACGGCGAAGACAGCAGCGGCGTGACGCGGGCATGGCCTTTCAGCCGCGCTGCCGCAGCTTCGATCATGGCGATTGAGGTCATTTGATTTGGTCCAGTACAGCATGGATGAGGGCAAGCGCCTCTGGCTCGTCCAGAAAGGGCACATGGCCGCGGTTCGGAACTTCCACGGCTTGCAGGGCAGGCAGGCGGCGCTGCATTTCCACATAGGTTCCGGCGCTCAAAATGTCCGAATTTGCGCCGCGGATGATCCCGCAGGGCAGCCCGTCCAGGGTCATTAAGAGAGGCCAGAGATCCGGGGGAGGGCCAGCCTCCGCTTGTGCCAGCAGCGCGTCCCGCAGACGCGGATCATAGCGCAGGCTGAGCCCGCCGGCATCTTCGTCATAGAATGCCTCGGCCTCCTCGCGCCAGCGTTCAGCCGGAACACCGGGAAAGGCCGGCGCCATCAGGGCAGAAAGTGCTTCTGCAGCCTGTGCATGTGTCTTTGCAGCCGGGCGCCTGCCAACGTAGTCCATGATCCGGGAAATGCCATCTGCGGGGATCTCGGGGCCGACATCATTCAGGATTACCGCTGCGAGCCGGTCTTTGGCGATGGCGGCCAATGTCATCGCCACCAGGCCGCCGCGCGAGGTGCCCAGAATGGCAGCGCGGTTCAATTCCAAATGATCCAGCAGCTCCAGCACATCCTGCGCCTCGCGCAAAACATTGTAGGTCATGAAGTCCGGATCATGATCCGACTGTCCTCTTCCGCGGGCGTCCAGGGTGATCATCCGGCAGCCTGCGGCATGCGGCGCGAAATAGCGGAAATCGCGGCTGTCCCGGGTCAGGCCCGCCAAGCACAGCAGCGGTACACCCTCCCCGGCAGCGGAGTAATGCAGCTGCAACCCGTCTGAGGTTTCATAAAACGGCATGTGTGAAGGTTTATCCCTTGGCCAGATCGGGAATTGTGGTGAGGTCCGGCAGGATATGCGCCGGTTTCCAGGGCAGCCTGTCAACAGGCTCGCCCGCCCGGTTGACCCAGGCGGTGACAAACCCGTAGCCGGATGCCCCCGCCGCGTCCCAGCCGTTGGAGGAGACAAACAGCACCTCCTCGCGGGCGCAATTGAACCGGGCGCCAACCATATCGTAGACGCGGGCGTCGGGCTTGAAGATGCCGGCGCTCTCCACCGACAGCACGCCGTCCAGCACATCGCCGAGCCCGGCTGATTGTACTGCACCATCCAGCATGGCAGGGGATCCATTGGACAGGATTGCGGTGTTCATGCCGGCGGACTTCAGCGTGTTCAGCATTGCGGGCACTTCCGGATAGGCCTGCAGCTGCCAGTAAAGATCAAGCAGCCGCTGGCGCAAGGCGGCATCTGCTGCCAGCCCGGCCGCCTCCATCGCCCAATCAAGCCCGTTCTGCGTCACATCCCAGAAATCGGCATGGGCATTGGTGATCGCCCGCAGCCAGGTGTATTGCAACTGCTTCAGCCGCCAGTTGTTGGCCAGCTCCGCCCAACTGTCCTGCAGATGCGGAAATTCCGGCTCGCTGGCGGCCTGCCGCGCCGCAGCGGTCACATCGAACAAGGTCCCGTAGGCGTCAAAGATACAAGTTGTAATTGGCATGGGGCGCTCCCTTTGCTGAAGCGTTGCACGAAGCCCCGGGCGGGCAAAGCGTGAAATTGTATCCATACGGGTTTACATCACATTCGCGGACGCTAGGCTGCGCTCCTTTATCAACCCGCAACCGATTGGAGGTCATATGACCGGGGTAAAGAACGGCGACACCGTGCGCATCCACTACACAGGCAAGCTGACGGATGGCACCGTTTTCGACAGTTCCGAGGGCCGTGATCCGCTGGAATTCACCGTCGGTGCGGGGCATGTGATCGCGGGCATGGATGCAGGGCTTGAAGGCATGTCCGTGGGGGAGAGCAAGACGCTGGAAATCCCCTGCGCCGAAGGATACGGCCCGATCAACCCCGCCGCACGCCAGGAGATCCCCCGCGAAGGCATCCCCGAGGATATCCCGCTGGAACTGGGTACTCAGCTGCAGATGCAAAGCCCGGACGGCCAAGTGCTGCCGGTGACCGTGGTCGAGGTCGGCGACGAGACAGTCACTCTGGATGCCAACCATTTCCTGGCGGGTAAAGATCTGATTTTCGATATCGCGCTGGTCTCGGTATCCTGATGTCCGGCCTGCGGGCAGGCGGCACTCCCGCGCCCGCAGGTCTTCCGGCTTTGCCAAAAGCCCGGCGACGGGCGGGAGTGCGCCGGGTCAAAGGCAGGCGGACGCATTGCAAAGCCCCGGCGTCCTGAAACCACGGGTGAATAAGAAAAAAGGCGCCTCCAGGGGCGCCTTTCCAGATGTCAGCGGCTTCTGGCTGCTTACAGATAATCCTGCTGCGGCATTCCCAGCACGTGGAAGCCGCCATCGACCCGGATGACTTCACCGGTCGTGCAAGAGCCTGCATCAGACGCAAGGTATACTGCGGTTCCGCCTACCGCCTCCAGCGTGGCGTTGTCACGCATTGGCGCATTCTGGGCTGTGTGCTTGAAGGTCTTGCGCGCGCCGCCGATGGCAGCACCGGCGAGTGTCTTCATCGGACCGGGCGAAATTGCATTCACCCGGATGCCCTCGGGGCCCAGGTCATTGGCCAGGTAGCGGGTCGCCGATTCCAGCGCTGCCTTGGCCACGCCCATCACATTGTAGTTCGGCACCACCTGGTTTGATCCCTGATAGGTCAGCGTCAGCAGGGTGCCGCCGTTTTCCTTCATCAGCGGATGTGCCCGGCGCGCCACTTCGATGAAGGAATAGGCCGAGATATCCAGCGAGTTCTTAAAGTTTGCCCGGCTGGTGTCCAAGAACCGCCCGGTCAGTTCGGATTTGTCCGAATAGGCAATCGCATGGACCACGAAATCGATCGACGGCCAGCGGCTGCCAAGCTGTTCGAACGCCGTATCAAGCGAGGCGTCGTCGGTCACATCCACGTCGACCATAAAGTCCGAGCCGACGCTCTGTGCCAGCGGCTCCAGCCGCTTGCCAAAGGCTTCGCCCTGATAGGTAAAGGCCAGCTCGGCACCGGCTTCGGCCATGGCCTTGGCAATGCCCCAGGCGATGGAGCGGTCATTGGCAACGCCCATAATCAGGCCGCGTTTGCCGGTCAGCAGTCCCGCCATCGTCACTTATTCCTTGTATTTGCTCAGAACCATCGAGCCATTGGTGCCGCCAAAGCCGAAGCTGTTGGTCATCACCGAATCGAGGCCTGCGTTTTCCACCAGTGCGGTGGCAATCTCGCCCGGCTGAATGCCTTCGGCGAGGGTATCAACATTGATCGACGGCGTGATGAAATCATTGTCCAGCATCAACAGGCAGAAGATCGCCTCTAGCGCGCCGGCAGCGCCCTGGGCGTGGCCGGTCATCGACTTGGTCGAGGAAATCGGCGGTACCTGGCCTTCGCCGAACACTCGGCGCGCGGCCTCGACTTCGCCGACGTCGCCGACCGGGGTCGAGGTGCCATGCGCATTGATATAGTCCACCTTACGGCCTTCAGGCAGGGTCGACAGCGCTAGCCGCATCGCCCGCTCGCCGCCTTCACCGGAGGGGGCCACCATGTCGTGGCCGTCAGAAGTGGCGGCAAAGCCGGTCACTTCGGCGTAAATTTTTGCACCGCGGGCCAGCGCGTGGTCGAGGTCTTCCAGCACCACAATGCCGCCGCCGCCGGAGATCACGAACCCGTCGCGGTCCTGGTCAAAAGCCCGGCTGGCCGCGGTGGGGTCGTCGTTCTTCTTCGAAGACATTGCGCCCATAGCGTCGAACAAGCAGCTAAGGGTCCAGTCCAACTCCTCGCCGCCGCCGGCAAACATCACGTCCTGTTTGCCCATCATGATCTGCTCGGACGCATTGCCGATGCAATGCAGCGAGGTCGAGCAGGCCGAGGTGATCGAATAGTTGACGCCCTTGATCTTGAACGCCGTTGCCAGGTTGGCGGAAATGGTCGAGGACATGCATTTTGGCACGGCAAAGGGGCCGATGCGTTTGGTGGCGCCTGTTTTGGCGACCACCTGATGCGCTGCCAGCATGGCCGAGGTCGACGGGCCGCCGGAGCCTGCCACCAGACCTGTACGCTCGTTAACCACCTGATCTTCCGAGAGACCTGCATCGGCAATTGCCTGGCTCATCGCGATATGGGCGTATGCCGCACCTGGCCCCATGAACCGCAGGGTGCGCTTGTCCACATGCTGGGCAGTGTCGATTTTCAGCGTGCCGGCCACCTGGCTGCGAAAGCCGTGCTCAGCCATCTCGGGGCTGGCTTCGATGCCGGACTTACCGGCTTTCAGCGCGGCGGTGACCTCTTCAGCATTGTTCCCGATGGAGGAGACAATCCCCAAACCGGTGACGACGACGCGACGCATAGGCGTACTCCTTGGATTCGATCAAACGGATAGAGGTCAGCTTTCGTCTGCCAGCCCGACCTTCATGTCCTTGACTTGATAGATTTCTTCACCATCCGCCAGCACACGGCCATTGGCAACGCCAAGCTTGAGCTTGCGGTCGATGACACGGGTGAAATCCACGAAATAGGTGAGCATTTTGCGGTCGGGTTTGACCATGCCTTTCAGCTTGACCTCGCCAACGCCCATGGCCATGCCCTTGCCGGTCATGCCGCGCCAGCCCAGATTAAAGCCGGTCAGCTGCCACAGCCCGTCCAGGCCCAGGCAGCCGGGCATGATCGGGTTGCCAGGAAAATGGCAGTCGAAGAACCACAGGTCCGGGGTGATGTCGAATTCCGCAACAACATGGCCTTTGCCGAACTCGCCGCCATCCGCACTGATGTCTGTAATGCGATCCATCATCAGCATCGGCGGTGCCGGCAGCTGGGCGTTGCCCGGCCCAAACAGCTCGCCCCGCGCGCATTTCAGCAATTCGTCCTTGTCAAAGCTGCTCGGGTAATCGGCCATTCGGGCGCATCTCCTGCCTGGGGTCTGGTCTATAAGTATATCTGGTTTCCTGTAACACCCGGCCAAAGGGTCCTGCAAGGGGACCCCGCGTCACTTCCTGCGCTGAATGTGCCACACGCACACAAGAAACACCTGCCTAGCTGCGAATGAATTTCATTTGAAAAACCCTGGGTGTTGCACCTATATATACGGTCAGCAACGCGATGCAGGATCTGCTCATGACGCCAAACAGCGAAGACACGGCCACACGCTGGCTGACAGAGGCCGGGCTAAGACCCACC
This sequence comes from Leisingera sp. NJS204, assembly GCF_004123675.1. Classification (NCBI taxonomy): domain Bacteria; kingdom Pseudomonadati; phylum Pseudomonadota; class Alphaproteobacteria; order Rhodobacterales; family Roseobacteraceae; genus Leisingera; species Leisingera sp. NJS204. Next base: position 3,320,355 of record NZ_CP035417.1, on the reverse strand, counting down.
CGGCAGCGGGTGGCGCTTGCCGAATTGCTGGTCGGCGACGGCAAACACCGCCATATCACCGCCGAAAGCCTGTTCGAGTCGGCCAAGAAGAAAGGCGCCGCCGTATCGCTGGCCACCGTCTATAATACTCTGCGCGCCTTTTGCGACGCCGGCGTGTTGCAAGAGATCCCGCTGGACGGCTCCAAAAGCTATTTTGACACCAACACCCATGATCATCCGCATTTCTTCTGGGAGGATGAAGGCCGCGTCAGCGACGCGCCCGCACAGGAACTGGTGATTCACAAACTGCCGGAAGCCCCCGACGGGATGGAGATCGCCTCAGTCGATGTGGTGATCCGCCTGCGCAAGGTCTGACCTGCCGGCACTTAGCACTGTGCGCAGAATGTCACGCGCCTTAAAGGCCGGCGAAGCATCCGGCAATTGCGTATGCGCCGCCAGAATTACCGGCTCTTCTGCGGCCTGGTCCGTGATCCGAACAGCGCACAATGGCTTGCCATCATAACTCATCCCGCCAGGCGGCAGGCTGTAGCTGATGCCGACACCCTCGCCATTGGCGGCCAGGCTGCGCAGCAATTCCAGCGAACCCGCCCGGTGGGCAATCCGCGGCACCAGCCCCTGCGCCTTGAACAGTCCCAGCATGTGCTGCACAGATAAGCCTTCCTGTGACAGTACCAGCGGATGCAGCACCACCTCTGCCAGGGTAAGGCCGCTGCGCGTTGCCAGCGGATGTTCAGGCGGCACCAGCGCGTGGGGTGAAAACCGGTCCAGTTCCGCCCGGCTGAACCCGGCATCCAAACCCAGGTCAAAGGTGATGGCCAGATCCGCCTCGCCTTCGGTCAGCGCATTGTTCAATGGGTCGAACCCGCAGGCACGGTGGCGGACCCCCACCTCTGGCAGCGCTTGGCGCAGGGCCTTCAGCGCCGGTGCCAGCAGGAACGGCGCAAGGTCCGAGAAACAGGCCAGCATTAGCCCTCTTTGCCCGGCACCGGACCCTTTCGGGTCTTCCAGCCGCCGGGCTTGATCCAGCAGTTCCTGCGCCTGTGCCGCGAAGTCCCGGCCCTGCGGTGTCAATGTCAGCGCCGTTCCGCGGCGGCGCAGGAACAATGAATAACCAAGGTGGTCTTCGATCCGGCTGAGGGCTGCAGACAGGGCAGGCTGGCTTACATGCACCGCCTCGGCCGCTGCGGACAGGCTGCCATGCTGCACTACGGCGCAGATATATTCGTAATGGCGTAACGTAAGGTATAACATGAGGTTAAGTCTATAATAGAAAGATATGATTTGAAACTATGTCCGTTGACCGGCAGGAATGACGCATCAGAATTGCATCATTCAGCAGCGGAGGCCGCCATGGTCCACCCCCTTATCACCCCTGAACACATCGAACAGTTTCAGCGCGACGGCGTTGTCCTTATCCGCGGGTTGTTTGCCGAACAGGTTGAGCTGCTGCGCGCCGGGGTGGCCGCCAATATGGAAAACCCTGGGCCATATGCGTCCAATAACGAAAAGGCCGGCCAGACCGGGCGCTTCTTTGACGACTACTGCAACTGGACCCGCATCCCCGAGTTCCAGCAGGCGATCGAACAATCGCCAGCGGCCGAAGTTGCCGCTGACCTGATGCAATCCCAGTCTGTGCAAATGTTCCACGATCATGTTCTGGTCAAGGAACCGGGCACATCAATGCCGACCCCGTGGCATCAGGACGGGCCATATTATTTCGTCGAGGGGCAGCAGACCATCAGCTTCTGGTCGCCGCTGGATGAGGTGAAGGACGCCGCATTGCGCTGCGTCGCAGGCTCCCACAAATGGGAAAAGGAAGTGCTGCCGACCCGCTGGGTCTCCGAGGAGGATTTCTTTGCGGACGAAGGGCAGTATATGGCTGTTCCTGATCCTGACGCCGAAGGCATGACCGTGGTGGAATACCCGATGCAACCGGGTGATGCGATCGCCTTTAACTACAAGACGCTGCACGGATCCCGCGGCAACACCTCAACTGCGCGCCGCCGTGCGTTTTCGCTGCGGCTGGTGGGCGATGATGCACGCTATGTTGAGCGTCCCGGCCCCACATCGCCGCCCTTCCCGGGGCATGAAATGCAGCCCGGCCAGCGACTGCGCGAGGATTGGTTTCCGGTCCTGCTGCAGCGGTAACAGGGGAGGGGGCCTTGCCCCCTCAGGCCTGAGGGCCTTCACCCCCAGGGTATTTTTGACCAGAAAGAAGCAGAAGCGGGCAGCCTTGGCCGCACGGTTATTTTTTCAGATCACGGCGGATGCCCATGTTTTCGGCGTTGGAAAACGAACAGGTTTTGCAGATGCCGAACTGTTTGAGAAAGCCGCGCTTGCGGGCGCGGGCGGCCTCGTCCGAACGGTAGGCGGCGAGGAAGCCGTCCTGCTCGACATTGGGCAGCTGGATCACCTGGTCATAGTCGATACAGCACAGGCCCAGATCGCCGTTCCAGAACACCACCGACTGAAACAGCGGCACCGTGCACATCGCATGGCTGGTGTGGCGCGGGTGGCGGCGCAGCTCTTTCTGACGCGGCAGGAAATGCGCAAACTCGCGTTTCTGGTCGGCGGAGGTATAGGAGCCGATCGAGAATGTCTTGAACCGCACCCGGTCAAAACCTGCGTTGCGCGCCCAGGTCTCCATTTCGTCCATCTGCGGTTCGGAATAGCTGGTCAGCAGTGTCTGCAGCACCGTGACCGGGGTTTTGAAGCCCAGGTCCTTTTTGATGTTCAGAAACTCTTCAATGCTGGCCTTGACCTTATCGAAGTCGGAATTGACCCGGTAAGTTTCCTGAGCCTCCTTTGAAAAACCGTCCATGCACAGATTTACGCGGGCAAGTCCCGAGCGGATCAGCCGTTCGCTCATATCCGGAGTGAGGCGGGTGGCATTGGTCGACAGATAGGTGTCATGGCCGTTTTCATGGGCGTAGGCGATGAAATCGGGCAGGTCTTTGTGCAGGGTCGGCTCACCCGAGAAGCTGAAATAGATCGCGGGCTTTTCCCGCTGGTCCTTGAAATCGTCGATGATCCTGCGGAACACGTTCGGTTTCATCATGCCGCGTTTGCGCTGCATGGCAAAGGTGACCGGGCACACCGGGCAACGCAGGTTGCAGCTGTTGGTGGCGTCGATGATGATGATCTTTGGAGGGCGGCGGAAGTACGCCAGCGGCAGCAGCCGGGCCAGCACATGCAGTGCCCGTTCATGCAGTGCCGGCGGTTTGGCGGGCAGGTCCGGCTGCGCTGTTTCCGGTTTCAGGTCCGGAACGGGGGCTAGATCTTTCATGCGTTGGCCTCAGTATGCTGCGTACGGGATCCACCTTAAGGTCCGGGAGAGGCGAGGCAAGCCTTTGCGGGGTCACATTGCGTGAGCATTACGTGAGCGGCCAAGCAGCAAAGTTGCACCCGGCCTGTTCGGAGACGAAGCCCGCAGACAGCAATTAAAAGCTGCATTGTGTGTGGAAACGGAAATTCTATACTGCGGTCACCGCCGGTTTTGGACGGAATTGCTGCCTTCAATTGGTGTCAGCTGTGCGCTGCAAAGGGCAGCAATTTGCTGAATGACAAGCGACGGCTGGCGGTTGCAGGCCCAGCAATGCGGCCACACCTCGGCAGAAAACGCATCTGTGGCTGATCCAAGACAGCGTTCGGGAGCCGATCCCGGGGTCTGCCAATAACACCGGCAGCGATTGATCAGAGACACCGAAGACGCCATGTGCACCGGTTGCGGCCTATGCCAGCCTGCGCCGGAACTTGCGGATTGACCTTGAGCCTCGGGATCCGGCCCTCCGGCGGGGCTGGCTGGAGCGGCAGCCTTCCGGGGCTTATTTCGAGAAACTCATAGGCAGGTTAAGGCTGATTTGATTGATCTGCAGCTTTTTCGGCGCTGATGGGAACTTGCCGGCCCGGGCGACGGCTTGCAGGGCTGCCTGATCAAAGGCTGCGACACCTGAGGATCTGGCAATCCGGTGGCTCAGCAGCTGGCCTGACCGGGAGACGGTAAGACGCACCACAACCTGGCCTTTGCCGCTGGTTCCGGCGGGGTAGCGTTTGCGCCGTTCCACACGGGCGCGGATCTTGGCGCCCCAGATACTGCGCAGCTTGGCCCGGCGGCCGGACTCTGCCGTTGCCGCCTGTGCTCCGCCGGATTGCCCGGCCTGAGCGCCGCCGCCCGATCCGGCGGCCCGCTGTTCGGCCCGGCCGGCCGAGGCCTGTTCTGATGTACGGTCCTGCTGCGGTTGCGGTTCAGGCGCGGGTTTAGGCTGCGGATCCGGCTTTGGCTCTGGTTTCTGTGGCTTTGGAGGTGACGGCGGCGCAGTGTCGATTTGCAGATTGTCCGTTCTTGCAGGCGCGGGTATTGCAATCTGTGCTGCAGCCCGCGGTGCCAGGTCAAGTGCCAGTTGCGGCAGGGAAGGGACGTTGGCCGGCGGCAACGGTTCAACGCTTTGGGCTGCGATCTGCGGTGAAGTCTGCGGCGGCTTCTCCCAGGCCTCGGCCATTTCCGCTACAGCTTCAGGCGCCGCCTGGATTGACACCATCGCCGTGCCGCCCGCGCCGCTGGATTGCGCGCCGGAACCGGGCACGCGAGCAAACAGCGACACATGGATCAATACGGCAATGCCGGCAAAAACGGTGAATTCAGCGGCACGTTTCATGGCTGGCGGACCACCAGTTCAGCCTGGCTGAAGCCTGCTGCCGCCAGTTGGCGCAGGAGGCGGGCCAGGGCTGTTGCCTCCAGCCGGGCGTCGGCGCGCAATTGCAGAACCGGGGTGCCGCCGCTGACTGCCGCCAGCCGTGCGAGGGCTTCGCCGCCTTCGGCCCCATCGAAATGCATCCTGCCTTCGGCATTGATGTACAGCACAGGCCCGGCTCCGGGGTCTGCCTCGATTGCTGCGTCCGGCGGGGTTACCTCAAACGGATCAGGCTGCGCCAGGCGCGAGGTCATCAGGAAAAAGATCAGCAGCAGGAACACCACATTGATCATCGGTACGATGGATTCAGTCCGCGGACGGCGGGGCGCCTCTGTCAGGTCCATGCGCGGTTCCTTATTCCACCAGCACAAAGTTACTGTAGCCCGCCTGCCGCAGCAGCCCGGTCACATCGGTGATACGCTGCAAGTCGGCGCCGTCGCGGCCGCGCAGGATCAGCATATCGGTGGGTTTTCCCATCAGCGGTGCCAGTGCCTGGGTCAGGTTGCTGTCTGCCACCGGCACGCCATTTACATCCAGATTTCCCGCACCGATTCCGACCAGCCGCGGCGGCCCCGAGTAGCTGCCGCCCTGGGCCGCCAGTGGCAGCTGCAGCACCGCATCGGTGCCAAAGCGCGACGCCAGCATGAAGAACACCAGAAGCAGAAACACCACGTCGATCATGGGCGTCAGGCTTGGCTTGCGCCGCGGTTTCAGGGTTTCGGTGAACTCCATGGCTCTACTCGGCCGCCAGTTTCATCGGCTGCGGGTCATGGGCGATAAAGATACGGGCGGCACTGTCCTCAAGGTCGCGGCGGATGCGGGTGATCACCGCTTCAAACCAGGTCAGCGCGGCAGAGGCGGGGATCGCCACTGCCATACCTGCAGCAGTGGTCAGCAACGCCTCCCAGATGCCGCCCGCCAGCAGCGCAGGGTCAGCCTTGGAGCCGGCCGCTTGCAACGCCTGAAAGGCTGCAATCATACCCAGAACGGTGCCCAGCAGGCCTAGAAGCGGGGCGATGGTGGCAATCAGCTCCAGCGCGCCAAGACCGGTGGCCGCGCTGGCAAGGTGCAGTTTGGCCACCCTGGCGGTTTCCTCGCGGGCGCGGTCCTCGGGCAGGGCAGCGGCGGCGGTCAGCGCGGCGCTGACGACTTTGGACCGCACTCCGCTCCGGTTATTGACGATGGATCGGGCCGCGGTGCGGTCGCCGCGTTCAAAGGCTTGAACGGCCTGTCCTGCCTTGCCGCGCGACCAGGCGCCGATCAGCGCCAGGCGCCAGATCTTCCACAGAATCAGGGCCATTGTGATCACCGACAAGACGGCGATCGCCCAGATTGAAGGGCCGCCATCGCGCAGGAATTTCAAGGCCTTGGATGAAGCGTCACGTGCCGCCTGTGTCAATTCATCCTGACTGGCGGGCGGGACTGATGGGGGCATCGGGCCGGCCTTGTGTGCTGTCACCGGGTTCCCGCTTCCCTCGGGCACTTCAGGCCCCGGCGCGCTGGCTGGAAGTTGAGGCACAGAGGCCACGGGTGCGTCCAATGCAATCTCCGGCACCGGCGCGGCAGGGGTTTCCTGGGCTGCCGCCCAGGCTGCGGTCAGCATCAAAAATGCTGCCAGCGCTGCAGGGATACGAATGGTCATGTCTGGCTCCAATTTGCTGCGGTGTAATTGGTTTTAGGATCTGCCCGTTCTGGCTTGAGCGCTGCGCGCGGGTGCTGGGTTTCGGCCTTGTCACAGGCAAACAAAAAGGGAGTACCCAGAGTATTGCCCCCGCTCCGCCAGCATTCCGCTGACATCCCGGCTGAGCCACGTGAATTTGATGCCGTCATCACACCGGCCTGCATGTTGCCTCGAAACAGCGGCAAGCGGCGCAAGAGATCGGCGGCGGTCAGCAGCTGGGCGCCGATCACGGCAGGCAACAGCATCACCCGGCGCATACCGGCGCCTGCGGCCCAGCGGGCCAAATGCGGCACGATCAGCCCGGCAAAGGCAATTGGACCCGCCACCGCAACACTGGCGCCGCACAGCAGCATAATGGCAATTCCGCCCGCCCAGGCCAGGGGGGCGCTGGCGCCTTCCAATTCGGGGTGCTCCCCGCAGGTGGCGGATACCCGGCTCCCGGTCCGGGTGATGACGGTCTCGGTGCGTCCGGAAGTTCCTGTGGCGGCGCCATGCGTGTGCAGCATCTCCTGCCAGGGCGTGCCATAGGAGCCGAACTCAGCCCGTGGGGCGTCTCGCATTGCATCATGGCCCCAAGGCCACACGGCGGAGCACTCGTTGCCATACCAATTGAGCAAATTGATTGGCGTCTGGCCCGGGGCCAGCAGAAAACTATGCCCGAAAAAGCTGACAGAGACGATGCGCTCGGGTTTGGCAGGCACGGCGGCCAAGCCGGACAGGTGTTGTATTTCTACCGGAAACGTATCCGTTGCGGCGGGCAGAGCGGTGACCAGCAGCATGGCCGCCGCCTGTACCGTCATTCCAGTTGCCCGGCGCAGCAGGCCACAGCAGATCGGCTGCGCGGGATTGGCACCCGGAGGTTTCAGCCACAGCCTCAGCGTCACAACATCTCTCCAGCCGGCTGCCTCAGGAGGTTCCGAAGGCCATGTTCTTTGGGGGTGGCTGGACTGACGGCGGAAAAAAATCCGCCCACGTCTTGCTGAATTCGCGCCCGTTTGGCGCGCGGGAATCCGTAAGAAATCCTAGTGGTTTTGTCAAGAATGTTTCGCATGCCAGCAGGCAGGGCACGGTTTCAAGCTGGTGTTCGAGGAATGCCAACACCATTTTGCCATCGGCTTTATCCACCGGCTGTGCCGTCGCGACCTTGCTGGTACGGTCAAGGGCTGCAAAGAGATGGAGCTTTCAGCCACTTCGCAACCGTCTTCGGGGTAATGCCAAGCTCCCGGCTCAGCTCTGCGATCGAAGCCTGCGTATCCCGGGACATTGCTGTGCAACACCCCGCCGGGTGACAGGGTGCGGCGCTGCCATCACGACGTCTGTCCCATAGTGTTTCCGTCCACTCCTACGCAAGGATCACACCATCAAACTGCGGGATCATATAGCCGGGGCGCAATGGGCGCCTCGGCTGCGGATTTATTCGCCGGGAACGGCCTGAAGCTCCGGCTCATCATGGTGGTGATGCTCTTTGACCGGGCGCATCAGCAGGTTGGCAAAGAAGGCCACCGCCAGCAGCGCCGCCATGCAATACATGGTGGTATTGTAGAGGCCGGGGGTCGGATCCAGAGTGCCGGCCGGGGCGATCTCCATCAGTTTGGCGATGGTCACGGTTTTGGCCGCAACCAGCTGATCCAGCTGCGCCACGGGGGCGCCGAACTTGGCCGCAAAGGCAGCCGGGTCGACTTTGGCTGCCAGATCCTGAACCGCGCTGGTCACCGACATCTGCCGCAGCGAGGTGATGGCCAGCGGTCCAAGAACCCCTGCGGTCGACCAGGCTGTCAGCAGCCGGCCGTGGATGCCGCCCACATGCATGGTGCCGAACATGTCGGCCAGATAGGCCGGGATGGTGGCAAAACCGCCGCCATACATCGAGAAGATCAGCATTGTCGCCAGGTAGAATCCCGCCAGATAGATCAGCGACGGATTGGCTGCAGCGGCAGAGGCGAAATAAGGGATCGACAGATACAGCGCGGTGCCCAGAATGAAAAAGCACATGTAGGTGGCTTTGCGTCCGATATAGTCTGACGCAGAGGCCCAGAAGAACCGCCCGACCATGTTGAACACGGAAATCATCAGCACGTAGGTTGATGCAAAGGCGGCAGTCGCCACCAGCGGCATCACCGAGCCGAAGATCTCAGACATCATGGTCTTGGCGACGCCGATCACGCCGATGCCGGCGGTCACGTTGAAGCACAGCATTACCCACAGCTGCCAGAATTGCGGTGTCTTCAGCGCCTGGTCGATATGCACGTCGTTCTGTGTCACCAGCCCCGAGGCGGCGGGTTTCGGTGTCCAGCCTTCCGGCGTCCAATCCTTGGCTGGCACCCGGTACTGGAAGGCGGCCAGGATCATCACCACGAAATAGACGATGCCAAGCGTCATGAAGGTCTGCGCAGCGCCGGTGCTGCCGGTGCCTACCGCATAGGCGCCGGCTTCGCCGCCAAAGGCAGCTGCCTGGGTGGCGCTGGCAAGCACCACTTCGACCTGTCCCTGGGCTGTCTGGGCAAACACCCGGCCGTTCTCGACCACCGTCTGCAGTGTGTCCTGGGTGCCAAGGTAGGTGGGCGCGGTCTGGTACAGGCTCAGTAGCCAGCCTTTAACCGGTGCGGCGATCATCGCGCCGCCGCCAAAGCCCATGATGGCCATGCCGGTGGCCATGCCGCGGCGGTCAGGGAACCAGCGGATCAGCGTCGAGACCGGCGAGACATAGCCCAGACCAAGCCCGCAGCCGCCGAGCACGCCGTAGCCGAGATAGACCAGCCACAGCTGGTGGCTGGATATGCCGAAAGAGCCGACAATGAAGCCGCCGCCCCAGAGCAGCGCGGCCACCACGCCGACCATGCGGGGGCCGACCTCTTCCAGCCATTTGCCGGCAAAAGCTGCGGCCAGGCCAAGGCAGACGATGGCCACCGAGAAGATCCAGACCACCGAAGCCAGGCTCCAGTCGTCGGCGCTGGAGGCGATCACCCCCAGTTCGCGGGTCAGCGGCGGATTGAAGACCGACCAGGCATAGACCGAGCCGATGCAGAGGTGGATGGCGATGGATGCCGGCGGCACGCGCCAGCGGTTAAAGCCGGGTCCGGCAGTGATATGGGCCTTGTGCAGGATCCCCAGCCCGCCGGGTGATCGGTTGCTCATGTGTTGTCCTCCCTTGTGCTGTTCCGGCTGCTGCAACCTCCTATTGCGGCGGTCCGGAATGGCGTTCGGCAATGTGCCGTGGCTTGACAAAGGCGGAGGATTGCCACAGCTGTCAATTAAATAATTTAGCAATAACAACGGCTTATCGTGACACTTTGTCTGCCGGGGTCAGGGCCGCGGGGCGGTGCCGGGACATTTTGTCCGCACCTGTACAGCGGCTGCGCCGAAATTTGCGCCAAATTGTCCGGATCAGGCAACAGCCGGGCAGGGCAGAAAAATCTCGAAGCGGCTGCCTTGTCCGGGCTCCGACTGGACAGTGATCCGCCCGCCTGCGCGACTCACCAGCTGGTGGCTGATCGACAGGCCCAGCCCGGTGCCCTGCGCCTGTTTGGTGGTAAAGAACGGATCAAAGATGCGGTTCTGCAGCTCGGGCGGAATGCCGGTGCCGGTGTCTGTGGCGGTCAGCAGCACGCCCTCCGGGGCATCTTCAGCGGTCAGAGTCAGGCGGCCGCCGGCGGGCATGGCTTGCACTGCGTTGAGGATCAGATTGACCAGCACCTGCTGCAGTTCTGTGCGCGACATCCGCACCTCGCGGGTGCTGGTCAGACGGGTCTCTGCCTCGACCGAACAGGCGTCGAGCTGATGGCGGGTCAGCACCAGGCAGTCCGACAGCACCTCGGCCGGAGAGATCAGCCCGGAGGCGCCGGAGTATTCTTCCGGGCGGGCGAATTGCAGCAATTTCGAGACGATCACGCCGATCCGGTAGACCTGATCGTCGATGAGGCGGAATTCCTCCTCGACCGGGGCGGCGTGGCCGCCCAGCACCGAGCGGGCGAGGTCGAGATTGCCCTGGATCACCGCCACCGGGTTGTTGATCTCATGCGCGACGGAGGCAGTGATTTCACCAACCGCGGCAAGCTTTTCAGAGACAATCAAACGTTCGGTGGTCTGTTCCAGCCGCCGGTTTGCCTCGCGCAGGTCGGCCGTGCGTTCTCCGACCTTGGCTTCAAGGCTTTCGCCCCAGTGCCGCAATTGGCGGTCGCGCTCCTGAACCTGGTCCAGCAGGCTGTCGAAATGGGCGGCCACGCGGGCAATCTCACCGCTGGCAGCCTGCGGGCGGTTGCGCGCGGTGAAGTCGCCCTGTTCGACACGGGCGATGGTCTGGTTCATGCCCTCAAGGGGGCGGAAGATGCGCCCGGCCCATCGCAGGAAGATCGGCACCGACAAGGCAGCGATCAGCAGGAAAGCGCCCCCCAGCGCCAGCACCGAGCTGCGCTTGGCCTGGCGGAACGGGGTTTCCAGAAAGCCGACATAAAGCATCCCGGCCCGCCTGCCGCGGCTGTCGAGGATCGGTTCATAGGCGGAGATGTACCAGTCATTCACCACAAAGGCGCGGTCGAGCCAGATTTCACCACGCCCCAGCACCTGACCACGCACCTCGGCCGAGACCCGGGTGCCGAGGGCGCGCACGTTTTCGAACAGCCGCACATTGGTGGAGATCCGCACGTCCTCGAGAAACAGCGTGGCGGTGCCCTGGCTGCCCTCCGGCAGGCTTTGCTCGCGGTAGACCAGCGCGTTGATGGTGTCGATGAAACCGAGATTGCGGTTCAGCAGCCGCCCTCCGGCCAAAAGCGCAGGACGGCCATCCGGCAGGGTGACCGGAGCGGCCGAGTGAATGATCATGCCGCGGGTTTCGGCGCTGCGGCTGGTGGGCACCGCAGCTTCGGTTGCGACCAGCGGGATGGCGGCGCGGGCGGCAAGGCCGGGGACCAGCGTATCAAGCTGGGCGGCGTTCAGAATGTCGACGGCGCTTTGCCATCGCCCGGCCAAGGCACCGCTCAGAACCGGCCAGTCGGTGGGGGTAAACCCGGGCTGGCCGCCGGGGCCTGTAAGATACAGGAAATCAAGGCCGAGCCGGGCCTTTTCCTGCGCCAGGAAATCCGCCGTGCTGCCCGCCGTCAGCGCGCTGCGGAGGCGGACCGATTGCGCCACTGCGTCCAGCTGTTCGCCCGAGGTGGCGGTCAGCCGCGCCAGATACTGGTCGGCAATGGTGAGATCGCCGGTCACCTTGCTGATCAGCAACCCGTCGATTTTGTCCGACCAGCGCCAGGTGGTGAAACCCAGCAGCAGCGGCATCAGCACCAGCATCGGCATCAGGGCAATCACCAGCAGCCGGACCCGGACCGATTGCAGCAGCGGGCGCAGGCGGTTCATGGGCTTACAGTCCCCAGGCCGCGCATTTGCGGTCGATTGTCTTGCGCGAGACACCCAGCTGCCGCGCCGCTTCGCTGCGGTTGCCGCCAACGGCCTCCAGCGCTTGCAGGATCTCGCGGCGTTCGACCTCCTCCAGCGGCAGGATACTGGCCGCAGGCCGGGCGGGCGCCAGCGTGTCCAGAGAGAAGCCGCCGAAGATCAGGGAGCGTTCAATGAAATTCCTGAGCTCGCGGATATTGCCGGGCCAGTCATGCCGCAGCAAAGCCGACTTGACGCCGGCGGGCAGCACCAGCGGCGGCAGCTGCAGCTGGGCGGCGATTTCAGTCAGGAACAGTTCGGCAAGGTCAATTATGTCGGAGCCGCGTTCGCGCAAGGGCGGCATCGCAATGTCGATCACATTGATGCGGAACAGCAGATCGGCGCGGAAACTTCCGGCGTTCACGGCTTCGGCCAGCGCGCGGCTGGAGCTCATCACAAAGCGCAGATCAAGCTGCACCGTGCGTTCGGTGCCGATCGGGCGGATGCGCCCGTCTTCCAGCACCCGCAGCAGCGTGCTTTGCGCCGAAGGGCTAAGCTCGCCGATTTCGTCAAAGAACACAGTGCCGCCCTGCGCCGAGGCCAGCAGCCCTTCGCGGCCTGCCGGGGCACCGGGAAAGGCGCCGGGGGCATGGCCGAACAGTTCGTACTCGATCACATCAGCCGGGATGGCGCCGCATTGCACTGGCACAAAGGGCGCCCCGGCGCGATTTGAGCGCATATGCAGGTGGCGGGCGGCGACCTCCTTGCCGGTGCCGGAGGCGCCGGTGATCAGCACCGGCGTTGAAACCTGTGCGACCCGGTCCAGGGTGCCGCAGACCCGGGCAATTGCGGGGGAGGTTCCGACCAGTTCGCGGCGGCGGCGGCGGCCGGCGCCGGTAGTTTCCAGCTCGCGGCGCAGCAGCATGTTTTCCCGCTTAAGGCGGGCGGTTTCCAGACAGCGGCGCAGGGCATTGAGGATCTGGTTCGAGCGGAACGGCTTAAGGATAAAGTCCGACGCACCGGCGCGCAGGGCGTCGATCGCGGTTTGCAGATCGGCATAGGCAGTGATCAGTATGGTGTCGGTAAAGCCGCCGTCACGGCGTTGCTCCGCCAGCCATTCGAGGCCTTTCTGGCCAGGCATGATGTTGTCGAGAATCATCACGTCATATTGCCCGGTGTTGAGCAGGGCGGCGGCAGCTTCGGTGTTTTCGGCTTCGTCCACCAGCCGGCACAATGGACGCAGGGTTTTCACCAGGAAATTACGCATGCCCGGCTCATCGTCCACAATGAGTATGCTTGCCAGTTCAAGCGGGTCGGTCAGCGCTGCCAAATCTTTAACTGTCATACCTGCCGCTTTTCGGTGGGGGCGGGAACGGACTATTGTCGCTTTCCAAGGGTTTGTCGAGAGAACAGATCCATCAGCCGGGGCTGACCGGGTTAAAGCAACCTATTATCTCTCCTTTTTTTAAAAGGGTCGGGTCAAACAGGGCCGGCTTCGATCGCGCAAAATCCAGATGCCGTTTGCCTTTGGAACGAATGCGAGACTCTCTTCGGTTCGGATTAACCGCTTCCGCTTGGCTGCCGCGGGGGACAGGTCAGCCACTCGCCGCACCCCGCCGTTCCGACAGACGCTTGTCTGGATTTGTGTCCGCTCAACCCCAGAATTGCGCTGTCCGGTTGAGCGTCCAGTAGACCGCAAGCACACCGATCGGATAGCTCGCAGGCCGTTGAACCTTCTGGAGCAGTGCAGCAAGGTCCTCACCCCGGCAAAAAACCACCCGCACCATCTGGCAAGCGGCCAAGGTCACAGTGAGGAAGAGGATCTGGCCGATCTCGACGCCCAGGTTGAAAAACAGCAGCGCCGTCAACGCCTCGGTTTGCGGCAGACCGGTTTCACGCAGCACCGTAGCGAAGCCGAAACCATGCAACAGACCGAAGAGTGCAGCGATGAAGATCGGATAGCGCCAGCTTAGTGTGCCACGCTTGTTCCGAGCCAATTCGCTTGCCAAAAAGGCAACGGAAAGCGCGATCACCGCCTCGACCGGGGCCACACTGGCCCTTAGGATACCAAAGGCGGCAAACGCCAGCGTCAGCGAATGCGCCGCAGTGAATCCGGTCACCGCAAGGGCCATGCGCCGGGGAGTTCCGGTAAGGAAAATCAGGCAGGCGACGAAAAGAAGATGATCCCAGCCTT